>JBBQLQ010000133.1:0-9173 GCA_038328055.1 Burkholderiales bacterium
TCATTGCGAGCGTAGCGCGGCAATCCAGGGGTTCATGGATTGCCGCGTCGCTGCCCGCCACGTCGCTACGCTCCTCGCGGCTAAAGGCTTTTGCCTCGCAATGACGAGTTGGTGGTACTTTTGCAATTGCCAACTCCCTAAATTCTGCCAAGTTATGCGCCCCTTGTCGGGGCTTCCCACGGGAATAAGTACAGCCAAGCTCCCTCATGTTACGCCGCTACCCGCCCCGGATTGTTGGGGTGGGTAGTCCAGTCGGCGTGCTGCGCAGATACCACCCGGCCGGTGCGCAAGTCGGTCTCGCCGGGGGTCAGACTGCGCAGGGTGATGCACTCGGGCACCGGGCACACCAGCGTGCACAGGTTGCAGCCGACGCAATCCATCTCTTTCACTTCAAAGTGGCGTTGGCCGTCCTTGACCGCCGTGATGGCTTGGTGTGAGGTGTCTTCGCAGGCAATGTGGCAGCGCCCGCAGCCAATGCAACTGGCCTGGTTGATGACGGCTTTGCTGATGTGGTTGAGGTTGAGGTAGCGCCAGTCCGACACCGTGGGTACCGCACAGCCCCGGAAATCTTCAAGCGATTGAAAGCCCATCTCATCCATGTAATTGCTCAGGCCGTCGTTCATCTCCTGCACGATTTTGAAGCCATAGACCATGGCGGCGGTGCACACCTGCACATTGCCCGCGCCCAGGGCGATGAAGTCAAACGCGTCACGCCAGTTGCCGACTCCGCCAATGCCGGAAATCGGCAAACCGGCAGTGAGCGGGTCACGCGCAATTTCAGCCACCATGTTCAGCGCAATCGGCTTGACGGCCGGGCCGCAATAGCCGCCGTGCGAGCCTCGCCCACCAGTGGACGGCACCATGGTCAGGCTGTAGGGGTCAACACCGACGATGGAGTTGATGGTGTTGATCAGGCTCACCGCATCGGCACCACCGGCTTTGGCCGCGCGTGCGGGCAGGCGAATGTCGGTGATGTTGGGTGTCAGCTTCACCATCACCGGCAGCTGGCTGTACTGTTTGCACCACTGCGTCACCATCTGGATGTACTCCGGCACCTGGCCCACGGCGGCCCCCATGCCGCGCTCGCTCATGCCGTGCGGGCAGCCAAAGTTGAGTTCAATGCCATCACAGCCGGTGTCTTCCACCAGCGGCAAAATAGCTTTCCAGGCATCTGCCACGCACGGCACCATGAGGGACACCACCATGGCGCGGTCTTGCCAGTTGCGCTTGACTTGCGCGATTTCACGCAAGTTGACTTCCAGACCGCGGTCGGTGATGAGCTCAATGTTGTTGAAGCCGATCAGGCGGCGGTCGGGGGTCATCAGCCCACCATAGCGCGGGCCGTTGACATTGACCACCGGTGGCCCGGCCTCGCCCAGCGTTTTCCAGACCACGCCGCCCCAGCCGGCTTCAAAAGCGCGGTTGACGTTGACTGCCTTGTCGGTGGGCGGTGCCGAGGCCAGCCAGAAGGGGTTGGGGCTTTGGATGCCGGCGAAGGTGGTTTTTAAGTTAGCCATGCTGTGCTTTCGAAGATGGACAACGTGCTTTGCGTGTTGGTGCGTGTTGCGCTGGTCTCACGCGCTGAGCCGGGCGTGAATGGCCAGCGCCGATTGTTTGCCATGGGCGACGGCCTCTACCGTCAGGTCCAGCCCACCGGCACGGCAGTCGCCACCGGCCCAGATGCCGGGCTGGTTGGTGCGCCCGTCGGCATCGGTGGCGATGCGCCCGCCTGTCAGGGCAAACCCGGCTTGCGCCAGCAGCGGGTTGCCCAGCGTTTGTCCAATCGCTTTGAGCACCATGTCGGCTGGCAGCGTCAGGGTTTCGCCAGTGGCAACAAGTTTGCCGTCCACCGGTTGCTGGTGGGCAAAGCGCACGCCGCCGGCACAGCTTGGGTCAAGGCTGTTGGACAGGACCTCAAGCGGTGCCAGCCAATGGTGAATCACCACGCCATGGGTTTGTGCCCATTGCTGTTCGGCAAGGGATGCGGACATGGCAGCGGGCCCACGCCGGTACACCATGTGCACGTCTTGTGCCCCCAGCAACTTGGATTGCACAGCAGCATCCACCGCCGTCATGCCGCCACCAATCACCACCACGCTTCGACCAATCGGCAGGGTTGACAGGTCTTCAGCCTGGCGCAGGGTGGCGATGAAGTCGACCGCGTCCTGCACGCCGTAAAGCGTTTCACCTGGGCACCCAAGCTGGTGCGTGTTGGGCAGGCCCATGCCCAAAAACAGGGCATCAAAGTCGTGGCGCAATGCTTCGAGTTGCGCTGCGGTTTCAAGCTTCCAGCCCTGGCGCAGTGTGATGCCGCCCAGCCCAAGCAGCCATTGCACCTCGCGTTGAGCAAAATTGTTGGGTGTTTTGTAGCTGGCCAGGCCGTACTCATTCAAACCACCGGCTTTGGGCTTGGCATCAAAGATGACGACCTCATGGCCCAGCTTGGCCAGCGTATGGGCACAGGCCAGGCCGGCCGGGCCGGCACCGACCACAGCGACCCTTTTGCCGCTAGCCGCAGCGCGGCTGAATATCTGCGCTTGAGCGCTCTCCAGCAGCGCATCGACCGCATGGCGTTGCAGGCGGCCAATGGCGACCGGGCGCTGCTCCTGGGTGTTGCGCACGCAGACCGCTTCGCACAGGTTTTCGGTCGGGCAGACCCGCGCACACATACCGCCCAGCGGGTTGGCCTCCAAAATTGCCTTGGCCGAGCCGCGCAGGTTGCCGTCGGCAATGCGGCGGATGAACGAGGGCACGTCAATGTGGGTTGGGCACGCCGTGGCGCAGGGTGCATCAAAGCAGTACAGGCAGCGCTCGGCCTCCAGCACGGCTTGCGCTGCGGTCAGGCGTGGCGTGGCATCGGTAAAACGCTGGGCGTACTCGGCAGCGCTGAGGCGACCGGCGCGCACATCGGGTGCAAAAGAAGAGGACACGTTGCTTGCTCCTTGAAGATAATTTGACCGTTTGGTCAAGTTCTTGATCAGAATGCTAGCAAAGCGCGTGCCAGACTGTCTCTAGGGGTTAGCCCTCACCGCAGCAAGCCACAGCCCCGCAGGATTAAAGCCACCACATGTTCTGTGGCGCGGGTCTGATCTTCGTGGGTCAGCTCGTTGTGGCCCAACACGGCACACACCTGCACCTCAAAGTCGGCATAAGTCTGGGTGGCGGCCCAGATCGTGAAAAACAGATGCACCGGATCAACCGTAGCCATGCGGCCCTCGGCAATCCATTGCGCAATAACCGCCGCCTTGGCTTGCACCAGCGCGCGCAGATCGGTGTCAAGCAAGGCTTTGACAACGGGGGCTCCGTGCAGCAATTCATTGGCAAAAACCCGGGAAGCGTGAGGGCGCTGTTCGGACAAGGCCATCTTGGCCCGGATGTACGCCTCAATGGCCGTTTTCGGGTCGGCTTCGGGTGACATAACGCGCAGGGGCTCCAGCCAGTCTTGCAGGGTTTGCGCCAGCACGGCTTGGTACAGATCCTGTTTGGAGCCAAAGTAGTAGTGCAGATTGGCCTTGGGCAGGGTGGCCTCTTCGGCAATGGCGGCCATGGTGGCACCGCCAAAACCGGCACCGGCAAATACCCGTTCGGCAGCGGCCAGGATCAGCGTTTCGTTGGCCTGACGAATCTGACCCTTGGTGGTGTCATCGCTGACACCGGCAGCCGCCGAGGGTGATAAAGGGGTGTGTTTCAAATTTTAAAAGGGTCAGGCCGAACTTACTTTGCAGCAGCGTCCCACACGGCGTGCGAGTAGGCAGCTTTGCCGGGGTCTTTTTTGATCACCGGCGAGCTGCCACCGGCCAGCAACACCTTGACGGTGCGCTCATAGGCGGCGGGCTCCAGGTAGCCGATCTTGGCCGTGCCGGCGTTGGTGATCAGCTTGGCCACGTTCTCCATTTGGCGCTTTTGCACTTTCAGGCTGGCGCTGCCCGAGGCATCGGCGGCCACCACGGCTTTGGCGGCTTCTTCGGGGTTTTTCACCGCGTCGTTCCAGCCCTTGAAGGTGGCTTTGAGGAACTTGCCCATGCGTGCCACAAAAGCCGGGTCTTTCAACTTGGCTTCCAGCACGTACAAGCCGTCTTCCAGCGTGGCGACACCTTCTTTTTCATAGAAGAAGGTAATGAGGTCGCTTTCCTTGATGCCAGCGTCTACCACTTGCCAGTACTCGTTGTAGATCATGGTCGAAATGCAGGCCGCCTGGTTTTGCAACAGCGGGTCAACGTTAAAGCCTTGTTTGAGAATCTTGATGTCAGAGTCGGTCTTGTAGCCCAGCTTGCCCATCCAGTTGAGGAACGGGTACTCATTGCCACCGTACCAGACACCCAGAGTTTTGCCCTTGAGGTCTTTCGGGCTGGTGACACCGCTGGATTTTTTGCAAGTCAACATCAGGCCCGACTGGTTGAACACCTGGGCAATGTTGACCAGCGGCACACCAGCCTCGCGGGAGGCCAGTGCGGATGGCATCCAGTCGACGATGACATCGGCACCGTTGCCGGCAATCACCTGCGCCGGGCCAATGTCGGGGCCGCCGGGTTTGATGGTCACATCCAGCCCCTCGGCCTTGTAGTAGCCTTTGGCTTGCGCCAGGTAATAACCGGCAAATTGGGCTTGCGGCAGCCACTTGAGCTGCACGGTTACCTTGTCGGCAGCGTGGGCGGTCATGCCGCACACAGCCACGACAGCGGCCAGCAGGCCCTTGCTCAGCAAACTAGAACGGGTCATAAAAACTCCTTGGGTTGGGACGGGAACAAAACTACGCGGCATCACGGCACAAGCGCCCTATTTGCCACGAATCGACGGATGCCAGAACGCCACACGGCGCTCCAGCCTTACAAGCAAGGCGTAGATCAGCGACCCGGTGACTGATGCCACCACAATCGCGCCCCACACCAAAGACATGTTCATGCGGGCGGCCTCGGTAGAAATCCGAAACCCCAGGCCCACCGTGGGAGAGCCAAAAAACTCGGCCACAATGGCCCCGATCAAGGCCAGCGTGGCGTTGACCTTGAGCGCCCCGAAGATGAATGGCATGGCCGCTGGCAAGCGCAATGACACCAGCGTGCGGCCATAACTGGCGGCGTAGCTGTACATCAGCTCGCGCTCCAGCTTGCCTGATGCCTTCAGCCCCGCCAGCGTGGACACCAGCATCGGAAAAAAAGTCATCAGCACCACCACGGCGGCTTTGGAGTGCCACTCAAAACCAAACCACATGACCGCGATAGGTGCCACCGCTACCAGCGGCACGGTGCTGGTCAAGGAGGCCAGGGGCAACAAGCCGCGCTGCAAAAAGGGCGAGCGGTCAATCGCCACCGCCACCACGAACCCCAAGCCGCTGCCCAGCACGCCGCCAACCAATACGGCCTTGAGCACCGTTTGCTCAAAGTCGCCCCACAGCTTGGCGGAGTTGTCCAGCAGCGACTGCGCAATCAACAGGGGTGCGGGCAGCAGCACGCGGGGCACCTCAAACGCCACCACCAGCACTTGCCAGAAATACAGCACCCACAGGCCGAACAGGCCGGCCGTCAAGATGCCATCAAAGCGCGTGCCTTGAATGGCCGCCACACGCTGAATGGTCCAGATGGCCAGGCCCGCCAAAGCCACCACGCAGAGCCAGAAAAACACCGTGGCGGGGGCCGCGCCCTGCGCCGCAGGGTGCAGCAACAGCAAGGCCGCCAGCGCCGCAGCCAGCGCCACTGCTGCAGCGGTAGAGCCAAGCGGGGATTTGGCCATCGGCTTCATGGCTGCTGGCGGTGGCGCAGCACCAGGTGTTCCACTGCGGCCACCACCAGGGTGAGCGCCAGGCCCAGCAGGGCCGACATCACCAGCGCCGACCAGATCGCCAGCGTGTTGCCGTAATACGAGCCGGTCAACAAGCGTGCGCCCAGCCCCGCCACCGCACCGGTCGGCAGCTCGGCCACCATGGCACCGACCAGCCCGGCGGCAATGCCCACCCGCAGTGCCGGAAACAAAAACGGCAGTGCCGCAGGCAGCCGCAGCAGCCACAGCGCCTGCCAGCGGGTAGCGGCGTAGGTGTGCATCATTTCGGTTTCAATCATCTGGGGCGAGCGTAAGCCCTGCACCATCGCCACCGTGACCGGAAAAAAGCACAGGTACATGGCAATCACCGCCTTGGGTGCCAGGCCTTGCATTCCCAGGCTGCCCAAAATCACCAGCACGATGGGCGCAATGGCCAGCACCGGCACGGTTTGTGAGGCCACAATCCACGGCAGCAAGGCTTTGTCCAAGGTGTTGGAATGCACGATCAGCACCGACAACACCAGCCCGAGCGCGGTGCCCAGCACAAAGCCCACCAAAGTGGTTTCACCTGTCACGGCCACGTGGTAGAGCAAATTGCGCGGCGAATTCACCGGCCAGTCCACCAGTCCTGACCAAAAATCAAGCGCGATCTGATGCGGTGCGGGCAACACCGGGCGCTCCATTTGCATGGTGGCGCTGAACAGGTCTTGCCAGCTCCAGGGGTTACCCGTGGGGTCAAGCACGCGCTCAATCGCACCCGGCGCATTCATGGCCCAGGCACCCAGGTACCAGAGCAGGGTGAAGGCCAGCAGCATCACGGCCACTGGCAGCAGCTGATCGCGCAGGGCGATGGCGTTAGTCGTGATGGCCATCGGCCAAGGCCTCGCGCACCGCGTGCGCCACGTCCATAAAAGCTTGCGTGTCACGCAGGCCCAAAAACCGCTCATCGGGCAGCGGCGACGCAATGATTTTGACGATGCGCCCCGGGCGCGGCGACATCACCACGATTTTGGTAGACAAGTACACCGCCTCGGCAATCGAGTGGGTGACAAACACCACGGTGCGACGTTCGCGCTGCCAGAGTTGTTGCAACTGCTCGTTGAGCCGGTCGCGGGTGATTTCGTCAAGTGCGCCAAAGGGCTCGTCCATCATCAGAATTTTCGGCTCGAACGACAGCGCCCGGGCAATGGACACGCGCTGCTGCATGCCCCCCGAGAGCTGCCAGGGGTACTTGGCCTCAAAGCCCTTGAGGCCCACGCGCTCCAGGTGCTCCTGGGCAATAGCCTTGCTGTCAGCCTTGCTGCGCCCCTGAATCTGCAGCGGCAAGGCTACGTTGGCCAGCACATTGCGCCAGGGGAACAGCGCCGGAGCCTGAAACACATAGCCATAAGCGCGGGCCAGCCGGGCCTGGTGCGGGGCAACCCCGTTGACCAGCACCTGGCCGCTGCTGATTTGCTCCAGATCGGCAATCACCCGCATCAGCGTGGTCTTGCCACAGCCCGAGGGGCCAATGAACGAGACAAATTCACCTTCGTGAATGTCAAGGTCGATATTGTCCAGTGCATGTACCGGGGTGTCTGCAGTTTGGTAGATCACGTTTGCGCGGCGGATCTCAACGGCGAGCCGCCCACCTGTGGGCGGGCGCAACTTAGACAAAATAGTCAAGTCTTCGAAGGTATTCATGGGCACGTAAATGGGGGTAAATGGCACCAAAAAGCAGCAGTGCCAGCTGGAAACTAACCAGTTGGTCAACTTATTCTAGGGTGTCAAGCGAGTTTCGTGCCAGCAAATATACTGTACTTACCCCCGCTGTCGCGGCACGGGCCATCTGGTTCCTTCACCACGCCACAGCCACATGCCAAATCCACTGTCCAGAAACCGTTACTTCGCAGGCGCTGTCCTGGTTGCCTTGCAATTTGGTTTGTTGGCGGTGTTGGCGCTAATGGCGGGGCCAACATTGCTGCGCGGTGAAATGCCGGTTACTGGCGGGTTGCTGGCGGCGCTGTCGGTGGGGCTGGGCATCTGGACGCTGGTGCACAACCGGCTGGGCAATTTCAACATCCATCCGAACCCCAAGGCAAGTGGCAAACTGGTGATGGACGGGCCCTATCGGCATATCCGTCACCCAATGTACACAGCGGTGCTGCTGGTAGCTGCAGCGCTGGCGAGTCTGTCTGAGCCTTGGCTGGGTTGGCCAACCTGGTGCGTGCTGGCGCTGGTGCTGTGGCTGAAATCAAGCCTGGAAGAGCGCTGGCTGTGCGAAAAATTCACCGACTACGCGCTGTATTGCCAGCGCTGCAAACGCTTTGTGCCATGGATTTTTTAGCGCAGCGCGCGGTGATAGCCGCGCAAAATCAGTCCTGATATCTTCAGCGGCGTGTGGCGCAGCAGGGCGGGCAACCAGCGGGGTGCGTTCAGTGAAAAGCGCGTGGCCCAGCGCGTGTAGGGTTTGAGCCAGCTGGTTTTTTCGACAAAGCGGCGGGTGTCCATGGGACGCTTGGGAGGGGTGTTTTGGCAGGAAGACATGCCTTGGATTGTGCTGGTTTGGCGATAACCTTATTGCGTTCAGGCAGTTCTAGTCGTGTATCCGAAAAATACGGATGATTTAGGCCTCTAGCCCTTATGAAAAAAGCGCAAGTAGCTATAAAAATAATAGCTTATAGTTCACTGCGGCAGAAGCTCTGGCGGCGCTCGCGCTGGAACAGCTGCTTGGCTTCCAGGCCGTCGAGCAGCCGGGTCATGGAGCCTGCATCCAGATTCAGACTTCCTGACGCGTATAGGAAAAATTTGCTTTTTCAGAAATAGAACTGGCACTTGTAGGAGCGGCGGCAGCCGCGAATTCGAGCTTGTAGGAGCGGCGGCAGCCGCGAATTCGGGCTTGCCAGCCCTCCCACAAAATCACAACCAGGCTGTCACCATGTCAAATGGATTCCGTGCGGATCAGGAAGTCTGAGGCTGGCGGATGGCGTTATCGAATGATTAAATCGTGGTCTTGACCGTGGCAATTTGTCCATCCAGCTGGATACGCTCATCAAGGCAGCAAGTGCTGTTGGAAAAACCGTAGAGATTCAACTGAAACGGGATACCAAACGTAAACGTGTGACTTCAGCATAAAAAGTCCACGCAGCCCTTACGGAATATGCGTGGAATGCTACTTATTTTATAGCGTTTTCAGCGACTACTCAATTACTTCTTTCAATCATTTGCGCACCGGCGGGACATCCGTGCAACTGCCATGCGCCACTTCCGCCGCCATGCCGATACTCTCGCCCAGCGCAGGATGCGGGTGAATTGTCTTGCCGATGTCGATGGCATCCGCACCCATCTCAATCGCCAAAGCAATCTCGCCAATCATGTCGCCCGCATGGGTGCCGACCATGCCGCCGCCCAGTATCTTGCCGTGGCCCCGGCCAGCATGG
>JBBQLQ010000134.1:0-9173 GCA_038328055.1 Burkholderiales bacterium
ATCCATGTGGCATGGTGAAAGCCTGGTTGTGACTTTGTGGGAGGGCTGGCAAGCCCGAATTCGCGGCTGCCGCCGCTCCTACAAGTGCCAGTCCTATTCCTGAAAAAAGCAAACTGTGCCTCTACGCATCAGGAAGTCTGAACCTAGACTGATGGATGGTTCCAGTCGCTGTGTAGCAACAGGGAGCCTGCGAACATTCCCACATGCTCGGGCTGATGGAGCTGGTAGTGCTTCGTCAGCACTGTGAAAACACGCATCAACAATTCGCCTATGTGAGTGGGCTTTAGCGGTGCTTTTCCTGAAGCGAGTTCAAACATCATGGGTCTCCTCGGTTGACTTGATTTAACTGTATAAATAATTTAAATAATATACTCAGTTTATTTTTGAATGTCAACACTTGTTTTTTATGTCATTAGGCGTAGACGTGACGGACTTGGCGCAGTTTAGGTTTTTCAAATGTGAACCCGCCTATTAGGTTTCGTCGAGACGTTTAATGCGAGCGTCCAGGAACGCTATCTTTGAAACTGCGTTTGGCATCTGCCTGGGTTGCAAGGTCTACTCTGTCCCAGACCGGGCAACCCAGAGTCATTGCGCATGCGAGCACTGCGCGAATCAAAATATTCGCGTCAAGGACGATTGCTTTATTACTTCATGCAGCTTTGACTTTTAGCTTCTTGACGGGCGTAGCTTTCTTGCGATGACGGCACCTGTAGTGCAGTCAAAGCCAGGCAGCAAAACTATTGCCACCGGCCTGGGCCGAAATTACCAGTGCACCGTAAAAAAAACCCAGCTCAGTGAGCTGGGTCAAGTCCCTTGCGGGCTTCGCTCAGGGAGGTGAAGCGAAGGGGCTCATGCCCGAGCGAAATGTACCACTTAATCTTGTTTTGCCAGGCCCACCATCCAGCAGATTGCGCAAGGCTGTTCAAAACAGGCCCGATGCAATGTTGATGGTCAGGGCCACCAACGTGGTGTTGAAAAAGAAGGCCAGCACGCAGTGCACCGTACCGGTGCGGCGCATCTTGCGGTTGATAAAGCTCACATCGGCCGTCTGCCCGGAGGTTCCGATGACGATGGCGAAATACAGAAAGTCCCCGTAGTCCGGGGCATGCCCACCGGGAAACTCCAGCCCGCCGTGATCGCCATGAATTTCGCTCACGTAATAGTCATGCGCGTAGTGCAGCGCAAACATCAGTTGAGTGAAGGCCCACGATGTCAAGATGGTCATGGCGGCCAAGCCAATATGGGCGTACCTGATGTCACCTTTGAGTTCCTTGGCCACAGCCAGCTCGGCCACAATGGCACCAATGCTCATGAGCGCGGCCGCGACAACCAGTATCAGAACCACCGTGCGCCCTTCATTGTGCTGCAGGGCACGGGCACGCATCCTTTCATGGGTCGACCAGAACATCATCTTGGCGGCCAGCACCAAATACAGCACCGCACCCACATTCCAGCCGACGATGGCCCGGGTGACCGACTGATGTGCCCATTCAAGGGGAAGATAGAACACGGTGGCCAGACCAATCGCCACGCAAAACAGCAGTATGGGCCGGGCCAGCGCCAAACGCACCACCAACGGCTTGTCCAGGTGGGGGTGAACTGGCGTGTCTGTCATGACTGGCTACGGAGTTGACCCTGGCAAAACAGCATCCGCAACACCGCCGACAGCTTTGCCTGCAATTCGAACCGTCCCGATGGCTGCATCTGCCACCAGGCCGACTGTCCCGACGGCCACAGTTGCGGCGACATCAACCACGGCGACAACTGCACAGCCAGACAGGCTCAAGCTGCAGAGCAGGACAAATATCAAAGTCAAGTGAACTCTGGTCATTGGTGGCATTCGTTCAACAGAACATGAAAGCGAGCATCGCCGCATCGTCAATCAAGTTGACTACGGCGTAATTGGCCAGGCGGTAAACCAATGCGGTGGCTTGTTCGAATAGCGGATTTGTAAACATTGTCGCAATTGAGGGTGGCCGATTGTCCTTGATTGCATGGCATCTGCATTTTGGAGGTGCAATGAGGTGCGATTCAAAGTGATGTGCAGCAGGGCTAAAGCATTGGGGTCAGAGCCGATACAGCACACCGGTTTGATCCTAGATTCCTCAGTTGGACGCGCCCGAGTGGGCTGTCAGGACCGTGTCTGGGTAGGCGAGACGACGCTGAAGGCTCCTGCCTTCGAGGAGGATCAACGCCCCCAGGCACGGTCCTGGCGGCTCAATCGGATGCGTAGCGCTGTCAGCCAAAAGGTGAAGTTGATCAACGCTGAAAAAGCGAATGTTCATGCGAACTTCAGACTTCCTGATGCGTCTAGGCACAGTTTGCTTTTTTCAGGAATAGGACTGGCACTTGTAGGAGCGGCGGCAGCCGCGATTTCGGGCTTGCCAGCCCTCCCACAAAGTAACAACCAGGCTTTCACCATGCCAAATGGATTCCGTGCGCATCAGGAAGTCTGAACTTACTGAAAGAAATGCGCGGTCAACTGAGGAATCTAGGATGATGACGGCAGTGCTGCCTTCGGGGATGACGGGAACTTGGGTGGATGGCTGAACAGAGGTGTATTTGCGCATTCGAGGACTCTCTTTTGTTTTTTTCAGCCATGGGATAATCGCCCCCTCAAAACAAGTTTAATGCAGATTTTTACACAGTAATTCGTATAAAAACGCCCAAAAATGGCTTTGGACCGTATAAAAAACCCGTTTAAAATCAATAACTTACATGGAAAATGCATCCCTGTGAGCTTACTTTAGGTCAGGACCCGATGTCTGATTTAAGTCTTCAACTGCAGCCGGCAAACAGCCAACTACCAGTTTCAAGCTATTTCGATGACGCGCTGCACCAGCGCGAATTGCAAACCCTGTTCCAGCGGGGACCACGCTATGTGGGTCACGCCCTGAGTGTGCCCCAGGTGGGCGACTATTACGCCCTGCCCCAGGAGGGCGAAGGCCGCGCACTGGTGCACACGGCGGGCGGCATTGAACTGATTTCCAACATTTGCCGACACCGCCAGGCGGTCATGCTCAAGGGGCGCGGCTCACTGCATCAAGTCGGTGGTGCGGGCGGCAACATCGTCTGCCCGATCCACCGCTGGACGTACAGCGCCAGCGGCCATGCCAACTTGGCGGCGGGCCAGTTGATTGGCGCACCCCACTTTGCCCATGACCCCTGCCTGAACCTCAACAACTACCCGCTGCAAAACTGGAACGGCTTGCTGTTTGAAGCCAACGGGCGTGATGTGGCCGCCGACCTGGCCGGTATGAGTGCCCGGGCCGCGCTTGATTTTTCCGGCTTTGTGCTCGACAAGGTAGAGTTGCACGAGTGCAACTACAACTGGAAAACCTTCATCGAGGTGTATCTGGAGGACTACCACGTGGGCCCATTTCACCCCGGGCTGGGCAGCTTTGTCACCTGCGACGACCTGCGCTGGGAGTTCAAAGACCACTATTCGGTGCAAACCGTCGGGGTTTCCAGTGGTTTTGGCCGCCCGGGCTCGCCGGTGTACCAGCGCTGGCATGACGCGCTGCTGAAATACCGAGGCGGCAAGTTGCCTGAGCGCGGTGCCATCTGGCTGACCTACTACCCGCACATCATGGTCGAGTGGTACCCGCATGTGCTGACGGTCTCGACCCTGCACCCGATGGGCCCCAACAAGACCCTGAACATGGTGGAGTTTTACTACCCCGAAGAAATTGCCGCTTTTGAGCGCGAATTTGTCGAAGCCCAGCAAGCTGCCTACATGGAAACCTGCATCGAGGACGACGAAATCGGCGAGCGCATGGACGCGGGCCGCAAGGCGCTGATGCAACGCGGCGACAACGAGGTCGGCCCCTACCAAAGTCCGATGGAAGACGGCATGCAGCACTTTCACGCGTGGTATCGCCAGCAGATGGCGCTTTAAAACACTATGTTTTTAATAGCTGCTTGCGCAATGAACATAAGGGCTAGAGTCCTATTTCATATAAAACAAAGCGACTCAGGTCGGATTCCTGTGGGAGCCCCGGAAGGGGCGAATGTCAACTGGCATTTCGCGGCTGCCGTCGCTCCCACAAGGAGTACTTGCCTCGGCTGTGAGTAGTTGCCAGGTAAACACCGATGCAAGCACTCTGGATGTTGGCTGCCGCCTTTTTCTTTGCCACCATGGCGGTCGGCATCAAGGTGGCCTCGGGCAGTTTCAGCCTGTTCGAGCTGGTTTTTTACCGGGGTTTTGTCAGCATGATCTTCATGGGGCTGGTGTTGCGCGCGCGCGGCACGCCCTTTGCCACACCGGTGCCGCTGATGCACGCGTGGCGCACCGTCATCGGGGTGTTTTCACTGAGCACCTGGTTTTATGCCATTAGCCATTTGCCGCTGGCCACCGCCATGACGCTCAATTACATGAGCGGGGTCTGGGTGGCGGCATTTGTGGTGGGTGGCGCCATGCTGTATGGCAAATCCACCCGCCAGGGGCCGCTGATGGCCACCGTGCTGGCCGGGTTTGCCGGCGTGGTGATGATGCTGCGCCCGACGCTCGATCAAAACCAGTTGTTTGCCGGGCTGATCGGCCTGCTGTCGGGGCTGGGTGCATCCATGGCCTACCTGCAGGTCACTGCGTTGGGCAAGGTGGGCGAGCCTGAAGGCCGCACCGTGTTTTACTTTTCCATCGGCACCGCCCTGGTGGGCTTGGTGGGTATCGGCTTTACCGGCTTCACCCCCTGGGCCACGGTCAGCTGGACGGCTGCGGCCTGGCTGGTGCCGATTGGCGTGCTGGCCTCGCTGGGCCAGTGGAGCATGACGCGTGCCTTCAGTCGGGGCTCCACCCTGCTGGTGGCCAATTTGCAATACGCTGGCATTGTGTTTGCCGCGTTTTACAGCTTGCTGCTGTTTGGCGAACACATTGAGCCAATCGGCTGGGTCGGCATGCTGGTGATTGTGGGCAGTGGGGTGGCGGCCACCGTGCTGCGCACCCGCACCCTGCCCAACACGCCGGCTGAAGACCACTGATGCCGCTTTGCGCCTGAACCCCCATTGACTGAACCCATTGAACAAAGGAGCCCTGTCCATGTACACCACCCTGATTTCTGCCCCCCAACTGCAAACCCTGATGACCAGCGGCCAGCCGCTGATGGTGTTTGACTGCAGCTTTGAGCTGATGCAGCCCGCTGCGGGCGACATGCAATACAACGATGGCCACATCGCCGGTGCGGTGCGCGCTGATCTGGACTTGCACCTCAGCGCCCACGGCGCTCTGGACGCTGCCAGCGGTGGCCGCCACCCCCTACCCTCACGCGAAAAGTTTGCCGACTGGCTGGGCAGCATCGGCTTCACGCCGGACATGCAGGCCGTGGTGTACGACCGCCAGGGCGTGAACTACTGCGGTCGCCTGTGGTGGATGCTGAAATGGGCCGGGCATGAGGCCGCAGCGGTGCTTGATGGCGGCTGGCAAGCCTGGCAAGCCGCAGGCGGAGCGGTCGAATCCGGCAATGGAAACCAATTATTAGCATCAAAATACCCTCTAGCCCTTGAAAATAATGCGCTGGCCACTACTGAAACTGTAGCAAAACAACTGGGCCGCCCCACCCAGACCCTGATGGATGCGCGTGGCGCGCCGCGCTTCAGGGGTGAAGTCGAGCCGCTCGACCCGGTGGCGGGTCACATCCCCGGCGCGCTGAACCGCCCGTTTGCCGAGAACTTTGACGCGCAAGGCTATTTCAAACCCGCCGCGCAACTCAAGGGCGAATTTGAAACTTTGTTGGGCGGACGCGACCCCACCAGCGTGGTGCACCACTGCGGCAGTGGTGTCAGCGCCGTGCCCAATCTTATCGCCATGGAAATCGCCGGCCTGGGCCGCGCACCGCTGTATGCCGGTAGCTGGAGCGAATGGTGCAGCGACCCGGCGCGGCCGGTGGCGCAGGGATGAACCCGCTTTACTACTACCTGGAGCGCCACATCCATCTCGACGATGAACTGCACGGGCCTTTGTCACTCAAGCTGCTGGGGCATGTGTGCGGTGACAGCAACAGCAAGCTGCGCGCTGCCTCAAAAGCCGGGCGCGATGCCCTGCAGGCACGCATCGCTTTCTGGGATGGCGTACAAGCGGCTCAGGCGCAGGTGGCCAAAGGCTGATCAATACTCCTTGTTATCCGCCCACATGGCCGTGGTAAAGCGCATTACCCGATTGCGCCCCTGATCCTTGGCTTGGTAAAGCGCCACATCGGCAAATTTGACGGCTTGCCAGAAAGTCTCGCTGTCGGTCGGAAAATCAGAGATGCCAATCGAGATGGTTTTCTGCAACACGACACCCGCCACCTGAACCTTCAGGTTTTCAACCGCTGCCCGGATGTTTTCGGCAACACGGTCGGCCAGTTCGCCCGCTGAATCGATCAAGATGATGAGAAATTCCTCACCGCCGTAGCGAATCACCAGGTCTGAGGCACGCACCGACTGTTTGAGCACATTGGACAAGGCCTTGAGCACTGCATCGCCGGCATCGTGGCCGTAGGTGTCGTTGACCATCTTGAAATAGTCCAGATCAAGCATCAGGATGGCGGCGTGGGCCTTTTTGCGCTGCACGCTGGCCACCAGGGTTTCGACATATTCTTCCAGAAAACGGCGGTTGTGCAAGCCGGTCATCGGGTCCAGCAGGGTGGAGTCGCGCAGGCTTTCCATCAAACGTTTGGTTTCCAACACCGGCGCTGTGTCGCGCAAGTAGACTTGAATGAAGGGAACCTTGCTTTGCAACTGCGCTTGCTCGGCCGGTTTGGCGAGCAACTGAATGATGTTGCCAACCGAGCCAGATTGCAGAATCGGAACGCAAATGTAGCGGCGCGGGCCCAACTCCGGCGGGGCCTGAAAAGCGTTGCAAATCTCCGGGTTGCTGATGCCGTCCACCAAATGGCCGGTGCGGCGCACCCGGCAGGCCTCGGGGCGCACCAGAATCTGCGGGTCGCACCAGCGGCAGGTGTCGGCCGCTTCACCATCCACCATGATGGTCTTGAGCTGCTTTTTGCTGTTACTGAGCTCGTAGAGTGAGAACTCTGCCAAGCTGAATTCATTCTTGAGCGTACTTGACAGGCGCTGGTAAATCTCGGCCTTCGATTCGTCTTCTTCAATCGCATGTTTGAAGTGGGCCGCCTTGGTGAGTCCCTCAACCATCTCGATGGTCGCCGTCAGCAGGTTCTCGCCCGGTGCCGGGGTGCGCTCGGTCAGTCGCGCCACGTTGGAGCCGATGCGATTCAGGCCATCGTCCAAAAAAGTCAGCAAACGGTTCATGTCGGTGGCAATCTGGCCGATCTCGTCATTGGTCTTCTTGTCAACATGGGCCCGAAAGTCGCCCCGCAAGGCCCGTTGAACGGCCTCCTCAACGGCCACCGCCGTCTGCGAAATTGGCCGCAGCATGCGCCGCAACAGCAAAATCATCAACGCTGCAAACAGCGTGACGACGCCCCCAATGCCAGCCACCGTCAACAGGGCCTTTTCCTTCAGCGCATCGACCGAAGTGCTCAAGCTGACCGCACCCAGCACCGTGCCTTCGCTGACCTGATGGCATTGCAAGCAATTGGGGTTACCGCTGACGGTGGCGATGTAAGGAATGGTGCCGCGAAACACCGTCGCTCCCCCTTGCGTGACCAACTCAAAATGGGGTTTACCGTCGCGCAGCACGGCTTGCTCAATCGCGTCAGGCATGGATTCCACTGCCAAGCCCGTGCCAAACTGCTTGCTTACCTCGGGTGAACGGACAACCCGCGCCGTCTTCAACCCGTGCACCTCGACCAAACGTTGCAAAAACCGTTCGCGCTTGTCGATCACGCCATTGATCATCGACTCGGTCAGATGCACCCGGACAATTTCACCGGCTGTACGGATGTTTTCGGTGGCAGCAGCAATCGAAAAGCTGCGAAATGCATAGAGACTGATGGCCGTCAGCACGGCCAAAAGACCGGCGGCAATACCAATAAAGAAAACCGTTACTTTGACATTCAGATTCACAGCAATACCTTCAATCCCCTATCCGTGGGGTGGTCAATTATGCTGCACGCTAAACCGCCTCCAGCGCCAGCAACTCAGCCACCGTTTGCCGGCGCCGAATCAGCCGCGCCTGACCATTCTCCACCAGCACTTCAGCGATCAGCGGGCGCGTGTTGTAGTTGGATGACATCGAGGCGCCATAGGCACCGGTGTCATGCAGCACCAGCAGATCACCCACTTGGGCTGGTGGCAGCGCCCGGCTCAGCGCCACGCCGCCTTCACCCTGCGTGAACACATCGCCCGACTCGCACAGCGGGCCACCCACCACGGTGTCTTGCATCACGCCAGTGGCGGGGGTGCCATCAGCATGAATGATCTCCATGCCGTGGTAGCTGCCATACATGGCCGGGCGCATCAGGTCGCTGAAACCGGCATCGACCAGCACAAACTGGTTGTTGCCCTGCCTTTTGGTGGCGCGCACCTCGCTGACCAGCACGCCGGATTCGGCCACCAGGTAGCGCCCTGGCTCTAACTCCAAAGTAACCGGGTGCCCCAGCAACTCGGCCACGCTTTGCCGCGCGGCATCCCACAAGGAAAAGTAGTGCGCCGTGTCGATACCCGGCTCACCCGCCTGGTAGGCAATCGACAAGCCGCCGCCGGCCGAAATCGCCTGCACATCCATGCCCTGCGCTTTGACGGTTGCCACCAGCGCCACCATGGCACCACACACCTCTTGCAGGTGCGTGTAGTCCACGCCCGAGCCAATGTGCATGTGCAGGCCCTCCAACTGCAGGCCATTGGCACGCACGCGCTCACAAGCCAGTGGCAAGTCGGTGTGCCAGATGCCATGCTTGCTGTGCTCGCCGCCGGTGTTGGTCTTGTTGCTGTGGCCGTGGCCAAAGCCGGGGTTGATACGCAGCCACACCGGGTGGCCGGGGCTCATGCTGCCAAGTTGGTCCAGCATGTCGATGGAGCCGCAGTTCACCGGCACGCACAGCTCAGCCACCCGCGCCAGCGTGGCACGGTCAAGTAAGTCAGCGGTAAAAACGATTTCTGCGTGACCGTCATGCACGCCTGGCGTGAAGCCTGCGGCCAGCGCCCGCTCAATCTCGCCCAGCGACACCGCGTCCACCATCACGCCGCAGCGCTTCATCAGTTTGAGGATGTGGGTATTTGAATTGGCTTTCTGCGCGAAGCGGATCACATCAAACGGGCGCAGCGCTTCAATT
>JBBQLQ010000135.1:0-9030 GCA_038328055.1 Burkholderiales bacterium
CCAGGAAGATATGGGACAAAAAATCCATCCAACCGGTTTTCGCTTGTCGATCAGCCGTAACTGGTCATCTCGTTGGTATGCCAATGATCGTGATTTCGCCGGCATGCTGGCTGAAGACATCAAGGTGCGTGAGTACCTGAAAGCAAAGCTGAAGAATGCGTCGGTATCGCGCGTTCTGATTGAGCGCCCTGCCAAGAATGCCCGCATCACGATTTTCTCGGCTCGGCCGGGTGTTGTGATCGGAAAAAAGGGCGAGGACATCGAAAACCTCAAGCGCGAACTGGGTCGTCAATTGGGCGTGCCTGTGGCTGTCAACATCGAAGAAGTGCGCAAGCCCGAAATCGATGCCAAGCTGATCGCCGACAGCATCACGCAACAATTGGAAAAGCGGATCATGTTCCGCCGTGCCATGAAGCGTGCCATGCAAAATGCCATGCGTCTGGGTGCCCTGGGCATCAAGATCATGTCATCAGGTCGTTTGAATGGTATCGAAATCGCCCGCTGTGAGTGGTATCGCGAAGGTCGCGTGCCGCTTCACACCTTGCGTGCTGATATCGACTACGGCACGTCTGAGGCCAAGACAACTTACGGCATCATTGGTGTCAAGGTTTGGGTTTACAAGGGCGATACGCTGGGTCGTAATGACCTGCCGACCGTTGAAACACCGCGTCCAGACGACGAGCGCCGCCCACGTGGCCCCCGCCGCGATGACCGTGGTGCCCGTCCGAATTCCGACCGTCCTGCCCCACGCGGTGCCCGTCGTCCAATGGGTGCCAATGCCGCGCCTTCGGATGGCAGTGACAAACCAGCCGCAGCACTTGGTGCTGATGCCAATAAACCCACCGTTCAGCGCGTCCGCAAGGTAGCCGCGCCAGCTGCAGCAGCTGACGGTAAAGGAGAATAATTATGTTGCAACCCGCTCGCCGGAAATACCGCAAAGAGCAAAAGGGCCGTAACACCGGTATCGCAACCCGAGGTAGCTCGGTTGCGTTTGGTGATTTTGGTCTGAAATGTACCGATCGCGGTCGTCTGACGGCACGTCAGATCGAAGCTGCACGCCGTGCAATTTCCCGTCACGTCAAGCGTGGTGGCCGGATCTGGATCCGTGTGTTCCCTGACAAGCCCATTTCCCAAAAGCCCGCTGAAGTGCGGATGGGTAATGGTAAAGGCAACCCCGAGTATTACGTGGCTGAAATTCAGCCCGGCAAGATCGTTTTTGAAATTGTCGGTGTCACTGAAGAGTTGGCTCGTGAAGCGTTCCGTTTGGCTGCCGCCAAGCTGCCTTTGCGTACCACTTTTGTGGCCCGCATGATCGGTCAGTGATCAGGAGCAAATGATATGAAAACGACTGAATTACGCCAAAAAGACGTGGCCGGTTTACAAGCGGAAGTCAAAGAGTTGCAACGTGCACACTTTGGCATGCGCATGCAAAAGGCCACACAACAACTTAACAACACAGCCTCACTTCGCGTTGCGCGTCGTGATATCGCTCGCGCAAAGACCATTCTGGTTCAAAAGCAAGCGGCTGAATCATCCGCCAAATAAGGAGCGAACAATGACGGAAGCTAAAAAATCCCTCAAGCGCACCTTGATCGGCAAGGTGGTCAGTGACAAGCGTTCCAAGACGGTGACCGTGCTCATTGAGCGCCGGGTCAAGCACGAGCTCTACGGCAAAATCGTCGGCAAGTCCAGCAAGTACCACGCTCATGATGAAAAGGGTGAGTACAAATTGGGCGATATGGTTGAAATTACCGAAAGTCGGCCAATTTCAAAGACTAAAAATTGGGTTGCTACCCGTTTGGTTGAGAAGGCCTCCTTGGTATAAGTTTATGCAGTGACGGCACTGCAGCAATAGTTCAAACGGCTCACAATGTGAGCCGTTTCTACTTGTATCTCAAATTTTTTTACTTAGGGGTTTTGAAATGATCAAAGTTGGCGACCAATTACCTGCCGTGACATTGATGGAGTTTTCAGAGGTTGAAGGTGGCGGCTGCAGTTTGGGGCCTAATCCTGTCGATGTGCTGGCGGCCAGTGCCGGCAAGACCATTGCCTTGTTTGCCTTGCCGGGTGCCTTTACGCCAACCTGCTCTGCCAAGCATGTGCCGGCTTATGTGGAAAATCATGCCGCGTTAAAGGCAGCGGGCGTGGATGAAATTTGGTGTCTTAGCGTCAATGACGCATTCGTCATGGGTGCTTGGGCGCGCGATCAGCAAACCGGCGACAAGGTGCGCATGCTGGCTGACGGCGATGCTGCCTTCGCCAAAGCCACCGGGCTAACACTTGATTTGACCGGCAAGGGACTTGGACTTCGCAGCAACCGCTACTCCATGCTGGTGAAAAACGGCAAGGTAATCACCCTGAACATTGAGGGCCCCGGCAAGTTTGAAGTAAGTGATGCAGCAACTTTGCTCGCACAAACCAAAGCTTGAAAACTACGGCAGTCGCGGCGTAGCGAGAGCGCTGTCTCAGGGTGCCGCTTGTCGGGCGGGTTGGTGGCACTTCACCCCCACCAAGCAAGCAGACCGGCCACCATCGCAGACCAAAGGCAAAAAATCAGCAACGCTTTGAGCTGGTCGCCTGGCTTGTCGCTGGCGTTTTTAGTTGAAAAACTCAGCAACTTGTCGCCGGTGATCATTGGTTTTACCAAGTTGTCTTTCTTCTTGAAAAAGTAAAAGGCAATGGCCAACAGATGTAGCGCTACCAGTATGAGCAAGACCGCCTTGCCTATTTCTTTGTGGTAATAAGTTGCACTGCTCACGATGTTGGCAGAGGCAAACCGTACCAGGGGTCCTGCCGCCGCAATCTCATCATCACTGAACAGCCCGCTGCCTACTTGCAGCGCCAAAAAAGCCAACAGTGCAAATACCGAAAATGCACCCAGCGGGTTATGTCCGACCGACTCATTGGCGGTGCCGTGGCCACGTATGTAGCGGATGACTTGCTTGGGAGTGTATAAAAAGGAGCTGAAACGCGACCAATGGCCGCCAACAAACCCCCAAACCCCGCGAAAAAGCAGCAGCGCCAAAACCCCGTAGCCGAATCGAAAATGCCACGCCATTAGGGCACCTCCGATTTGCGAGGTCACTATCAAGCCAATCACGCACACCACCAGTGCCCAATGAAACAAACGGGTTGGTGCGTCCCAGACGCGAACAATGTTTCCCATAAATCCTTTCTATCGATGGGTCGCCAGCAACAACTATAGATTGCCTCTAAACTCGCCCACGCTTTGTTTTAGTTTAACTTTGGAAGGTCTTTCATGAAAAAGCTGTCTGCGTTTATGTTTGCTGCTGTTGCGGCAACTTTTGTTTTACCGGCATCGGCCCAGTTTGCCAAAGCCGAGGATGCTATCAAGTACCGCAAAAATGCGCTGTTTGTGATGCAGCAGAATTTTGGTCGTGTGGCAGGCATGGCGGCTGGCAAGATTCCGTTTGATGCCAAAGTTGCGGCTGAAAGTGCGGCCACTGCGGAATTTGTCGCAAGACTTCCCTGGGCTGGGTTTGGACCCGGCACGGATTCAGGAGACACCAAGGCCAAGCCTGAAATCTGGGCGCAGAAAGCCAAGTTTGACGACTATGCCCACAAAATGGAGGCCGAAATGACCAAGCTGGCGGCCGCTGCGAAAACTGGCAATTTGGACAGCATCAAGACGGCAGTGAATGCCACGGGCGGCACTTGCAAGTCCTGCCACGACGATTTTCGTGCCAAGTAATACCTGGGTTGCCCGATTCTGAGGGCGGCTTTGCCGCACTAATCTGAGTGCCAGGCGTTAAGATACAAAGCTCCTATTGGCATTGCAAGAGCTTCCCATGGATCGGCGCGGTTTTAACAGCTTGCCGTTGGCGCTGATGGCGGGCCAACTGGTGACAGTACATGGCGACGTGTATGCACTTTCTTTGAACGATCTGACCAACGCTCAGGCATCACAAGGGCTCAAGGAAGCTCTGGAAAAAGGAGCCCGCTCCGCGGTAAGCTTACTGGGTCGGCCCGACGGCTTTTTGGGCAATGACAAGGTTCGAATTCCCCTGCCCGGGTACCTTGATGACGCGGGCAAGTTGCTGCGAAGTTTTGGCCAGGGCGCACGGCTTGACGAGTTGATCAACGCGATGAACCGTGCAGCCGAAGCGGCCGTGCCCATGGCGCAGGAAATGCTGATCAGCGCCGTCAAGTCGTTGAACGTGCAGGATGCAAAAAACATCCTCACGGGTGGCGACATCTCGGTGACTAACTTCTTCTCTGAAAAAACACGCTTGCCTCTGGGACAGAAATTTTTGCCCGTGGTTACCAGAACCACAGCCAAAGTGGATTTGGCGAGCAAGTACAACCAGGTTGCGGGCAAGGCGGCTGGCATGGGGTTGATCAAGGGGGATCAGGTCAGTATCGAGCGGTATGTCACGGGCAAAGCCCTGGATGGCCTGTACTTCATGATTGGCGAAGAAGAAAAGAAACTAAGGCAGAACCCGATCGCTGCCGGCAGCGCCTTGCTGCAGAAGGTATTTGGCGCGCTCAAATAGCGCGATTGAAGTCTCCACGGGCATGACGACTTTGTCACAGCGCACGGCAATTCTGGTATTTCTTACTTTTGCCGGCGCCTATTTTTTATCGTCTCTGATCAGGGCCATCACAGCCACCCTGTCGCCCACGCTGACACAAGAATTGCCCTGAACTCGCGCGATCTGGGTTTGTTGGCCGGTGGCTATTTTCTGGGTTTTGCGGCAACCCAATTGCCACTGGGTACCTGGTTAGACAAAATTGGTCCAAAAAAGATCATCTTGTATTTGTTTCTGCTGGCTGTGTTGGGCTGCGCCGCCTTTGCCAAGGCAACCAGTTTTGGTGGGTTGCTGCTTGGTGGCCATGCAGACCCTGTGGGTTACGCCATGGATTGGCTATACCGTTGACCGATTGATTACCTATGGCATGCCCTTCAGCTTCATCGCGCTAGCTATAATAATAATAGCTGATACATCAATAGGTATATAGACCGGAGTGGCTTGGGCTTTGTATTGCATGGGGTGCAGCTTTGTTTCGTTGGCGCAAACTGCGGTGGTCATGGCGTTTCCGCCATCGCTGGCCGGACGATCAATGGGGGGGTGGTCTGGCCATTGATGGCTTCAGGGCGCCTGGTTCGTCTGAGGTGCAGGCCTTCCAATTGGCGATGGGAATCTATTTGCTATGCACTGTGTGGTCTTACGCTTATTTTTTGATTGCAAAAAGTCATAATCGCTAGCCACGCCAGCCCTTCTGTCCGTACCCAAAAAAACCTATGAATAACGGTATTTTCATCATCGCCCATGCACCGTTGGCCAGCGCCCTGCGCCAATGTGTGCTGCATGTTTTTCCGGACGCTGCGGATTCACTGGCCGTGCTTGATGTGCACCCCAATACGCCAACCGATGAAACGCTGGCAGCGGCCCGTGTCGCACTCACCCTGCTGGATAAGAAAAATACCGTGGTGCTGACCGATATGTTTGGTGCTACACCCTGCAACGTGGCGCAAAAACTGGTCGACGGCATCCATCAGCGCTTGATCGCCGGGGTTAATTTTCCCATGCTGCTGCGCGCGGTCACTTACCGAAACGAATCACTTGATGCTTTGGTGGCGCGTGCTCTGGCAGGCGGCACGCAGGGCATCATGCAAGTGGCCGTGACCGCTCCCCAAAATCAGATACGAAAACCTCATGATCAAAATCACAACGACTATCAACAATAAGCTGGGCTTGCACGCCCGCGCTTCAGCCAAGCTTACCAAGCTGGCGGGCAGTTTTCCGTGTGAAGTCTGGCTGTCACGTGGTGAGAGGCGCATCAACGCAAAAAGCATCATGGGTGTCATGATGCTGGCCGCTGGTATGGGTGTTGGCATAGAGGTTGAAACCCATGGCGAGCGCGAACAGGAGGCCATGGATGCCCTGCTGGCGTTGGTTAATGACAAGTTCGGTGAGGGCGAATAGCATGATTCCCATGCCTGTCACTGGGGGTATTGCGCCATGACCTTTGCCATTCATGGTCTGCCGGTGGCCCGTGGTATTGCCATTGGGCGTGCGGTGCTGGTGGCTTCAAGTCGGCTGGATGTGGCCCATTACTTTATTGAGCCAACGCAGGTGCCTGCAGAAATTAACCGTGTCCGCGACGGGCGTGATGCTGTGGTTGACGAAATTCGCCGGCTACAGACCACCATCACGCACATGGGCCCGAAAGAAGCGCCCCACGAGCTTTCCGCCCTGCTGGACGTGCATTTGATGCTGCTGCAGGACGAGGAACTGTCCCAGGGCGTGAAGCACTGGATAAAAAACCGGCTCTACAACGCTGAATGGGCTTTGACCACGCAACTCGACGTGGTAGCGCGCCAGTTTGATGAGATGGAGGATGACTACCTGCGCGAGCGCAAGGCTGATTTGGAGCAGATCACCGAAAAGGTACTGCGTGCCATGCGCGGCGTGTCCTCTCCGTTGCTGCAGCCGTTGGCGCGTGGACGCAAGGTCTCGCAACAGGATTTGTTGCTTGATGACACGGTCGATGTGCCACTGATTCTGGTGGCGCATGACCTGTCACCCGCCGATATGCTGCAGTTCAAGCAAAGCGTGTTTGCCGGTTTTGTCACCGATGTAGGTGGCAAGACCTCGCACACGGCGATTGTCGCGCGCAGCCTGGACATACCGGCGGTTGTCGGCGCGCGCTTGTCAAGCCATCTGGTGCGCCAGGACGACTGGGTCATCATTGACGGTGATGCCGGCGTGGTGGTGGTGGATCCATCGCCGATCATTTTGGCCGAATACGGTTTCAAGCAACGTCAGGGAGAACTCGCGCGTGGCCGTTTGATGCGCTTGCTGCACACGCCGGCCGTGACCCTGGATGGCCAAAAAATTGAATTGCTGGCCAACATTGAAATGCCCGACGACGCAGTCAACGCCCTCAAGGTAGGTGCGGTAGGGGTGGGCCTGTTTCGTAGCGAGTTCCTGTTTATGGGTCGCCACGGCAAACTGCCCAATGAGGAAGAGCAATACCAGGCGTATCGGCGTGCTGTAGAAGGCATGCAGGGTTTGCCGGTGACGATTCGTACGGTCGATGTCGGCGCCGACAAACCGCTGGATGACTCCCTGCGTGATGATGCCCACCTGAACCCGGCGCTTGGCTTGCGCGCCATTCGCTGGAGCCTGGCAGACCCGGCCATGTTCCTGACCCAATTGCGCGCCATTTTGCGTGCCGCCGCCCATGGCCAGGTGCACCTGCTCATACCCATGCTGGTGCATGCCAGCGAAATCCGCCAGACCATGGCCCTGATTGACCATGCCCGCGTGCAACTGGACAACCGCGGCGTGGCCTATGGCCCGGTGCAGATCGGCGCCATGATCGAAATTCCGGCGGCCGCGCTGACGATCAAGGTGTTCCTCAAATACTTTGACTTCATGTCGATTGGCACCAACGACCTGATTCAGTACACACTGGCCATTGACCGAGCCGACGAGTCGGTGGCCCACCTTTATGACCCGATGCACCCGGCGGTATTGCGGCTGGTTGCCAACACCATTGCCGAGTGCCATGCGCAGGGCAAGCCGGTCAGTGTGTGTGGCGAAATGGCCGGCGATGTCGCCCTGACGCGGTTGTTGCTGGGCATGGGTTTGCGCAGCTTTTCCATGCACCCCGCCCAAATTCTGGTGGTCAAACAAGAGATTTTGCGCTCCGATACCGCCAAGTTGCGCCTTTGGGCCGATCAGGTTCTGGTCGATGATGAGCCCAGTACGCGTATTGCCAAACGTCCGTAATACCAAGGAATCATCGATGAATTTTAAAAATGGAGTGCCGTTGGCATTCTTGCTAGGGGCGGTATCGCTGGCGGGTGCGCAAGACCAGCGCGTGGCGACCCTCAAATCTGTTACGGGAGAGGTTGTTCTGAGTAAAGGTAATTTGGTACGCACGGCGGCTGTCGGCGCTGGCATGGCTGATGCCGATCAGCTTGTAACAGGGCGCGAGGCTAGTGCGAGCCTGACCCTGAAAGACGGAACGCTCGTCACCGTTGGCCCCAACACCACGCTGGCGTTGACCCAAGTCCAGTTTGACAGCACCACCCAGGACGGTAGTCTGGCTGTGACCTTGTTCAAGGGCAGCTTGCGCATGGTGACGGGGTGGCTGGGCAAGCTGCACCCTGAGCAGGTCAAGGTGATCACGCCGACCTCGGTGGTGGGCGTGCGCGGGACTGACTTTATTGTGGAGGTTCCCTGATGCGTTTCTACAAAATCCTCTGCGTGCTGGCCTTGTTGACGACGCTTGCGGCCTGTGCGCCGGCAACCCGGGTGATCCTGTTGCCAGAGTCCAGCGGCCACGCGACGGCGCTCGAGGTCAAGTCCAGCGCCGGATCACAACGGCTGTCGCTACCCTACCAAACCGCTGAAGTGGCTAAAAATGGCCAGCTTCAGCTCGGCACAACACATGCCCAAGCGGTGCAAGACCGCTATGGCGCGGCGTTCACGCAAACGCCTTTGGCTGACATGCAATTTTTGCTGTACTTTGAGCCGGGTGGCTCCCAGCTAACGGCTGACTCTCAGGCTTTGCTGCCCGGGATTTTGCGTCAGGCACGCCAACGCGCGGGCGGCGAAATCATCGTCACCGGCCACACCGACCGGGTCGGCGCGCTGGAGGCTAACGACGCGCTGTCGCTCAAGCGCGCTCAAGCCATTCGTGAACTGCTGCTGGCACAAGGCTTTCAGCCCGAACTGGTGGACGCGGTGGGTCGCGGTGAACGGGCTCCCCTGGTGCCAACCGAAGATGAAATAGCAGAACCCAAAAACCGGCGGGCTGAAGTGGTGGTGCGCTAAGCTGCCAGGCGAAATGCCAGCGGGATCAATAGATCGGATAGTCCACCTCGGTCAAGGTCACCACCGATCACAGCACCGGGTTGGCCCAGGCGGTTTGATGCAGCCGAGCGTAGCCGGCTTACGCCAGCACATAAACGACCAACGTGGCCGTCAGTCCAAACAGCGGGGTGGTTGAAAGATAAACCCAAAGTTCGACGAATTTCAGGCTTCCTGATCCGCC
>JBBQLQ010000136.1:0-8974 GCA_038328055.1 Burkholderiales bacterium
CTCTGCCGGCCTGGAGCGCACCACCTTGATCTTGTCTGACCAACCGGGCTTGCGAACCGCGCCCATCGTTCGCCCCGGTCAAGAGGTGGGCACCGGCGATCTGGTGGTGCAGGTGTCAGCAACGCCTGCCTTCAAAGGTGAGCTTGGGCTGGACAACCACGGCAACCGCTACACCGGCGAGTACCGCGCGCGCGCCAGCCTGCAGTGGGACAGCCCTTTCATGCTGGGCGACCAGATCACCCTGCGCGGCAACGTGAGCGACGAGGGCCAGTGGCTGGGCAATCTGGGCTACAGCCTGCCTTTGGGGTCTTCGGGGTTGCGCGCCAGCGTGGGTTATGCCCACACCCGCTACGAGCTGGCCAAACAATTCGCCAGCCTGAACGCCACGGGCACCGCAGACATTGCGAGCGTGGGCCTGAGCTACCCGCTGGTTCGCTCACAAAAGACCAATCTCACCTTGGCAGCCACGTACCAAGACAAAAAGCTCAATGACAAGCAGGGCACGGCCAATACGCAGAGCGATAAGACCAGCCGGGTGATCCCGCTGACGCTGGCCTTTGACCAGCGCGATGGCCTGGGCGGCGGGGGTGTGACCTATGGCAGTCTGGGTTTCACCACGGGTGAGCTGGAGTTGGATGCCACGCTAAAGGCGGCCGACGCCACCAGCGCCAGAACCCAAGGCAGCTTCAACAAGTGGAATTTGGACCTGGCCCGCATTCAAGCCACGCCCATGAGCAGCCTGACGCTGTTTGGTCGTGTGTCGATGCAGTCGGCCAGCAAGAATTTGGATTCGTCTGAAGACTTCGGGCTGGGCGGCCCCAGTGGTGTGCGCGCCTATCCCGGCGGTGAAGGCTTTGGTGACGAAGGCTGGCTGATGCAAATCGAAGCGCGCTACCAAATGGGCAGCTTGGCGCCGTATGCGTTTTACGACGCCGGGCAGGTGACGATTAACCGTACCCCGTTTCCGCCGGGCACCAACGACCGCAAACTCTCAGGCTACGGCCTGGGTGTGCGCTACAGCGACAAAGCCTGGAGCGTGGACGCAGCGCTAGCTTGGCGCGATCAAGGGGACAAGGCGGTGTCAGACACTGAGGACCGCAACCCGCGCCTGTGGGTGACGGCGGGGTGGCGCTTCTGAGCTGCCAATTGCTGCCCGTGACAACAATGCCCAGCGGCCCCAGCCAAGATGTGCCGACCCAAGACATCCCAGGCTGTGACAAACTATGGCTTTAGGGTCAAAGACGCCTTGGGCCCTTATTGTGTTTGCGCAAGCAGCTATTAAACGGATAGCGTCTCAACCTCAAAGCCAACAATGTTGCGGCTGGCTTTGCTGAACTCCACACCAATCAGGTGAATGGGCTGGCTCAGGGCGCGGTACTTATCGGCGTAATTCATGTCCTTGAGCTGCTGCAAGGCGCTCCCGGCCGGGTTCATCTCGACCACCTTGAACTCGAACAAAAAGACCCGCCCTGCAAACAGCAGCGTCATGTCGATGCGTCCCTGGTTAGTCGGGTCTTCTAGGCGGAGTTCCAGGCCCAGCGCGGCAAAGTGGCTGTAGAACACGCTGGCATAAAAACCCTCGTACTGCGTGATGGGGTTGTGGGTGTACCACTGGTGCGCAATGCTGCTGTACAGACTCTGAAAATGCGCCTTGAGTGCTTCAAAATCAAGCGCAGTCAGCGCATCAAACAACCGGCTTTGAACCTGTTCGGCCAGCGAGGCATTGCCCATCAGGCCCTTGAGCAGCGCATCGTTCAAACTGCTGCGCACTTCAAGGTTCGGGTAGGCCAGTGTGTACATGGTGCGCGCACCGGTTTTGCGCGCGCCGGCCAGGGTGAGGTAGCCGGTTTGCCACAGCAGCGCTTCTGTAGAAATGGCCTCAACATCAAAGGCCGACAGCAGCGACTCTGAAGCGTGCAAGCGACCCAGGTCGGGGGTGAACACGTGGCGCTCGGTCAGCAGCTTAACCAAAAACGTGGGCGTGCCGGTCTCAAACCAATAGGGCCGGAAGTCGCGGCTATCAAACAACAGTAACAGGTCAAACGGGTTGTAAACCGGTGTGCCCAGCCAGTTGTAGCCGTTATACCAATCGCGGATTTGAGCCCGATCCAAGCCGGGTAGCTCTGCGGCAAACACCGTGTCCACATCAACGTCGGTGTAGCCACACAGCGCGCTGTAGCGGTTATCGATCGTGATGTCCTTGAGGTTATTGAGTCCCGAGAACAAGCTGACCTTGCTGAATTTAGAGACGCCCGTTAAAAAAGCAAAACGGATGTGTTCGTCAGCGTCTTTGATGACGCTATAGAAGTTTTTAAGTCCTTCGCGCATTTCCATGGCGATGGCACTGTCAACAATATTGTCCAGAATCGGCTTGTCGTATTCATCAATCAACACCACCACGCGTTGGCCAGTCTGGGCGTGGATGCGTTCAATGAGATCAAGAAAACGACTGCGCAGATCAGGAAAGGTGGGGGCCAGTTGCCAGCGGGCTTCGTGGTGACTCATTTGCTGATGAAACACCTGATTGAGCTCCAGCAAGGTCTTGACCACGCCAGCCCCCAAACTCACCCGGATGACCGGAAATTTTTTGCCCCAGTCCCACTGGTTCTCCGCCGCCAGCCCGGTAAACAGCGCCCGATTCCCCTCGAACAATTCTTTCAGCGTATCCAGAAAGAGGCTTTTGCCAAAGCGCCGGGGGCGGCTTAAAAAGTAGGCTTTGCCAGTTTGAATCAAATCCACCGCCATGCCCGACTTGTCCACGTAGTAGCAGTTGTCCTCGCGGATTTCACGAAAAGTCTGAATGCCAATGGGCAGTTTTTTGCGTGGCAAGGTGGTGGTTTTTGGGGTCATAGGGGTCATTGGGGTCATTGGAGCATTTTAGAAGCGACTGGGTGGCGGGCAAGAAATTTGGATCGAAACAGCGTTCCTCCAAAAAAATTTCAGAAAAGAATTGACCGTTCTTTTTGACACGACGGGCGCGGCAACACCAAAGTAAATATCGCTGCGCCATCAAGCGCACTCTTCATCGCGACACCTCCGCCATGAAGCGCGGTGTTGCGCTGAACGACCCCGCACGTACTTCTGAAAAATAACCCTTAGCCCATCGCCCTGCTGGATATCAGCCTCCCTGAAGAAGATAGCCTGAGCCTGGCCCGGCGGTTGCGCCAGTTGCAGCCCTGCATCGGCATCATCATGCTCACCGCGCGCAACGTGTTCCGGGCAGCCTTCTTTTGGTGGAGGTCTCCGACACCGAATTGGCAGAGCAGGAAGCGAATAGCGCGAACGCCGGTGGGCTTTTGAGTGTTTATGTTGTGCGCGGTGGTATCAACATGGGTGAAGAAGATGCCAACACCAACCAACGCTGAACCGCATTTTCAGGACATCGCGACCATGACCATGACCATCAAAACCACACCCTTTTGCCACACCCAATTGGCCGCCGCGCTCGCCCTGGGGTTGACAGCGCTACCGGCTGTTGCACAGCAGACGTTTGCCGACGGGGTGTTGCAGATCACCGTGGTGGAAGGCCGCTACGGCAAAATCAGCGCCACAGGCGATGCCCGGCTGGCCCCAGCCGAGCAAGGATTCTTAGCGGTTCTGGTGCCCGGCTCGGTCATCGACTCCGCGGGCCTGGAGCGCACCACCTTGATCTTGTCTGACCAACCGGGCTTGCGAACCGCGCCCATCGTTCGCCCCGATCAAGAGGTGGGCACTGGTGATCTGGTGGTGCAGGTGTCACCAACGCCTGCCGTCAAAGGTGAACTTGGGTTGGACAACCACGGCAACCGCTACACCGGCGAGTACCGTGCACGCGCCAACCTGCAATGGGACAGCCCTTTCCTAGTTTCATCCAGCTTGCTTGCAAGTTTGGCGCTGGCAGGTTTCGCCCACGCACAGCAACCAGCTTTGCCCAACAATGCGAGTCTTCTGGCACCCAAGCCAGGCTTTGCAGCACCAGGTCAGCCAGCACTGCCCGATCGCCCTCTTGATGCTAATCCACTGAAGCCCCCCAGCCGAGCCTTGGTAACCCGACGGGTGCAATCAACAATCTACAACTCAATTGCGTCGGCAACGCGCCGCAGATGTCGCTGTCTGTCGCACCCACCACGCTTCGGTCTGGCACGCCGGTTGAGTTGCGCATCACCACAAAGTGCGCGCCAAAAGCGTCCCTGTCGCTCGATTTCAACGGCCATGCACCGGGCAATAGCGCGCGCGGGCCTGGTGAGACCATGGTGGCTTTTCTGAACCAGATACCGCGCAGCAATCTGGCCGCTGGCAGCACCTTCACCACGGTGCGCTTTACGCCTCGCGGGCTGACAAACTCGGTATCGTTGATGCTGTCTGCCAGCCCCCTCACGTCTGGCACCACCACCAGCAACAGCGTTGCAGTGCGCATCGTGAAGCGCGATGGCATACCCGTTGCGTCGGCCAGCAGCCCTGCGGTGGTCGGCCAAGTCTGCCGGCCGACGCTCAGTGCCAATATGATTGTCGGTGCCGTGATCGGGGGCGCTACCGTCCCGGTGGACTTGCGATTGTCGTGCGCATTACCACAGGACGCGCAGGTGCAGATCATCATCTCCAACCAAGCGCTGCTGCCCGGACCACCCTCCAACCTGGTAGCCAGTTGGACGAAGGCGTGAAAAAATCTGGCGGATCGGTGGGTGTCAGCTTGGCCGAGTCGCTGTTTGGAGTGCGGTTGGGCTCGGACACCAAGTTTTCGGTCATGGGCCTGGATGCCGCCGTGGTACAGACTGCAACCATGACGTTGATCCCCGGGGTGTCATCCAAAAATACGACGGTGCTAAGCAGCCGTGACAGCAACGCCGGTGACGGCCAGGCCAGGTTGGTCAATCCGGGCATTGGTCTGGTGTTTTCGTTTGCGACATCGCGCGCTGACGGCCCTGCCCAGGCAGCGCGCAACATGATTGAGCTGGCCACGGTGGAGTTGGTTGGCAAGCTGATCCGCGCGCCGTATTGGCAATGTCTGGGAACACCCGACTCCGATGCTGAAGTCCAGCGCGAGATGGACGACTGGTTTTTCAGCATGGAGGAAGAAGAGCGCATTAGCTTCTATCAAAACCGCATGCGCGAGCGCCGCGACTACGATGGCGCCATTGATGGACAGAACAACGAAGTCTTTGCCGCAGCGTTACAGGTTTACCGCAAAGCGATGGGATTGAGTCCGAAAGGCCTGTTGGATCAGGCTTTTTTCAAGCAGTTTGTGACGCTTTCGGTGCCCCGGGGCACCGCGCTGCCGGTTCGTAAGCCAGCCGACGTTAGCGCTGCCGCAACTCAAACACCCGTGCCAGTCGTCGTGGCACCACCAGTGCCATCTCCAGCACCAATGTCCGTGATTTCGCCGATACCCCTGGCAATGACTCCGCTCGCCAGCCCGGCGGATGCGTCGCAAAGGGGTAAGAAGCTGCGTGTTGAGGTTGTGCAGCCGGGCTATGTGTACTGTTACGCACAAGATACGATCACGCAGCTCATCCAGCGTATTTTCCCGAATCGCTTCCGCAAAGACCCTCGACTGGAGCCTGGCAAACCCCTGTTACTGCCCGGTGCGGGCAACTTTGTGCTCAACCCGGCGGCGCAGTACGCCTGCCTGCACGCGCCGCGCGAGGTCTATGGTGATTTGCCACCCCCCTTGCGCTGGGGCGATTTTGAAGACATCAAACTATCCAGCTTTGAAGAAATTCAAAGCCAGTTTTCCAGGGTGTCTGGCGCAGCGGTGCACTTGGTGCGCAGTCCTTGACACCCAGGCAGCCACGACGGCGCTGGTCTTTTGCCTCGCAGGCTTTGCAGGACCGGCCCAAAGCAGTTGATCCAATTTCATGAGCGAGACCGGCCGCTTTGAGGGCACCACAGGCAACTTCACATGCGCAGGCAAACTCCGAAATAGTGATTGTGTCGGCTGATATTCGCTGCCGACCAAGTAAGCACTCCCCGGCATCCATAAATATCCGTTTGATCGCATCCTCAGAGCCCAAGCCTCGGTGGAAGGCATCAAGCCGGGCAGACGACCTCAATCAGATGCGGCCCGCTCTTGGCCATGGCCGCACGCATGGCGGCCACGAAGCCATCGACATCGGTAACGCGACTGGCGGGCACGCCATGGCCTTCGGAGAGTTTCACCCAGTCCAGCAAGGGCGCGTCTACATCGAGCATGCGCAGCGCATTGCGGCCCACTTTGGTCACGCCGACGTTGGCCAGTTCACCGCGCAGAATCTGGTAGCCTCGATTGGCAAACACGATGGTGATCACATGGAGGTTTTCCCGCGCCATGGTCCACAGCGACTGCAACGTGTACATGGCCGAACCGTCGCCGGTCAGGACAAAAACAGGGCGATTTGGGCAGGCTATGGCCGCGCCCACGGCATTGGGCAGGCCAAAGCCGATGGCGCCACCCGTGGTGTGGAGCCAGTCGTGGGTGCGTGCTTGCTGTGTGGGCGGCAGTAAAAAGCGGGCCATGGTGATGCTTTCATCCACCACGATGGCCTCCTCGGGCAGCAGATGGGCCAAGGCTTGGCCGATCAGTGCCAAATCCATTGGGCCGGTCGGCAAGTCGGGCAAACTCAGAGGCAGTCGGTTGAATTGGTCGTTGGCCGTCACGCCCAGGAAGTCAGCCAGGGCGGCAAGCGTGTAACCCACGTCCATGGTGCGGCTGCACAGGTCGTGCACGGCGGTGCCTGGTGCCTCCGGCAGGCTGGGCTTGTCAGGGTAGGCGAAAAAATTCGTCGGCCGGTTGGCACCCACCAGCACCATGTGGCGCACATTCTTGACCACCGCCGCGTTGTCGTCCACGCCGTAAGCCAGTCGCTCGAAGGCCACCGCGCCCGCGCCGCGGCGAATCCGGCTGGCAAGGTAGGGCGCAATCAGGCGGGCACCGGTCTTTTTGGCAATGCGCGCCGCTAGTGGCCCCAGATCACCGTGAAGGGTTTGACCGTCGACCATCAGGGCTGCGTTTGGCAGTTGCAGCGTGTGCGCTGCCGCTTCAATGCGGGCCAGGTCAGGACGGATCAGCGCCAGCGCCAGCGCCAGCACCGGCTCGACAGGCGCATGGGCCGCGCTCCAGGCGGTGTCGGCGGGCAGCACCAGTGTGGCAAGCTGCCCATTGTGCGAGCGCGCTGCGGTCATGGCTTGTGCGCCGTCGCCCGCCACCCTGGCCGCATCGGGGCTGACATGCGTCCAATGCGCTATGGCGCGGCTCAGTGCGGAGATGTCGCCCTTCAAGGGGCTTTCGTAGGCCATGTGGTGGGTGGCGTGGTCGCCCACGATGGTCAGCACGCCTGAGCCGGCTTTGCGGGCGGTGTGAAGATTGGCAAAGCCGTTGCCAAAACCGGGCGCAAGGTGCAGCAGCGTGGCCGCGATGTCGCCGGTCATGCGGAAATAACCATCGGCCGCACCGGTGGCACCCCCTTCAAACAGACACAGCACGCAGCGCATGTTGGGGTGCCCATCCAGCGCCGCCACGAAATGCATTTCAGACGTGCCGGGGTTGGCAAAGCAGACTTTCAGCCCTCCAGCAAGCAGGGTTTTGACCAGAGATTGAGCACCATTCACAGCAAGCTCTCCTATAGACCGGATATTGAAGCACCTGCGGCAAAGTATCGCACCCCCATGGGGAAAATTAGCGGTAGCGCAACATCAGATGCTGGCGGAAATGGCTGGCGTTAAGCGGCTCACCTGTTGCGCGTGTTACCAGGGCATCGGTCGTCCAGCGGCTCGCCGACTGCCAGATGTTGGCTTGCAGCCAGTCAAAAACAGGCGCCAGGTCGCCGCGGGCGATGCAAGCATCCAGATCAGGATGCAGGCCGCGCATCGTGGCAAAGTATTGCGCGCCGTACATGGCTCCTAGCGTGTAACTGGGGAAATAGCCAAAACTGCCCATCGGCCAGTGGATGTCCTGCAGGCAGCCTTTGGCAAAATCACCCTCGGTATCCAGGCCCAGATAGGCTTTCATCTTCTCGTTCCAAAGCGCCGGGATGTCGTCGGCTTCAATTTGCCCGGCGATCAGGGCGCGCTCAATTTCAAAACGCAAGATGACATGGGCCGGGTAGGTCAACTCGTCGGCATCGACCCGGATCAAGCCCTTGTTGACGCGGGAAAACAAGCGTGTCAGGTTGTCCGGCTCAAAAGCCTCCTGGTCGCCCAGATGTTTTTTGATCAAGGGCGCTATCAACGCGATGAAAGCCGGGCTGCGCGCCAGCTGCATCTCGAACGACAGGCTCTGGCTCTCATGAATGCCCATGGAACGGGCCCGGCCAACTGGCAAATGCACGGTGTCGCGCGGCAAGCCTTGCTCGTACCGGGCATGGCCTGTTTCGTGGATGATGCCCATCAGGCTGGAGGCAAAGGATGCCTCGTTGTAGCGCGTGGTGATGCGAACATCTTCAGGCACGCCGCCACAAAATGGGTGGGTTGAAATATCCAGGCGACCGCCGTCAAAGTCAAAACCCAGCAAATTCATGATGTCAACCCCCAGGGCACGCTGCTTGGCAATGTCAAACGGCCCGGTGGGTGTGATCACCGTTTCAGTCTGCTGCTTGGCAATCACCGTATCAATCAGCTCTGGCAGCCAAGTCTTGATTTCACCAAACAGGCTGTCAATGGCCGGTTCGCGCATGCCGGGTTCAAATTTGTCCATCAATGCCTCATACGGCGTGCTGCCCGTGGCATCTGCGAGCAGCTTGGCTTCTTCTCGCGCCAGCGTCACCACCTGTTTGAAGTTCACCAGAAAACCAGACCAGTCATTGGCCTTGCGCTGCTGACGCCAGGCGTGTTCGCAGCGGGCTCCGGCCAGGCTTTGCGCTTCAACCAGGCGCTGGGGCAGGCGGTTGGCCAGCTCCCAGGCGCGGCGCATTTCACGCAGCGAGGCCAGTTCGGCATCGTCTGTGACGGATTGTTGCGCCGCTTCGAGCAACGCGGGCAAGGCCGGGGCGGTCAGGTTTTGGTGCATCAGCACCTGCAACTC
>JBBQLQ010000137.1:0-8926 GCA_038328055.1 Burkholderiales bacterium
TCGCGTTTTCCGGTGTATGAAGGCGAGCGCGAAAACATCATCGGCATCCTGATGGCCAAAGATTTGCTCAAGCTGCAGCGGGCGCCTGAGCTCAACATTCGTGCACTGTTGCGTCCGGCGGTGTTTGTGCCCGAGAGCAAAAGCCTCAACGACCTGCTGCGCGATTTTCAAAGCAACCACAACCACCTGGCCATCGTGATTGACGAGTTTGGCCGCGTGGCCGGACTGGTCACCATTGAAGACGTGCTGGAACAAATTGTGGGTGAGATCGAAGACGAATTTGACATCGCCGATGATGACGGCGACATCTTTGGTCTGGCTGATCGCACCTACCGTGTCAGCGGCGACACCACCATCGAGCGCGTTGAAAACGCCTTTGATGTCACCTTGAAAAGTACCGACCCCGATGATGAATTTGACACCATTGGCGGCCTGATCGCGCATGAGATGGGCCATGTGCCCCGGCGCGGTGAGCACCACAGGCGCTCAGGGCTGGACTTTGTCGTGATGCACACCAAAGGCGGCGCGGTCAAGTGGTTCAAGGTGTCCCCGGTGGCCGATGGGCCGGTTTAGTGCCACTGCGCACCCGCCCGCGTCACGGCGAGGCGCTTCAGCAACGCGGCAGTCCAGGTCTGTTGACGTTTTGACAGTCGCTATGGCCTTGTTGGCCGGGGCCTTGCAGGCTTTCAGCCTGGCTTGGCCGTTTGACATTTTTGATTCTTGGGGTGTACTGCGTGGCCAGCCGCTGTGGTGGTTGCAATGGCTGGCGCTGACTGCCTTGGTGTTGCTGCTGCAGGCCAGCACCAGCGCGCGGCAAGCGGCCTGGCGTGGCTGGCTGTTTGGCCTGGGCTGGCTGTCGTTGACCTTTGGCTGGCTCTACACCTCCATGCACACCTACGGTGGTTTGCCCGCTGCACTGGCGCTGCTGGCGGTGCTGGCGCTGGCCGGCGCGCTGGCACTGTATTACGCTGCTGTTTGTTGGTGTTTTAAGGCTCTAGCCCTTATAAATAAAGCGTGGATAGCTATAAATTTTGCAGCATTTTGGTTGCTGGCCGAATTGGCGCGCGGGCTGTTGTTGACCGGTTTTGGTTGGGGTGCCATTGGCTACGCGCAGCTTGATGGGCCGCTGGAACCCTTGATCGGCTGGGTCGGCTTGTATGGTGTCAGTGCCGTGGCGGCTGGTTTTGCCGCGTGGCTGGCGCTGGCATTGCAGGCCAGTTTTGGGGCTGGCGGGCGAGGTAATTCGGGCGCTGCGTCGTGGCGCGGTGGGGCGTTGAGCCTGGCTGGCATGGCTGTTGTGGGGCTGGGTTTGCACTTTGTACCCGCGCCACAGGGCAGTTCTACCGGCGTTCTTGGCGTGACCCTGCTGCAAGGCAACATCGCGCAGGAAGAAAAATTCGAGTCTGGCAGCGGCGTGCCCAAGGCGCTGCGCTGGTATGGCGAGCAGCTGCGGGCCAACCGCAGCGCCCTGGTCATTTCGCCCGAAACTGCTGTGCCTTTGCTGCCAGCACAGTTGCCAGAAGGCTATTGGCAGGCTTTGCAGCAGCGCTTTGCCAGCGGCGAGCAGGCCGCGCTGGTGGGCGTGCCGCTGGGCAGTTATGACGAGGGCTATACCAACTCGGTGGTCGGCTTCAAGCCCGGCCAAGTACCGCCGTGGCGTTATGACAAGCACCATCTGGTGCCGTTTGGTGAGTTCATACCGCCCTGGTTTCGCTGGTTTACCGAGCTTATGCACATTCCGCTGGGCGACTTCAACCGGGGTGCCTTGCCGCAACCCACGTTTGACTGGCAGGGCCAGCGCCTGGCGGCCACCATTTGCTATGAAAATCTGTTCAGCGAAGAGCTGGCCGCCCAGTTTGCCAACCCGGCGTTGGCCCCGACGATATTGTTCAACGTGAGCAATCTGGGCTGGTTTGGCGAGCACCTGGCGATGGACCAGCACCTGCAGATTGCCCGAATGCGCGCGCTCGAATTTGACCGGCCGTTTTTGCTGGCCACCAACACCGGCCAGACCGCCATCGTCAACCATCGGGGCCGCGTGACGCATGCCGCCGCCCCGCACACGGCCGTGGCGTTAACCGGCGAGGTGCAGGGCCGCAGCGGTATCACGCCCTATTCCGCCTGGGTGGCACGCTTTGGTTTGTGGCCGCTGCTGGTGTTGGCGCTGGCGGTGCTGCTGGCGGCTGCGCTGGGCCGCAGGCCTCAGGGCGCGTCTTTGTAAAACGCTTCGACGCGGCCCTTGAGTTTGATCAACAGCGGCTGGCCCTTGCGGTCGCGCGCTTTGCCTGCGGGCACCTTGACCCAGCCTTCGCTAAGGCAGTATTCCTCGACATCCGAGCGTTCTATGTCGTTGAAGCGAATGCCAATGTCGTGTTCAAACACGGCGGTGATGTGAAAAGGGCTGCGCGCATCGGCGGACAGGTGGTCGGGCAGTGCGGGGCGGGGAGTGGTTTGGGTCATAGCCGCCAATTTTCCACGATTTGGCCGCAGCTCTGGCTGGGTGCAGCTAGGTTTGCGGCCTGGGTTAGCAGGATTTTGCTATTGTTTAGATAGCTGTTTGCGCAATGAATGTAAGGGATAAGAGCTGATTTAGCGGTTTATTTTAGTGGCGCTGGACTGCGTCGCTGTCTGGCCTTCCCCCACTCTCCCCCAACCCCTCTCGCCCCGCCGGGCGAAAGGGGAGCTTTAACAGCCGTATGTGGCCAGTGCTTTTTAGTCAACGCGTTCAAGGCCGCGGCCTACCAGGAGGCGGGGTAAATGCTGGGGAAAGTGGGGTAAAGCCCTGTGTTGGCAGGTGCCAGAGAAAATTTCATCACTTGCGTGGTGATCAATTGCATGGGGGATTGCCGTGGTGTCCAAGCCCGTAAAATCATCCGCGTACACGCCAATTGTTGCGTGTGTTTTTTAAATCCGGGTGGCATTGGCCTGCACCCCCACCGACTATGTTGACCTTTCAGCAAATTATTTTGAAACTGCAGTCCTATTGGGATGCGCAGGGCTGTGCGCTGTTGCAACCCTATGACATGGAAGTCGGCGCGGGCACGTCGCACACGGCTACTTTTTTAAGAGCGCTTGGGCCAGAGCCCTGGAAGGCGGCCTACGTGCAGCCCAGCCGCAGACCAAAAGACGGCCGCTATGGCGAGAACCCGAACCGCTTGCAGCACTATTACCAATACCAGGTGGTCTTGAAGCCAGCCCCCAGCAACATTCTGGAGCTGTACCTGGGTTCGCTAGAAGCCCTGGGCTTTGACCTGAAGAAAAATGACATTCGTTTTGTCGAAGACGACTGGGAAAACCCCACGCTGGGTGCCTGGGGCCTGGGCTGGGAGGTCTGGCTCAACGGCATGGAGGTGACGCAGTTCACTTATTTTCAGCAGGTCGGCGGCATTGACTGCCGCCCCATCACCGGCGAAATCACCTACGGTCTGGAGCGCTTGGCGATGTACCTGCAGGGCGTGGACAACGTCTACAACCTGACCTGGACCGAGTCGCCCGATGGCAAAAAGCTGACCTATGGCGATGTCTACAAGCAAAACGAGGTCGAGCAGTCCACCTACAACTTCGAGCACAGCGATGCCGACTTTTTGTTCACCGCCTTCACCGCGCATGAAAAGCAGGCCAAGCATTTGATGCAGGTGCACCTCGCCTTGCCAGCGTACGAGCAGGTGCTGAAATGTGCCCACAGCTTTAATTTGCTGGATGCGCGCGGCGCAATTTCCGTGACCGAGCGCGCCGCCTACATCGGGCGCATCCGCACGCTGGCGCGTGGCGTGGCGCAAAGCTACTACGAGAGCCGCGAGCGACTGGGCTTTCCGATGGCCCCGCGCGAGTGGGTGGCGCAGATGGCCCACAAGGCACCATGAAAACCCGCTTGTGCTGTTGGCTGTCATTGCGAGGAGCGTCAGCGACGCGGCAATCCATGAAGTCCGGGGGGCATGGATTGCCACGCTACGCTCGCAATGACGCGTGCGTGGCAGTCGCAATGACGAAAGTTTGTACCACTGAACTTGCGGCTTAATTCCGAATAAATCATGACTACTCAAAACCTGCTTGTTGAACTGTTTGTTGAAGAACTGCCGCCTAAGGTGCTCAAAAAATTGGGTGAGGCATTTGCCAACCAACTCGCTGACCAGTTGCGCTCGCAAGGGCTGGCCACCGCTGAATCGGTGGTGACGCCGTTTGCCTCGCCGCGTCGGCTGGCTGCGCACATCACGCAGGTCTACCGCAAGGCGGCTGACCGCGCGGTGCAGCACAAGCTCATGCCCGTGAGCGTGGGCCTGACGGCTGATGGCAACGCCACGCCAGCCTTGCTGAAGAAGCTGCAGGCGCTGGGCGTTGATGTGTCTGACCCGGTATTTGCTGTGGCCGACTTGCGCAAAGCCCCGGATGGCAAGGCCGATGCGCTGTTTTATGACAGCCTGGCCAGCGGTGCCACGCTGGATGTGGGCTTGCAAAAAGCACTGGAAGAAGCGCTGGCGAAGTTGCCGATCCCCAAAGTGATGAGCTACCAGCTGGAAACTGATTGCGAGCTGCCAGGCTGGACCAGCGTGAACTTTGTGCGCCCGGCGCATGGCCTGATCGCCTTGCACGGCAGCACTGTGGTGCCGGTCAAGGTGCTGGGGCTGACCTCGGGCAACAGCACCCAAGGCCACCGCTTTGAGGCGCACAAGTCGCCGGTGCTGGTTGCCGATGCAGACCAGTACGCGCAAACCTTGCTGGCCGATGGCGCGGTGATTGCCAGCTTCAACGACCGGCGCTTTGCCATCGTGCAGCAGCTCGCGCAAGCCGCCGAGCGGCTCGGCCCGGGTTTTGAGGTGCTGCTCGATGAGGCCTTGCTCGATGAAGTCACCGCCCTGGTCGAACGCCCGAATGTGCTGACCTGCGCGTTCGAAGAGCAGTTTCTTGAAGTGCCGCAAGAATGCCTGATTTTGACCATGAAGGCCAATCAGAAGTACTTTCCACTGCTTGACACCCATGGCAAGTTGACCCATCAGTTTCTGGTGGTCAGCAACATCAGTCCGACGGACCCCAGCGCGGTGATTGGCGGCAACGAGCGGGTCGTGCGCCCGCGGCTCAGCGATGCCAAATTTTTCTACGATCAGGACCGCAAGAAGACGCTGGAGTCGCGCGTGGCCGGGCTGGACAAGGTGGTCTACCACAACAAACTGGGCACGCAGGGCGAGCGCATGACGCGGGTGTGCGCCATTGCGCAAGCGATAGCGGCCTTGCTGGATGCGGCCCAGATGCCGCCGGTCATGGCGCGCGAAACGCGGCCCTCCATGGCACCCGCCGTCCTCACCGCCGCACGCCTGGCCAAGACCGACTTGCTGACCGACATGGTGGGCGAATTCCCCGAGCTGCAAGGCATCATGGGCGGCTATTACGCGCGCCATGACGGCCTGACCAAAACCATCGCCCAGGCGATTGAAGACCACTACAAACCGCGTTTTGCCGGGGATGAGCTGCCGCGCAACGCCGTCGGTGTGGTGGTGGCGCTGGCCGACAAGCTCGAAACGCTGGTCGGCATGTTTGGCATTGGCAATTTGCCCACCGGTGACAAAGACCCATTTGCCCTGCGCCGCCATGCGTTGGGTGTGATCCGCATGCTGATTGAAAAAGATTTGCCACTGGATTTGAACGCGCTGGTGGCCGCTGCCATACCGGCTTTCGGCGACAAGATCACCGATGCCAGCGCGGCGCTGATCGACTTCATCTTTGACCGCCTGTCCGGCTCCCTGCGCGAGCAGGGTTACAGCGCTGGGGAAGTCGACGCGGTGCTGGCGCTGCGCCCGCAGCGCCTGGGCGACATCCCCAAGCGTCTGACGGCGGTGCGCGCATTTGCCGCTTTGACCGAAGCACCTGCGCTGGCCGCGGCCAACAAGCGCATCGGCAACATCCTGAAAAAAACCGGTGATGTGGATGCCCACGTGAGTTTGCTGCTGCTGCAGGAGCCTGCCGAGGTGGCCTTGCATGCTGCCATGCAGCCGGTGCTGCCCAAGGCGCAAGCCCAGTTTGAAGCAGGCGACTACACCGCCGCGCTGCAGACGCTGGCGGCGCTGCGCGGGCCGGTGGATGCTTTCTTTGACGGGGTCATGGTCAACGCCGAGGCACTGGACCTGCGCCTGAACCGGCTCGGCCTGCTTAAAACCCTGCATGAAGCCATGAACCGCGTGGCCGATTTGTCGCGGCTGGCGGCTTGATCAGGTGCACCGCATGATTCCCATCAAACTGGTCATCCTTGACCGCGACGGCACCATCAACGAAGACAGCGCCGAGTTCATCAAATCGGCTGACGAATGGCACCCACTGCCCGGCGCGCTCGAAGCCATTGCCCGGCTCAACCACGCCGGCTGGCATGTGGTGCTGGCCTCCAACCAGTCGGGGCTGGGCCGTGGCTTGTTCGAGGTGTCCGACCTCAACGACATTCATGCCAAATTGCACCAACAGTTGGCCGCGCTGGGCGGACGCATTGACGCCATTTTTTACTGCCCCCACGCGCCCGATGACGGTTGCCATTGCCGCAAACCCAACGCCGGTTTGTTCGAGCAAATTGCCGAACGTTATGGCCTGGACCTCAAGGGTGTGCCTGCCGTGGGCGACTCTGAACGCGATGTGGTGGCGGCTGCGGCCGTTGGCTGCGAGGCGCATTTGGTGTTGACCGGCAAGGGCGAGGCTTACCGGGGGCGCAGCTTGCCACAGACTTTTGCGCCAGGCATGCAGGTGCACGCCGATCTGGCGGCCTTTGCCGAATTTTTGCTGGAGCGCGAGGAAGCCGCCACCCGCTTCCCCCTCTGATGGCACCGTCTTTTGCTATCTTATTAATAGCTATTGGCGCACTGTTTATAAGGGCTAGAGCCCCAAAAGTATTGTAACCCTCATGATTCGTTCAATTTTGCACATGGGCTGGATGGTGATCACCGTGGTGCCGTGGACGCTGGCGGTGTTGTTGGCCTCATTACTGCCCCCGCGCACCAATGCCTGGTGGGCGGCGGTGAACTGGTTTCGTGTGGTGATGTGGGGCACGCGCATTATTCTGGGCGTGCGCATGGAGGTGCAGGGGCTGGCAAATCTGCCGGTGGGAAAGACCAGCGCTGCGGTGCTGCTGTCCAAGCACCAGTCGACGCTGGAGACGCTGTGGCTGCCGACCATCATGCCTTACCCGCTGGCCTTTGTATTCAAGCGCGAGTTGTTGAAAATCCCGTTTTTTGGCTGGTCAATGGCGCGCATGGACATGATTCACATTGACCGCGAATCGCGCGCGGCCGCCATGAAGCACGTCATTGAGCAGGGCTGCCGGCTGCTTGAGCAGGGCACCTGGGTCATCATGTTTCCTGAGGGTACGCGCATTGCGCGCGGGCAGGCGGGCACCTACCAAACCGCGGGCACCCGGCTGGCTGTCGAAGCTGGCGCGCCGGTGATTCCGATTGCCGTGGCTACCGCACGCTGCTGGCCGCGTGAGGGCTTTGTCAAATCAGGCGGCGTGGTGCGGGTGTCGATTGGCCCGGCCATAGCAAGCACCGGGCGCGACCCGAAAGCGCTGATGCGTGAAGTGCAAGACTGGATCGAGGCCGAGATGCGCCGCATCGACCCCGAGGCTTACGTCTGACTTTTTCCAGGCACCAACACCATGCACCCCTTGCTAAGGTTTACACTCGATTTATTCGAGCCAAATCAGCCTCTAGCCCTTATAAAGTCTGCGCGTGCAGCTATTAAAAACGGAGCGACACCGTTGATTGAAGTGGTGCCGGAGTCGACGCCGGTATCCCTGCTGGCCCAGACGCACTTTCGCCATCCCCGTGCCAGCCGCGAACTGCGCTTGGGTGATGCGCTGGTCGCTTATGAATTCAAGCGCGGTCAGCGGCGCAGCATCGGGTTCAGTGTTGGGCCCGATGGCCTGGCGGTGCGCGCCCCCAAATGGGTGGCCCTGCGTGATGTGGATGCAGCGCTGCACGCCAAAGCGCCCTGGATTTTGCGCAAACTGCAGGAAACCCGCGAGCGCCACGCTCGCCTGGCTGCACATGTGATCGACTGGCGCGATGGTGCCACGCTGCCATTTTTGGGGCAAACCATCACGCTCAAACTCGACTCGCAACACCGCTTTGGTGCGGCCGGTGCCGATCTGGTGGAAGAAGCCGTGCCAAATGCGCAAGCCATGCGCCAAACGCTGGTGATCAGCCTGGCCCACAGTGCCACGCCCGAGCAAATCCGCGATGTGGTTCAAGCTTGGCTGATGCGCCAGGCAAAGCAACTTTTTCAGCAGCGGTTGGCGCACTTTGCGCCGCTGCTAGGCGTGCAGTGGAAAAAGCTGTCACTCAGCAACGCCGGTACCCGCTGGGGCAGCGCCAAGTCTGACGGCTCAATCCGGTTGAACTGGCGGCTGGTGCATTTCAAAATATCGGTGCTGGACTACGTGGTGGCGCACGAGCTGGCCCACCTGCGGGTCATGAACCACAGCCCGCGTTTTTGGGACACCGTGCGCACCGTGATGCCCGACTACGCAGCGTTACGTCAGCAGCTCAAAGACGAGGCCACGCCGCGCTGGGATTAGGACTGGCACTTGTAGGAGCGGCGGCAGCCGCAAATTCGGGCTTGCCAGCCCTCCCACAAAGTAACAACCAGTCTTTCACCATGCCAAATGGATTCCGGGCGGATCAGGAAGTCTGAACCTCGAAGCACGGGCATTGATGTAGATTCAGCTTAGACCCTGGGCATGGCGGCGGCGCGGCGGCGGCGCTCCAACCATGCCTGCAGTTCCCCCACCACACCCTTGCGAAAGGCCAGCACGCACAGCACAAAAATCACGCCAATGATCACGTTGACCCAGGAGCCGACCTTGTCGGCCAGCGTGTCCTGCAACGAAATCACAATGCCGGCGCCCATCACCGGGCCAAAGAAGGTGCCCACGCCGCCCAGCAACGTCATCAGG
>JBBQLQ010000138.1:0-8825 GCA_038328055.1 Burkholderiales bacterium
GAACATTCTCCATCTTGCATGCGAGCGCTATGCTGCGTTGCAAAACACTTGTGTGGCCAGCCACACGGCGCGTTCTGCGCCTTGCCTAGCATCTCGTCTGCAATCGGATAATTGTTCAATTTATTATTTCTCGGTTCCTAAGCGGGCCGCTGTGTACGTGCCTTGCCACCGTTCGGCCGGATTCGCGGCTGTAATCAATTTGGAGTTGTGCGTGCCAAGACATGATTCGAATATTTTTGACAAAATTGCGCTAAGGGTATGGATGGTAAAGCGCCAAATCATGGTCTCCGCCAGTTCCTGTGATGCTTTGGTACAGCGAAATTTGACAGATTGGTTAAATTACTTCACGCCACAAAAGTCCATGCAAGATGCGCACCATCACATAATAGAACCCCATGCAAACCCATCTCGCACCCCACTACCAGGGCACGCCCGACGGCATGGCCGCCGAAGCCATTTTGCGTAAATGCGTGCACTGCGGTTTTTGCACCGCCACCTGCCCCACTTACCAACTGCTGGGCGACGAGCTCGACGGCCCGCGCGGGCGCATCTACCTGATGAAACAGGTGCTTGAAGGCGACACACCGACGCGCAAAACGCAACTCCACCTGGACCGTTGCCTGACCTGCCGCAACTGCGAGACGACCTGCCCCAGCGGCGTGCAATACGGTCATTTGCTCGACATTGGCCGCAAACTGGTCGATGCGCAAGTGCCTCGCCCGACGGCTGAGCGCGCCTTGCGCTGGGCCCTGAAAGAAGGCTTGCCGTCGCCGCTATTTGCGCCGGCCATGGCAATGGGGCAACTGGTGCGGCCCTTGTTGCCGCACGCGCTGAAAAACAAGGTGCCAGCCAAACAAGCCTCGGGCGCGTTGCCCACGCGCGAGCACGCGCGCAAGGTGCTGATGCTGGCCGGTTGTGTGCAGCCCAGCATGAGCCCCAACATCAACAGCGCCACAGCGCGCGTGCTGGATGCTGCGGGTATCCAGACGCTGATCGCGCCCAAGGCGGGTTGCTGCGGTGCCGTCAAGTTTCACCTGGACGACCAGGTAGGTGGCATGAATGAAATGCGCGCCAACATTGATGCCTGGTGGCCTTTTGTTGAAGGACACAACGGCCAAGCCGGCGTGGAAGGCATCGTCATGAACGCCTCGGGCTGCGGCGTCACGGTCAAGGACTACAGCCATATTCTGCGCGACGATCCAAGCTACGCGACCAAGGCCAAGCGCATTTCCGAATTGACGCAAGACATCAGCGAATGGCTGCCCGAGCTCAGTGCAAAACTGCGGGGGCAGGTCAAAGCAAAGGCCAGCAGACTAGCCTTTCACCCGCCCTGCTCGCTGCAGCACGGCCTGCAACTACGCGGCGGCGTTGAAAAATACATGGGCGAACTGGGCTTTGACATTCGCCTATGTGGCGGCGAGTCGCACCTGTGCTGCGGCTCAGCCGGCACCTACAGCGTGCTCAACCCAGAGCTGAGCTACCAACTGCGCGACCGCAAGCTGGGCAACTTGGCCACAACTTTCGGGGCGGACAAGCCTGAGCAAATCGTCTCCGCCAACATCGGCTGCATCACCCATTTGCAGAGCGGCACCGACACACCGGTGCGACATTGGATTGAATTGCTGGATGAGGCGTTGGCGTAAGTTGCTACAAAAACGATAGCTGCTTGCGCTTGACTGACAAGGGTTTCAGCCTATTTTTACCTTGTGAGCAATTGTCTTGGAATCGCCCGGCGCAGCCGTGGGATCGGGCAGGGCGTAGCGCACAGCAGCTTGAATTGATTGAAAAATGGTCTTGCGTCAGGTGGCTGCTTTACGATGCATTCATTTCGGCATAGGAGCACAAGCAGATGAAGGATTCATGGCGCAAGAGCGAAAAGCTGGTGCAATCCTTAATGAATTTCATGCCCGGCATGTTGGCGTATTGGACCCACGAGAGGGTTTGCACCTTTGCCAATCGGGCCTATTTGGACTGGTTGGGCATGACGTTGCGGGATATCAAAGGGGTCTCGATGCAAGACTTGCTGGGTGATGCGTTTTTTCACAAGGAAGCGCCCTTTGCTGGTGCAGCATGGGCCACTGAAATACAGGAATTTGAGCGTACCCTGACCCGTCCCAATGGTGAGTCGGGAGAAGCGCTGATCCATTACATCCCGCACCTTCAAGGCGACACCGTTCTTGGATTTTTTCTTCTGATGCAAGACATAACCGAGCACTCACGCCTGGAACAGGCGTTGATTTTTGCGACAGAAAAGCGCCAACAGTCGATCGGCCACGAGTTGCATGACAACCTGGGCCAGCAAATGGCAGCCTTGGCCTACCAGGCAAAGGCACTCGAAAAGAAATTAGTAAGCTCACAGCATCAGGATGCAGCCAAGCTTGCCGCGTCCATGGCACTGCAAGCACAAACCGCCGTCATCCATTGCAAACAAATCGCACAGGATGCACTGCCCTTTGAACTGGAGGCCAATGGACTGGTGGCTGCGTTGCAGGCTTTTGCAGCCAGAATCAGCTCGACGTATGACATCCACTGCCATTTCGAATCTACCAACACCGATTATCTTGATGGTACGAATTTTGCTTTAAACCTGTATCGGATGGCCCAGGAGGCCACCCACAATGCCATCCGTCATGGCGGCGCAAAAAACGTGGTCATCTGTTTGTCCCTTGTACGGGGCGAGCTCAGCCTCTGCATCGACGATGATGGTTGTGGGTTTTCAGGTGTCAAGTCCGGTGCCCAGGAGGCAGCGGGACGGGCAACGGGAATGGGGCTCAAGATCATGCAGTACCGTGCCAGACAACTCGGAGCCAGTCTGAAAATCATGCCAGGTGCTGACAAAGGAGTGCAAGTGCGAATCAGCATGCGCACAGAAGAACTCAAGCTTAATTAGGCGATTGAATATGGTGGCATTGAAATCACAAGTCATGCTGGTTGATGACCATGCCATGCTGCGACACGGCATGGCCATGCTGATCAACGCCGAGTCCGATCTGGAGGTTTTCTCCGAGGCCGAAGATGGTGGCGAGGCCATCGCCAAGCTGGAGATGGAGCATCACCCTGACATCGTTCTGGTCGATTTGTCTCTCAAGACGCTCTCGGGTTTCGAGCTGATCAAGAGCATGCATATTCTGATTCCAAGCTTGCCGGTGCTGGTGGTCTCCATGCATGACGAGACGGTGTACGCGGAGCGTGCTTTGCGATCCGGCGCGCGTGGCTATGTGATGAAACAGGAGCCCGGCGAGGTACTGATGACGGCTATTCGCGAAATTTTGAAAGGCAATTTTTACCTGAGCGAGATCATGCATACCAAGCTGCTCCATCGTTTTGTGAGCGGCAACGCCAATGCCGAGCAACTGATCAACAGCCTGACCCCGAGCGAATTTGAAGTGTTGCACCTGATCGGTTCCGGCCACAGCAGCCAGGATATTGCCAAGTTGCTGAGCCGCAGCATCAAAACCATCGAAGTGCACCGCGCCAACATACGCGCCAAATTGAATTTGAAAAATGGCGCTGATTTACTGCGCTATGCCACCCATTGGATGGCAGCAGCACATTAGGTAAGCAGTCAAAAATTTCATCTAAAGGAAACCCTTAGATTAAAACAAGGGTTTCTCCAATGTTTTTATTCACCAGACGAAGATAGGATGCTGCCAATCAAATTAAGGAATTCCAACGTGGTCAAAGCCAGTGAACCAAAGCTTGGAAAAGCTGTCGTGGGCAAAGCCCCAGAAAAACTCGAAGCAGAACCGCTGCATTCCACGCAAGAAGAGCGCAATTTCATTGCGGAAAAAGCCAGCAAGAAACCCAGCAAGCCGCGCAAAGTTGCGGTTCGGGCTGAGAAAGCACCCGCAGCCACCGTTGCCACCGTTGCCACGCTGCCGATTGAACACCGCAACTTCATTGTTGGCATCGGCGCATCCGCTGGGGGACTGGAAGCGCTGTCAGATTTGATTCGCGCATTGCCTGACGATCTGGGCGTGCCCTACATCGTTGTTCAGCATTTGTCGCCAACCCACCGCAGCATGATGGTGCCTCTGCTGGCGCGCGAAACCTCGATGTTGGTCAAGGATGCCGAAGACGGCGAGACACCCCTGGCCAATGTCATTTATGTGACACCCGCTAACTGGAACATTATTCTGAAAGACGGCACGATGCGGCTGTTGGTTCCGGGGAAAACCGTGTTGCCAAAGCCCTCCGCCACGGCATTGTTCAATTCCATGGCGGAAGAAAAAGGCGAAGATGCCATCGGCGTGATTCTGTCTGGCACCGGATCGGACGGCTCAGCGGGGATCGCCGCCATCAAGGCGGCAGGCGGGTTCACGTTTGCCCAAGACCCCGAAGCAGCTAAATACAGCGGCATGCCCCAGGCTGCCATCAGCACTGGCTGTGTCGAATGGGTACTGAGTTGCAAAGGCATTGCTGAGGAATTAACGGCGATTGCACGCGCGCACGGTTTGATCAACCGCGCCACCAAGCAGGAAAACGTCCCGGCCACCATGAAGGGCCTGCTGCAAATGGTGTACAAGCAGTCCAAGATCGACTTCTCGGGCTACAAAGAGGCCACCTTGTCACGCCGGGTGGAGCGGCGCATGGCGGCCAACCGTCTCAACAATCTGGCTGCCTATTTTGACTATTGCAGCAAAAATCCGGACGAACTCAACAAGCTCAGCAAAGATATATTAATTTCGGTGACGGCATTTTTCCGTGATCGCAATAGCTTCGAAGGTCTGCGCGCTACGCTGGCGAGCATCATCACCGATAAAAAGCCAGGGGATGAAATACGCATTTGGGTGCCAGGGTGTGCCACTGGTGAGGAGGCCTACTCGATTGCGATCATGATTTCAGAATTGCTGGGTGGCAAGATGAATGACTACCGCATTCAAATTTTTGCCACTGACATTGACCTGGATGCCATGGTGGTTGGGCGCCGCGGTGTTTATCCGGACAGTTCGCTGGCCGAGGTGAGCGCTGAAATCACGACACGTTATTTCACCCGAAAAATCGATCACTATGAAATCGCGCGACCGATTCGGGATTTGGTTGTTTTTGCACGCCAGGATTTGGTGCTTGACCCCCCGTTTCTACGGCTTGATTTGGTCAGTTGTCGAAATTTGTTGATTTATTTTCAACCCTTGCTGCAAACCCGGGTGCTGTCGATTTTTCACTTCGCGCTCAGGCCATCCGCTTATTTATTTTTGGGCAAATCCGAGAGCATTGTTCATCAGGAGAACATGTTTTCTCCGGTCAGCAAGGAAGCGCGCATCTTCAAACGCGTGGCCATCAAGGACCAGTCCATCCCGATACCGCATTACTCGGTGAAGGATGCAACGGCGAAGGTGACCACGGCAACGACTGAACGTACCACGCGCAAGCAGGAAAGCCGACTGCAGAAAGCGCTCTCGGAGATTTACGCACCGCCGAGCGTGCTCATCAACAAGGCCATGGATGTGGTTGAAGTGCATGGCGATATGCAAAGCTATCTGCACTTTCCGACCGGCAAACTGGAGCTTAACCTGGCGCAATTGCTGCGCCGGGAGTGGCGCACCGAAGTGCAAACCCTGGTTCACCACGCCGAACTCAAACACTCATCGGCGGTGGGCAGAATCCGGCCGGTCAAGCACCGTTCGGGTCAAAGCGTTCAGATCGAGGTGCATCCGGTGGCCTCGCGCGATGACCAAAAGCTGTTTCTGATCAGTTTTATTTCGTTGGCCTCACCCACCGACACCGGGCAGGTCGAAGACCAGCCCCTGAGCAACAACAGCGAGCTTGAGGACGAGTTGGTTGCCACGCGCGAACACTTGCAAACTGTCATTGAGGAACTGGAAACCTCCAACGAAGAGTTGCAAGCCCTTAATGAGGAAATGCAGGCGGCCAATGAAGAGCTGCAATCGTCCAACGAAGAGTTGGAGGCCTCCAATGAAGAGCTACAGTCCACCAACGAGGAACTGACCACGGTCAATGAGGAATTGATTGTGAAAGGGGGCGAGCTCAGTCTGGTCAATATCGAGCTCGAAAATCTGCAGAACAGCACCGGATTTTCGCTGATTCTGCTCGATCAGGAATTGCGCCTGCAACGCTACAACAAAGAGGCCGCCAGTCTGTTCGGCTTCAGTCTGCACACCTTGGGCAAGCCGATCACGGGCCTGCCGCTGCTGATCTCCGAGGTGCTTGAAACGGCAAAGCTCGCCATGTCCGATGGCATCAAGCGGCAAAAGCAAATCAGCCTGGTCGGCAAACATTACAACGTGTTGTGTTTTCCTTACACATCGCAGGCGCAAACGCTGGGTGGGGTAATCATCACCTTCATTGATGAAACCGAATTGATTGATGCGCAACTCGCCATCGTTTCAAGTCAGAAGCGCTTGATCGGGGTCATGCAAAATTCACCTTTGCTCATCAGCATCAAAGACACCGCCGGGCAATACCAGTTTGTGAATGCGTCATTTGAGAGCACGTTCAATCTGAAGGCCGAAAAATTCTTTGGGAAAACCGACACGCAGGTCTTTCCTGAACCTCTGGCGGAGCTATTTGAAAAAATGCATTTCGATGTGTTGCATAAAAAAGCGCGGGTGGAATCAGAGCACACCATCACCATAGGCGATAAACAAAGCTCGTTTTTGTTCATCTGTTACCCCATCCATGACGAGCATGGGTCCATCAGTGCCGTTTGCAGCCAAGCTTTCGACATTACCCTGCGCCGGGAGCTCGACGAGCAGAAAAAACTGACCGCCACATTCTTCGATTCGGCCAACGAAGGCATCTTGATCACCGATGCCCAGCAAAAAATCATCAAGGTCAATCCGGCTTTCTCCAAAGTCACCGGGTATGGTGCCACTGACGTCCTCGGCATGACGCCCAAGCTGCTCAGCTCGGGCAAGCAAGATGCCAATTTCTTCAAAGTCATGTGGACGGAGATCGGGGTGCATGGCTGGTGGCAGGGAGAATTGTGGAATCGGCACAAAGATGGCAGCCTCTATCTGGAATGGCTGACGATCAACTCGGTTCGTGATGAACACGGGGAGGTAAGCAATTACATGGCCATCTTTTCCGACATCACGCTCATCAAGGCATCGCAGCAGCGGCTTGAATACATGGTCGCGCATGATGAGCTGACAAATTTGCCCAATCGCAATGAGCTCAAGGGCCGTATGACGCAGGTGTTTTCGCGGGCCAAACGTCGCGAAGGCACTTTCGCGCTGATGTTCATCGATCTGGATAACTTTAAAAATGTCAACGATAACCTGGGCCACGACTGCGGCGATTTGCTGTTGCAACAAGTCGCCGAACGATTGGCCTTGTGTGTACGCAACGAAGATACCGTAGCACGCATCGGCGGTGATGAGTTCAATGTGCTGCTGGAGGACGTGACCGATGCGCAAATCTCGGTGACCGCCCAGCGCATTCTGGATAAGCTTTCCAAGCCCTATTTACTGCAAGAAGAGCAGGCATTTATCTCGGCCAGCATTGGGGTTGCAGTCTATCCAAAAGATGCCGATGATTTGGAGTCGCTGATCAAAAACGCCGATTCGGCCATGTACCAGGCCAAGGGCAAAGGCAAAAATGGTTTCCAGTTCTTTACGTCGGACCTGAAAGAAAAACTCAGCCATCGCCTTGAATTGGAAAACGCTTTGCGCAAAGCCATTGCGGCAAAAGAACTGACATTGGCTTATCAGCCAGAATTCGACTTGCAAAGCGGCAAGTTAATTGGGGCAGAAGCCTTGTTGCGCTGGAACAGCATGTCATTTGGCATAGTCGGTCCGGGTGAATTTATTCCTATCGCCGAGGAGTCCGACCTGATCCTGGAAATCGGTGAGTGGGTGATTGAACGTGCTGCCGAGCAGTTGCATCAATGGCGCCAGGATGGCACGCCTTTGCAGGGGACCTTGTTTGTTAATGTCGCCTCGCGCCAGTTGCAACGCCAACCCCTGTTGGCCATCATTACCCGGCAATTGAGAAAACACCATTTACCTGCACGCGCCATCGGTATCGAGATCACCGAGCGCACGCTGATGGACGGTAGCGAAGAAATTGCCGAAAAACTTCACAAGATTGAACTGGAAGATATTCCGATTGCGATTGATGATTTTGGCACCGGCTACTCGTCACTGTCGTACCTCAAAGCGTTCCCGATCGCGTTTCTCAAGATACCGAATCAATTTGTTGATGGAATCACTTGTGACGAAAGTGACAAGGGCATTGCGACAGCAATTATTGGGGTCAGTACGGCCCTCAAGTTGGAAACCATCGCCGAAGGTATCGAAACGGACGAGCAACTCAAGCTCTTGCGCGACATGGGATGCCACAGTGGACAAGGCTATTTGCTGGGCCGGCCGGTTGATGCGCAAGCCTTTGTACGGCAGTTTATCCAGCAAGCGGGTTCAAAAGATGACTGCGATCTTTCTGTGACGCAGTGAGTGCAAAAATGTAGCAAGCCGCGGCTTGTGCGGCTTGCACTAGCGTAAGCTCAGACTTCCTGATCCGCACGGAATCCATTTGACATTGTGAAAGCCTAATTGTGTATTTGTGGGAGGGCTGGCAAGCCCGAATTCGCGGCTGCCGCCGCTCCTACAAGTGCCAATCCTATTCCTGAAAAAAGCAAACTTTGTCTATACGCATCAGGAAGTCTGACCTTGGGGCTTCTGGTTTTGAGTGCCTTTCTTCTTTGTCGGTCGGGGTCGCCATCACCTTCGCCGCCTTCGTCGTCATCACTTGCTGCCACATCGGGGCCATCGGTTACGCCAGCCGCTGCGCCACCGCCGCCAGATTCAGGCATGTCGTCGCTAATGCTGAGTGTGGGCGCGTGTTCACGGCCATTGGGTTGTTTG
>JBBQLQ010000139.1:0-8809 GCA_038328055.1 Burkholderiales bacterium
GGGAGGGCTGGCAAGCCCGAATTCGCGGCTGCCGCCGCTCCTACAAGTGCCAGTCCTATTCCTGAAAAAAGCAAATTTTGCCTATACGCATCAGGAAGTCTGAAGTTCAGATTTCCTGATCCGCACGGAATTCATTTGGCATGGTGAAAGCCTGGTTGTTACTTCGTGGGAGGGCTGGCAAGCCCGAATTCGCGGCTGCCGCCGCTCCTACAAGTGCCAGTCCTATTCCTGAAAAAAGCAAATTGTGCCTATACGCATCAGGAAGTCTGACCTTCAGACTTCCTGATCCGCATGGAATCCATTTGGCATGGTGAAAGCTTGGTTGTGACTTTGTGGGAGGGCTGGCAAGCCCGAATTCGCGGCTGCCGCCGCTCCTACAAGTGCCAGTTCTATTTCTGAAAAAAGCAAATTTTGCCTATACGCATCAGGAAGTCTGACCTTCAGACTTCCTGATCCGCACGGAATCCATCTGGCATGGTGAAAGCCTGGTTGTGACTTTGTGGGAGGGCTGGCAAGCCCGAATTCGCGGCTGCCGCCGCTCCTACAAGTGCCAGACCTATTCCTGAAAAAAGCAAATTTTGCCTATACGCATCAGGAAGTCTGACCTTCAGACTTCCTGATCCGCACGGAATCCATTTGGCATGGTGAAAGCCTGGTTGTGTCTTTGTGGGAGGGCTGGCAAGCCCGAATTCGCGGCGTCGCTGCCCGCCGCGTCGCTACGCTCCTCGCGGCTAAAGGCTTTTGCCTCGCAATGACGAATGTTTTGGTTCAAGATTCGTGTGCAGTTTTGATTTCAAAACTGGAAACTCGCAATGACGATGCCGGGAACAGCTGAGTAGCGGTAGTCACAATTTGGATTTGGTGGCTGAAGGTTTGGAAACCGACGCGCAACGCGTCTTTTTGCAACAGTCCGGTTGTGAAACCTACCAAGGCTGGCTGTTTTTCAAAGCCGTATCCGCAGCGGAAATGGGGAGGATGCTAACTTTCGATGCGGAATATCCATTGAGCGTGTAAAACGCACACTATGTTCACCAGCCAGCCAAACGAGTCAAGCAAGCGCCCCACTGCCAGAGAAATCACAGACATTTCCGCAACAATGCGGTGGCGAGTGCAGTATCTAACCGCCTTCTCGCCTGAGAGTCGGCTAGATATACCGTCCAAATAAGCCCAACCGTGTTGCACGAACTGCGTGTCTATAAGATCAAGTTGGAGGTGAAAAACGAGGAACTGGGTCGTTTGCAGGTCGAGCTTGCAGCTGCGCAGGCAAGCTATTTCGATCCGTACAACCTGGCACCGGTCGGATATTGCACCGTCAGCGAGAAGGGGCTGGTTGTGCATGCCCGGCTAGCAGCGTGCTGGAGCGCTGGAGCGCTGGGCCGATGCGAATGCCGATGCGGCGGTATTGATCTATCGCCATGAGGCACGACCGGCGATGGCTTTGTCGCAGTAAGCGAGGGCAAGCAACAAATAAGTCTATACCCGTTATAAAACATGCATATAGAGCTACCTATTTAATAGCAAATCTAAACTCACGCAGCATCCCTGCTGCACTTCGCCGGTAATGCTGATCTGCCCGCCCATGGACTCCAGCAACTTGCGGGCTTGCACCAACCCCAGGCCCAGGCCTTCAAATTCGCGCGGCAGGTGCAGCTTGCCAAACACCTTGAACAACTTGTCCGCCTGCTGCGGCGCAAAGCCCACGCCGTTGTCCTGCACTCGGATGCAGCTCTGGCCACCGTCCAGCGGCTGCCACGACACGCTGATGTCAGCCACCTCCCGGTGCCGGGTGAATTTCAGCGCGTTGTCCAGCACGTTCACCAGCACCTGACGCAGCATGGCGGCATCGGCTTGCACCACCGGCAAATCAGGGGCGATGTGCCATTGGACCTGACGCTGTGGGAGCTGCCGGGCGAGATCATCCACCACATCACGCACCAGTGCGGCAGTGTCGACAGCACCCAGCGTCAGCGTTTGCCCACCCAGCCGAGAGAGCATCGCCAGCCCATCAAGCTGCTGCGTCAGCAACTGGGCCGACTGGCGGATGGTGGCCAGATGTGCTGCAATGTCAGCGGGCATGCCGGGCAGGTCTTCGGCAATGATCTGGGCAAACGACGTAATGTGGCGCAGCGGCGCGCGCAAGTCGTGCGAGACAGTGTAGACAAACTCCTGCAGTTCGGCGCGGGCAGCATCGCGCTCACGCTCCAGTTGCGCCAGCCGCCCGACCAACCCACCCGTCAGGCCCGCCGACATCGCCGCAGACTCCGGCTGGGCCGCAGGTGACTTGTCTGACACGCTCATTTGCTCGGGCGCTTCCAGTTGGGAATGCTGACCTGCTTTGCACGTGCCAGGGTGAGTGCCTGCGCGGGAGTGTCTTTGGTCAGCGTGGAGCCACCGCCCACGGTGCCGCCCGAGCCAATGGTGATGGGTGCCACCAACACGCAATTGCTGCCGATGTGCACATCGGCCTCGATCACTGTGCGGTGCTTGAAGGCGCCGTCGTAGTTGGCGGTGATGGAGCCGGCGCCGTAGTTGACACGCTCCCCCACCGTGGCATCGCCCAGATAGGCCAGGTGGTTGGCCTTGGCCCCGTTGGCCAAGGTGGAATTTTTCACCTCGACAAAATTGCCAATGTGCACGCCCTCCCCCAGTCTGGCACCCGGGCGCAGACGGGCAAACGGGCCAATCAGTGCGCCAGCACCCACTTCAATCGCGTCCTTGCTGCCGGGCTTGCCGCCTTCGATGTGGGTGAACGGGTGAATCACCGCGCCAGCCGCAATGCTGGCATTGCTGATGACGCAATTGGCCCCGATGCGCACGCCCTCGCCCAAGCTGACCTGGCCTTCAAACAGGCAATTGACATCAATCGACACATCTTGAGCGCAGGCTAACGTGCCGCGCACGTCCAAACGCGCCGGGTCGGCCAGGCGCACGCCTTGCTCCATCAGTTGCAGCGCCAGGCGCTTTTGGAAAGCGCGCTCGAGTTCGGCCAACTGCACCGGGCTATTGATGCCAGCAATCTGCACTGCATCGGTGATCTTGTGCGTCACCACCGGCACGCCGTCGGCCACGGCAAATTTGACGATGTCGGTCAGGTAATACTCACCCTGGGCGTTTTTGTTGTCGAGCCGGGCCAGCCAGGTTTTGAGCTGGACTGCCGGCACCGCCATGATGCCGCTGTAAACCTCGGTGATTTTGAGTTGCTCTGGCGCGGCATCTTTTTGCTCAACGATGGCTTGCACCACTTCACCGGCGCGCACGATGCGGCCATAGCCCGTGGGGTCTGCAAAATCAATGGTCAGCAGCGCCAGCTTGTCGCCAGCGCAAGCAGCGATGAGCTGCTCCAACGTGTCGGGCTGCATCAAAGGCACGTCGCCCGACAGCACCACCACGATGCCATCGTCACACAACACCGGCACCGCTTGCTGCATGGCATGGCCGGTGCCAAGCTGCGGCTCCTGGCGCACAAAATTTATATCAAATCGGGCTGTAGCCCCCGTATTACTTGCGAGAGCCGCTTCTACTTCTGTAGCACCATGGCCGGTGATCACGGTCACCTGGCGCGCCGACAAAACTGCTGCGGTGTCCACCACATGCTGCACCAGGGCACGCCCGGCCAAAAGATGCAACACTTTGGGCAGTTTGCTCTTCATACGCGTGCCTTTGCCGGCTGCCATGATCACTACATCGACCGGATTGAATGTTGCCGAACTGTTTGCCATACCTGCCATGCTTGCCTCCGTTAGGGATCAAATGAAATCTGTTGCAATTATCTGCCGGGTACTGGCCCTGCTGCTGACCTCCCTGGTGTCGGGCTGCAGCTTCGTGCAGATGGCCTACAACCAGTTGCCCGAGTTGACCTATTGGTGGGCCGACAGCTACCTGGATCTGACTGACGCACAAAGTGTGGGGTTGCGCCAGCATTTGCGCGCGCTGCAAGACTGGCACCGTCAAGCCGAACTGCCCTTGTACGCGCAAACACTGACCCAACTGGCGACTTTGGCACCGGGCGACATCACTGCCCCCCAGGTGTGCCAGGTCGTCGACACGCTCAGACCACGCCTGCAGGCGCTGGCCGACCAAGCGGCACCCGGGCTTGCCACACTGGCCAGCAGCCTGAAGCCCGCGCAACTGGTACACCTGCAGCGCCAACTGGAAAAACGCGCTCAAAAATGGCAAGAGGAATGGCTGGACGGCTCGCCAACCGAGCGCCAAGAACACCGCCTGAAACGCCAGAGCGAACGGTTCGAGACTTTTTACGGTGCCCTCACCCCAACACAGCGCAGCGTGTTGCGCACACAGGCTCAAGCATCACGCTTTGACGTGCGGTTGGCGCAGGCTGAGTTACTGCGCCGCCAGAACGACATCCTGCAGACACTGCGCAGCAACACTGACATACGCGAACTGCTGGCGCGCACCATAACCTCACCCGACCCCCAATACCAACGCTACCTGACGGCGCTCACCCAAGAAAATTGCGCCAATTTCGCAGAATTTCACAACCAGACCGATGCCACTCAGCGACGTAAACTCGCCGGCACATTGACCAGCTATGCGGCCGATGCCAGAGCGCTTGACACCAGCAGACCGTAACATCGCACCCCTATGAGAATTCTTGGCATTGACCCCGGCTTGCGCACCACTGGTTTTGGCGTGGTGGATGTCGACGGCTCCAACTTGACCTACGTGGCGAGCGGCACCATCAGCACCACGCACCTGGACAAAGGCCATTTGCCGGCGCGCCTCAAGGTGCTGTTTGATGGCATTCGCGAGGTGATTTCGCGCTACGAGCCCGATGCCGCGTCGGTCGAGGTGGTGTTTGTCAACGTCAACCCGCAGTCCACCTTGCTGCTGGGCCAGGCGCGCGGCGCAGCGGTGACTGCGCTGGTGTCGTGCGATCTGCCAGTGGCCGAATACACCGCGCTGCAGATGAAGCAGGCCGTGGTGGGCTGGGGCCGCGCCGACAAGAAACAGATTCAGGAAATGGTGCGCCGCCTGCTGAGCCTGCCAGGCCTGCCCGGCCCGGATGCCGCTGACGCGCTGGGCCTGGCCATTACCCACGGCCATGCGCACACCTCGATGGCCCGACTGGCGCTGGCTGACGGGGTAATTGGCGCAGGCAGTGGCAAGTACAAGGCCGGACGCAGCCGGTAATACTCAGGCCAGCCGCTCCAAAATCAGCACCGCAAAGAAGCCAAACGCGGCGATCAGCGTCCACTTCAGCACCTGCAGGCCCCAGCGCTTGTAGCGCTCCTGGCCAGTGCCAATGTAGAACATGAAACAGCCCATGGCTGCCAGCAACAGCATCAACATGGCCCAGCGAAACAGCAGCATGGTGTGTGGCGCGGCGTTGGTGCGCTTACCAGGCCGGAGCCAGCTTGGCAAAGCCGCGAGGCGCTTGCTTTTCGTCGTCAAACGTGACCACTTCCCACGCTTCGGGGTGGTCAAGCAACTCACGCAGCAGCAGATTGTTCAGGGCATGGCCGGAGCGAAACGCGCTGTAGCTGGCCAGCATGGGCTTGCCCAGCAGATACAGGTCGCCCATAGCATCGAGAATCTTGTGCTTGACGAACTCATCGTCATAGCGCAGACCGCCCGCGTTGAGCACCTTGTAGTCGTCCATGACGATGGCGTTGTCCAGCCCGCCGCCCAGCGCCAGGCCGTTGGCCCGCATCATCTCCACGTCTTTGGTAAAGCCAAAGGTGCGGGCACGGGCGATGTCTTTGGAGTACGACCCGGTGCTCATGTCAAACAGCACGTGCTGGCCGGTCGAGTCAACCGCCGGATGCTTGAATTCAATTTCAAAACTGAGCTGGTAGCCGTGGTAGGGCAGCAGCCGCGCCCACTTTTCATGGGCACCCTCGCCCTGGCGCACTTCAACCGGCTTCAACAGCCGGATGAACCGGCGCGGGGCATTTTGAAACTCAATCCCGGCACTTTGCAACAAGAACACAAACGAGGCCGCTGATCCATCCAGAATCGGCACCTCTTCGGCGGTGATGTCGACATACAGGTTGTCCACCCCCAAGCCCGCGCAGGCCGACATCAGGTGTTCAACCGTGTGCACCTTGGCATTGCCGTTGGAGATGGTGGATGCCATGCGGGTGTCGGTGACGGCCAGGGCGGACACGGCAATGTCGACCGGCTGGGGCAAATCAACGCGGCGAAAAACGATGCCAGTGTCGGGCTGGGCCGGACGCAGGGTGATTTCCACCCGTTGCCCGCTGTGCAGCCCGACGCCAACAGCGCAGGTCAGGGTTTTGAGGGTTCTTTGTTTGAGCACCGTGGGATTTTACTTTCGATGATCTTCTGCAGTTGCCCACAGCACCCGATTCCACACCAAGTGGCGACGACTCCAGTGCTCATGGATGGATTGGGTAAAGTCGGCGCGCACTAACTTGGCGCGCGACTCGCACCAGGCGGCGGACTCCTTGCGAACAATCAAACCTTCCAACGGCCCTGGGCGAAACTGGCTAGGCTGGGTGGCCAAGATTTCCTTGAGCCGCTGCAAGCTGCAGCGGCCGCGTACGACCATTGGCACCGCGATCAATCCAGCCTCTTGCGCCAAGTCGTTACGCCGTGCGGTACTCCAAAACTTCTGCGCGCTACGGTCATAGACATCAAATAGTAAAAACCAGTCCGGCAAACGGTCGTAATCAAGAGAATGCCGTGCGGCACACCATTCGCCAAACAGCATCAAATCGCAGTCAGCAATCAGGCGCAAGGTGTCGCGCAAACCATCACCATGCAGCGCCAGCCATTTAGGCAATCGTGCAAACTGGCCACTGAACGGCGGGTGCAGATATTGCCCCCGGTTCTGGGTGCGCAGCGTGCCATCAGGCGCCAGCGAAAAACCTAAATTGGCCCCATCCAGCTTTTCTTCTACCACCACGTCGGTCGCAAGCAATTCAGTCGCTTGCTCGTTTGATAGCACCTTGTCGTCCCGCGGTTCGCCACGGCCCAGCCAGGCAATGTGCGGGGTTTGGGGGAATCGGAAGAAATCGCCAGTCATTGAGTGCCTGGCAACGTGGGCAGTGCTTGAGCAGGATATTTTTTTCAAAGAAACGACACACATCCTTAGGGCACAAAAAGTCAACCTTGATCCCTTGGGTCGCCAGTGCTGGCCACCACTTCAGCCATTTGCAATCGGCAGCCTGAAGGATCACCGGTTGTTTCGGATGGGCATTGGACACTGCCACAAATTTCCGATCTGCCACATCAAACTCAGTTTGCAACTCTTTGTCAGGAAACTCGTTGAACGTATCAGGCAGCGTTTCTGTAATGCTGACTAGCTCCACGCGTTCAGCATTGGCCGTGTTGCGCAGCAGCCACTTCAAAAACTTGTCACCTACGCCTGGTTGCGGCTTGATGTTTGTCTTGTTTTGGTACTCACCCAGTATCAAGAAACCGTCGTCAATCACGGTCACGCCGCGGTTCTGCATGTCAAGTAGCCGTCGGACACATTCTGAAACGCAGTCTTCAGACACATCCTGATGTTGCCGATTGGCGACCAGCAAGACGTTGGTATCGATCACTGCGCGCATCAACCACCCCTTGCATTGCGCAGGTTTTTTTTGGTTTCCATGGCGGCTAATGTGCGCGCTGAAATATCCGCCATTTCATCACCAAAAAAGTTCTCGGGCCAGTTCTCAATGTCGCCAAAAATATTCAGGCGAAGTGGCTCCAGCTCTGTCCCCGTACCAGACCGATGGCAAAAATAGATGGCTACATCCCCCGGGGCGAGTTCACCTTCGGCAATACGGCGCTGCAAGCGATTCAGAAAATGTTCCGAGTGACTTTCCACAATCAACTGGACGTTGCGCTCTTTGCCATTCTCACGCGCCTTGATGGCCGAGATAAACACATCAGCCAGTTCTGACTGAACCTGCGGATGCAAGTGAATCTCTGGCTGCTCCATCCACACGGTCGAGTTGGGTGGGCAGTAAAACGCTTGAACCAAAACGGGCAATACCTGTGAAACACCAAAACCCACATCTGTAATTTTGACTTCGGGTGCGCCAGAATGTGTTTTGACCAGCACCTCGTATTCTTTGCGGCCCTCGGCAACAGGCTTTACAGTAAAACTGTGAATCACACCCAAATCTTTCAGCCATGAAGCAATGAACGCTGTGAACGCTTGCTTGGTGCGCTTGGGGCCACGATTCAACATGCGCCCCTCGCTTTGTGCAGCCAGAATTGCCGCCACCGTGGCCTCCCCCATTTGGCCCACGCCCTCAGGCGTGTCACCTGACCACTGATAGGTGCGCTGCGGATGGTTACGCAAGGGCCCCAGATAGCCAATGCTGCCCAGCAACGTTTCAGTGGCCAGCGCAAAGTCCGTCAAAAACCCCGCATTCTTGAATCGCGCCATGCTCAGTTCCGACACCCGGTAAAACTTTTCAGGCTCTTCCAGTGGCCATTTCCTGCCATCGGCCATTTTGAACTGATAGCGCGTTGATTGCAGCGAAAACTTTCTGTCAGTGCTTCGGGACAAGTCAACATCAAGCACGACGTGGTCAGAATTCTTCAACTCGTATCTAAGCGAACTGACTTCAGGCTGGCCAGATTTGCCAGCAGCAACTTTCACAGCCAGATTGAGCTGATTGCCGACATAACGCTGCGCCGTGTTGAGTGGGTCGCGTACTTCCATCGGCTTGGGCAAAGTCCAACCTAACTCAAACTCCAGCGACTTGGACAGATCGTGCCCATTCAGACAGTCGGCAAAGGTTCCCAGGTCAATCAGTGTTGAGGTATCCCCCAGGTGCAAGGTACGCTTGCGGTCTGTAGATATGGCAGTCTGTTTGAGCGCCAG
>JBBQLQ010000140.1:0-8710 GCA_038328055.1 Burkholderiales bacterium
CGAGACAGTGGCACGCGGTGTTCTGTGCGCATCTTCATGCGTTCGGCTGGAATGATCCACAGCGCCGCGTCAAGGTCAAATTCAGTCCACACGCCCCGGTGAAACACGCGGGGCGTGTGGCTGTCAGCATCAGCAGGCGCAACGCTTGCGCTGTGCGATAGTCACCCTCATAAGTGTCCAGTTTGGCCAGGTAGACGGGCAATTCACTGTCAGGCATTGCGGCCCGGTGTTCGACTTGCCGGGGCTTGAGTATTTCAGACTGCACCAGATCAAGCATGGGGTTTGATTCAACGCGTTCGTGAATGACTGCCCAACGGTAAACCGCTTTGACGCGTTGCAACACCCGGCCCGCCAGATCGCCCGCGCCGCGTGCCTCAATTTTTTTAATGGCCACCATCACTTGCCCGGGCTTGATGCTGGCCAGTGGCTGCCCGCCCAACGCCGGATAAATGTCCGCTGCCAATGATGCGCGAATGCGTTCTTTGGTTTCAGCCGTCCAGCGACTGGACTGATGCGCCAGCCAGTCAGCGGCCACCGCCTCAAGGGTGTTGGCTGTTTCATGCACCCCCCGCGCCTTTTCGACTTTGCGTGCTTCGCTGGGGTCGCGTCCACCTTGGAGTAACTCGCGTGCCTTGGCTGCCAGGTCGCGGGCTGCCTTGAGGCTAACGGCCGGGTACACACCGAAGGCAAGTAGCTTTTCTTTGCCGCCGTAGCGGTACTTCATGCGCCAGTAGCGCCCGGACGCCTTTGTCAGTTCCAAATAAAGCCCTCGTCCATCGTAGTGACGGCCGGGTTCGGAAAGGGTTCGCAGCTTGGCATCGGTCAATTTCATGGGTATCACCTTGAGTATGGGGGTACATTTCGGGGTACTTTTTGACTCTGACGATACTACACATAGGATTCATGAGGGTTCGCGGCCTTAGTTCGGGTGCGGCCCCGGGCACCACGCAGTGGTTTTGAAATACTGCTGCAGTGGCTTTGAAATACTGCCACAGTGGTGTATCAGCGATGCAAAACATCAAAACAGCCCGCCTTCTTCACAGAAGCGCGGGTTTTTTATTGCCGCACCCGGTTGCGCAGGCTAACATGCAGCCGGTGCAACCATGAATAAAAATACCTTAGCCTCATCCATCAAGCGACGCTGGCACCGCGCCATGCGCCGCGCATTTGCGTTTCTTCCCAAAGCGATGCGGTTTGGCGTGTACCGGTCTTTTGTGGATTGCGATCCCGCGCCCGACCAACGCCTGGTACTCAAAATTGCAGAAACCCAGGAAGAGCTCGAAGCCTGCTTCAAACTCTTGCACGATGCCTACGTCAGCAGTGGTTTTATGCAAAAAGACCCGTCCGGCATGCGTGCCACGATCTACCACGCGCTACCAACCACCACCACACTTTGCGCCAAATATGACGGCGAAGTGGTGGGCACGCTGTCACTCATTCGCGAAAGCGTATTTGGCTTCCCGCTGCAATCCATTTTTGACCTGCAAGAGGTGCGCGCCAAGGGCGGCCAGATCGCCGAGGCTTCAGCACTCGCCGTGCACCCCAAATTCAGAAAAACCGGGGGCATTATCCTGTTCCCGATGATGAAGTACATGTATGAGTACTGCCGGAACTACTTTGACACGCGCCACCTAGTGATCGCCGTCAACCCGGATCGCATCGAGCTCTACGAATCTTTGCTGCTGTTTCAGCGGCTAACCAAATCCGAAGTCGACAACTACGATTTTGCCAACGGTGCGCCAGCTGTTGGTGCCTGCCTGGACCTGCAAACAGCACCCGACAATTTCGAAGATGTCTACGGAGAAAAAACCTTGCGCCGAAATCTGTACAACTATTTTGTACACACAAAAATGCATAACATCGTGATGCCAACCCGGCGCTACTTCACCACCAACGACCCGGTCATGACGCCCGAATTGCTGGATTATTTTTTCAACCAGCGCACGCAGGGCTTCAGCAAGCTCGACGAACGCTCAAAAATCCTGCTGCACACCATTTACAACCTGCCCGACTACCAGGAAATCCTGCCACCGATCATCCAATCCCCCGACAACGACAAGACCCTGCGCCAGCATGAGCGCTTTTCAGTCAAATGCCCGGCCAGCTTTGTCGTTAGCAGCGCTGGCGCGTCCGAGTCCTTTGAACTGCAGGTGGTTGACCTGTCGCAAACCGGCTTTCTGGCACAGTCAAGCACAACCTTGCCGGTACTGACCGCTGGCACAGCAGTCATCGTGCTTGGCAACGCCGAGTTGTCTACCGTCAAGGCAACCGCTGTGCGCGCCAAGCACGACGACGAAACGCACCATTACTACAGCTTCACCCTGGTAGAACCCGACCTGGCCTGGCGCAAATTCATCAGCGCGCTGATGCACGGTTCCACCCACGAAGACCTGACCTACGCCACCCGCTTTCTGCTTGACGAGGAAGCTGGCCAATGACCCGCCCTATCCAGCCTATCCAGCCTGTCCTGATGCGCTGGCTTGCCGCTGGCATGCTCAGCCTGTCGCTCGCCACCGCCCACGCACAACCCGCCAACAAGGCGGCTGGCTATTACGAAGACGCGCTGGTACGTTTTGAGAAAAAAGACATTGCTGGAACCATCATCCAGCTGAAAAACGCGCTGCAAATCGACAAAAACCTGCTGCCCGTGCACCTGCTGCTGGGCAAGGCGCTGATGCAAAACGGCGAGGTCGCCGCTGCTGAAGCCGCCATGCAAGAGGCCTTGCGCCTGGGTGTCAACCGCGCTGAAGTCATCATTCCACTGGGCCAGGCCTATCTGGTTCAGGGCAAACACCGGGCGCTGCTGGACAGCCCAACCTTCACCCCGGCAGGCCTGCCACCCGCGACACAACTGCAATTGCATCTGCTGCGTGCAGCGGCCCAGGCTGATCTGGGCGAAATGCGCGCCGCCTTGCGGTCCATTGACGAAGCCCGCGCCATTGACAGCCGATCGCCCAATGTCTGGCTGGCCGAAGTGCCTGTTCGCATCCGCGCCCGCCAGTTGAATGAAGCCAACGCCGCTGTAGACAAGGCCTTGGCGCTATCTCCCAATTTGACAGAGGCCTGGTACCAAAAAGCGTCCATTCAACACGCTCAAGGCAATCTTGATCCCGCCCTGAGCGCCTATGACCGCGTGTTGCAAATTGATGCCGCCCACGTCGAGGCCAGGGTGGCGCGCACCGGCATTTACCTGGATCAGGGCCGCTACGCCGACGCAGCCAAAGACGTGGCCGAACTGCAGCGCCTGTCGCCCCAGGAGCCGCGCGGTGCCTACATGAAAGCTTTGCTGGCCGAGCGCGAAGGCAATGCTGCCTTGGCCAGCACCGCCCTGAAAGAAGTCACCGACCTGCTCGACCCGGTGCCAATGGACTTCATTCGCTACCGGCCGCAATTGCTGATGCTCAACGGCCTGGCCCATTACGGACTGAACCAGCCAGGAAAGGCCAAGCAGTATCTGGAAGCGTTTCAAAGTGTGCAAACCAACAGCCCGGTCGCCAAACTGCTGGCACGCATCCACATGAGCGAAGGCAACCCGGCCACCGCGGCCACTCTGCTGGAAACCTACCTGCGCGACCACCCCGGTGACGGCCAGGCATTAACCCAGCTGGCCTCGGCCAACATGGCGCTGGGGCGCAACGCCAAAGCCACCGCCCTGATGCAGCAAGCCCTCAAAACGCAGGACAACCCGGCTTTTCGCACCGCGCTGGGCCTGAGCCTGATCGGCAGCGGCCAGGCCGCCAGCGGCATCACCGAACTGGAAGCCGCTTACAAAAAAGACCCGCGCCAGACCCAGGCTGGTTCCGCCCTGGTGCAGTTGTACCTGCGCAGCGGACAGTCGCGCAAGGCGATTCCAGTGGCGGAAGGTCTGGTCAAGCTGCAGCCAAACAACGCCGGTTTTCATAACCTGCTGGGCATGGCGCAGGGGCAGTCGGGCAATGTGGCAGCATCGCGCGCCTCGTTCGAAAAAGCCATTGCGCTGGATGCCAAAATGGTAAGTGCCCGGCTCAACCTGGCCCGGCTTGACAGTGCCACCAAGGCTTTTGATGCCGCCACCGCTCGGCTCAACGACATTCTGAAGGCCGACGCGCGCAACAGCGAAGCCCTGTTTGAGCTAGCCCTGATTGCCGAGCGCAAAGGCCAGCCGGCCGAGGCACTGCGATGGATCGAAAAAGCCCGCGACGTGGCAGCCCCCAAAGACCTGCGCTGGGGCCTGGCCCTAATTGACTTTCACCTGCGCTATGGCCAAGCCGGCCCGGCGCTGGAAGCCGCCAAAATTGCCGCTGGCAAAGCCCCTGAAGACCTGGCCACCTTGCTGGCTTACAGCCGCGCCCTGCTGGCCAATGGCGACACAGCAAGTGCCAAAACCACCCTCAACAGCGCCACCCGCTTTGCCGAATACGATGCCGCGCAGCAGGTCACCATTGCCAACCTGCAGCTGGCTGCCAACAACCCCGCTGGTGCCTCTTACAGCCTGGAAAAAGCCTTGTCCAACCGCCCCGACTTCCTGCCCGCTCAGGCCATGCTGGTCGGTGTGGAGCTACGCCAGGGCGACTCAGCGAAAGCCGACAAGCGCGCCAGCAGCATCGCAGCCCTCTACCCCAAACGCGCTATTGGCCATAGTTTGCAGGGCGACGTGGCCATGGCCAAAGGCCAACCGACTGTGGCCATTGAAGCCTACCGCCGTGCCCACCAAACCGAGCCATCCACCGACACGCTGATACGCCTGTTTCGCGCCCTGTCCACGCAAGCCGACGGCAAACCCGCCCTGCAGCTGGCCGAGCAATGGCTCAAAACCAACCCGCAAGACCTCACCGTGCGCAAAGCACTGGCCGATGGCCTGGCCCGCGCTGGCAGCTTCAGTCTGGCCAAAATCAGCTACGAGGCGGCCCTGAAAATCAACCCGGACGACGTTGAAGTGCTCAACAACTTGGCCAACGTGCAGTTGCACCTGAAAGACCCTGCGGCCATCAAAACGGCTGAACTGGCGCTGACCAAGGCTCCCGGCAACGCGCAAATCACCGACACCCTGGGCTGGGCGCTGTTTCAGAACGGCCAGACCGAGCGCGCCCTGCAACTGCTGCGCGATGCCCGGTTGCGCAACCCAGGCAACCCTGAAATTCGCTACCACCTGGCCGTGGTGCTGGCACAGACCGGGCGAAAAACCGAGGCCAGAGACGAGTTGGAAGCGGCTATCAAGACAGGATTGGCTTTTGAAAGCCACGCAGAAGCCGAAAAGTTGTTGCAAAGCGTGAAGTGATATAGCGGCTGGAAGTTGTCGATATTTTTTACACAACGCGTGTAGCCACGCTTACAAGCTCTTGATTTACATAACTATTTAGAATCAGGCCCGATTATTGCTTGCATTCTAGATAAGCAAGATAAATTGCCGTTCAGCCGGCTAGACCAACAGGTGAAGACCATGACAAATAGTAAATTTCAGATGCCCCGCGTTGCCCAGTGGATGGCGGCTTTGGCATTGGTGGCGTTGGCTCCGGCGGCGTTTGCAGCTTCAACTTGGAGTTTGGACTTGCAGGCAAACTGCCAGACGGGAAGTGAAAGCCAAGCATGCACTGGAACTCCATCAGTTACTGTCAGCGGATGGACCACCGGTACCGGAAGTAGCAGCTCACCCATAACTGGTAGCACTTTTGCAGCAGCCTCTGTGCCTGTCTTTAGTTCCGGTTTGGGAATTGTTTCGGGAAATGAAGCGTCGGGTGCTACTGGACCACATGCCATCGACAATGGTTACGGTGTTGAAGCTTTGCTCCTCAATTTCACATCCGGTCCTGTCACTCTGTCGAATCTGGCGATTGGCTGGAATGGAACAGACAATCCATGTATTAGCGCCAACGACGGTACCGGTGCCTGCAGTGCTTCAGTAACTGGAAAACAAGTTAACTATAACGATTCTGATATATCTGTACTGGCTTGGACTAATGCTGGTACACCTGTACCAACGATGGCCGGCGCGAGTCTTTCAACACTTGTGTCGAGCGGCTGGTCTTTGGTCGGAAACTATGGCAATGTCGGCGCATCTAACGGTACCGTTGCAGGTGGCGCTCAAGTGATTGCCTCGGCCCTTTATTCAAGCTATTGGTTGGTTAGTGCATACGATTTCGCTGCATTTGGCTCAACTTCAACGAATACGAAAAGTCTGGATAACGGTAACGACTCATTTAAATTACTGTCGATCGCTGGCAGCAACAAGCCAACGAACCAAACCCCCGAACCCGGCTCCCTCGCCCTCATGGGCATGGCTTTGATGGGCTTTGTGGCCATGCGCCGCCGCAAGCAGCATGACGTTTGATCCCGCTTCAAACAGCCAGCAAAAAAAGCACTGGTCTCCAGTGCTTTTTTATGCATGTTTTAGGCCTCTAGCCCTTATAGAATAAGCGCATAGAGCTACTTAAATAATAGCAAAGTCAGTAACTCCCAAACAAGACATCAAGCGCATTTTGAATGCGCAGCTGATTTAAGCCCAGATTCCCGACGCTACCCTTGAGAGCACTCAGTGGAACGGCACCCAGTGCAGCCGTGTCCATAATGACCCGCTGACCCGCAACTTCAAAAGCCGGGTTCAAATCACTCACCGGCATCGGTAACATGGACGAATTCCACAAGGGCACCATCACCCGAGTTTGCAAGCCCCTGACATGGTCGTTTTGCACGTCCAACAGGTAGGGAATCAGCCTACGCCCTGCGGTGTCCGGGTTGGCATAGACATCAAACCGTACCATCTCAGCTACCCTCCTGACCATCACCCAAGGCTGCGCCCCATGTGCGGTATTTCGTCAAGGGAAGCCCATGAGCAGCAACACGCGCGTTGTAGGCGGCAATCGCATCCTTGTTCTGTTCGTTCCATTTCTCCCAATAGAGGCGCCGAACTTCGTTTGCCAGCAACACATCAACCGTCTGGGAAATATTGATTTCGAGCTTTCGTGCCTCTTCCAGAACTTCAGACTTCCTGATGCGTATAGGCACAATTTGCTTTTTCCAGGAATAGGCCTGGCACTTGTAGGAGCGGCGGCAGCCGCGAATTCGGGCTTGCCAGCCCTCCCACAAAGTCACAACCAGGTATTCACCATGCCCAATGGATTCCGTGCTGATCAGGAGGTCTGAAATTCAGACATCCTGATGCGCAAAGGCGCAAGTTGCTTTTTTCAGGAATAGGACTGGCACTCGTAGGAGCGGCGGCAGCCGCGAATTCGGGCTTGCCAGCCCTCCCACAAAGTAATAACCAGGCGTTCACCATGCCAAATGGATTCCGTGCGGATCAGGAAGTCTGAACTTTGGAATTCAGCGAAAGATTGGTTGCCTTTTTTGGGGCGTTCTCAAAATTGAGCATGGAAGTTCTCCATAAATGATGCGCATAGTTTATCCACACGTAGCACTCACACCTATTCATCGTGCGCAACACTGGCACTCAGTGTCACGCTGAACAGCAGTAAAATTTATATAATTTAGGCCTCTAGCCCTTATTAGATATGCGCAAGTAGCTATTTATATAATAGCAATTAGAGGCACCGTCACCAGCCGCGCATCACTTGGTGCGCTGCAGCAGCTCCGCCACAAATTTCGATGGAATCGCGTAGCTGATGCCAGACGGGTTGGTCAGCGCGGATTCGCGCGTGCCTTTCAGAAACACCATGTTCACCACGCCCAGCACCTCGCCCGTCACCGGGTCAAACAAGGGGCCGCCACTGTTGCCGGGGTAGGCCGTGCCGTCGAGTTGAAAGATGTCAAACGCTCCACCGCGCAGGCTGCGAATGGTTTTTTCGTTCAATTGCCCGGCGGTTGGCGTAGGCAGTGCCGCAGCCGTGATCGAAGAGATCATGCCCCGGTGCGTCACCGGTGAAAAACCCAGCGCGCCACCAATCGGAAAGCCCATGAACGCCACCGCTTGGCCTTCGCGCACCGTGCTGGAGTCTTTCAGGATCAGCGCATGCACTGCCGGCCCGTCCATGCGCAGCAAGGCCAGATCATGCGCCGCATCGCGCTCCAGCAGTTTCGCCGGGCGCATCTGAAATTCACCATTGCCAACGCGTACCTGCACCACCAAGGCCAGGTCGCTGGCGTTTTCTGATGCTTCCGGCAATACATGCAAATTGGTCACCACCTGGTTGCCATCGCCCACCACAAAACCGGTGCCACGCAGCCGAAAGCGCGGGCTGTCGGTAGCGCGGTAGGTGCCCACAATCACGATGGCCGGTTTGACCCGGGCAACGGTGTCGGGCAGGTCGGCCTGTGCCACGGCGGGCACCAGCGACAGCGCAGAGCTTGCGAGCGTCAATGCGCACCAGACGGCTGTACGTCTATTCATGTTTTTTCTCTGGAAAACGGTTCATCCAGGCTTTGCGCAACAGATGCGGCACCACCAGATGCACGGGCATGCGCAGGGCATGTGAGCGCACATACAGCAGCCAGCGTGCCAGATGGGTCCAGCGGGTATTGCAACTGGGGTGAATCGGTCGCAAAGCCAGGCCCAGCATCCAGGCCATCAGCGCGCGTGAAAGTGCATTGGGGCCAAGTTGTGCAACCTGATCCTGCAAGTGCGCCGGTGCCGTGGTGCCCAGCAGCCGCCTGATGTGAAACAGCGCATGAAACAGCGGAATCTGCAAGCCCAGATCGGCTGAGCGCACCAACAACTCGTCCCAAAAACCGGGGGTCTTGCCAAAATGCAGCAGCAAGTCGTTCAAGTCAAGCAAGTCCC
>JBBQLQ010000141.1:0-8597 GCA_038328055.1 Burkholderiales bacterium
TTTGCTCTCGGGCACAAACACCGCCGGACGCAACAGTGCACGAATGTTGAGCTCAGGCGCCCGCTGCAGCTTGAGCAAATCTTTGGCCATCAGGATGCCGATGATGTTTTCGCGCTCGCCTTCATACACCGGAAAACGCGAGTGCGCGGTGTCGATCACGCCATGCATCAGGGTGTCGTACGGGTCTTCAATGTTGACCAGCTCCATGCGGGTGCTGGGCACCATCACGTCGCCGGCACTCATGTCGGCCATGCGGATCACGCCTTCGAGCATCTTGCGTGAATCAGCGCCAATCAGCTGGTTGTGCTCGGCCTCGGTCAGCGTGCCAATCAACTCGTCGACGGAGTCCGGGCCAGGATGAATGAACTCGGCGATTTTTTGTAAAAAAGTACGGGTATCTTCGCGCTCGGAGCGCGCGGGGTGGGGGTCAGACACAGCCAGTAGAGCAGGACATGCAGTTGTTCAACACACCCGAAGGATAGCGGATTAGCGCGGCAGGTGTTGTTGCGTCCAGCGCACGATGTCAGCGGCCCCCATGGCACCGGGTTGGCGCGCCACCTCACGGCCACCCACAAACAGCGCCAGCGTCGGGATGCTGCGAATGTTGAAGCGCGCACCCAGCGCCTGATTTGCCTCGGTGTCGACTTTCGCCACACGCACGTTGGGCTCCAGTTGCGCGGCCGCCTGCTCAAAGGCCGGAGCCATCTGGCGGCACGGGCCACACCAGGGAGCCCAGAAATCTACCAGCACCGGAATATGGTTGCGGTTGATGTGCTTGTCAAAACCAGCCTCATCCAGCGCGGTGGGGTGCGCGGTAAACAGCGGCTGGTGGCAACTGCCGCAATTGGGTGCCGTGGCCAGGTCGGCTTGACGCACGCGGTTGGTGGTGGTGCAGTGGGGGCAAACAATGTGCAGCGAATCAGTCATGACAAACCTTGGTTGACGTGAATAAAGAAAGGAGATTGCGACAACGCGCGCTTTATCAAGTCTTGCGCCCTGTCACAGCACTTTTGAAATGCCAGCGGCCACCATGCTGAGCACGATGGTGGTGGTGAGCGGAATAAAAAATTCGCGACCAAATATTTTGAAGCGAAAGTCGCCTGGCAACCGGCCAAAGCCCAGTTTTTGCAGCCACGGCGTCAAACCGTTGAGCAGCACCAAAGCCAGAAATACAACAATGAGCCAACGAATCATGGTGATGCCTTGTGGCTAAAGGGTGTGCGTCTTGTCGCCATGCTCAAATCCCAGCGCGGCCCAAGGTTCGCCCTTGTAAAAGCCGATCACCTTGAAAAGTTCGCCCATTTCGTGCTCCATGATCAGTTTTTGCGCCATCACCCGGGTCGGCAGGTCGGCTGCTTCCATCTGCGTCAACAGGCCGCAGTTCATCAGAAAACGCGCCTGACTGCAATAGCCCAACACACCCAGGCCAGCCTCGTTGCCCGCCAGCGCCACGCCGGTGAAGTTGACATGCGCGGTAATGTCTTTCTGCCCGACACGGCTGAGCGGATCGTCATCCACCTGGTGCGCTTGGTGACACATCACCGTGCCCATGTGGCGCTGCGGGTGGTAATACTCAGCCTCGGGAAAGCCGTAGTCCAGCAAAAACACCGCGCCCGCCTGCAGCTTGTCGCCCAGCGTGCGCACAAACGATTCACCCTGCAGGTGGATTTCGGTCAGGTAATCATGCTCGCCTTCAATGGCAAACGGCGGGCGTAAATTGCTTGGCTGGTTCTGCCAGACAAAAGTCAGCTCGCCCTGCTCCGTCGGCGGCCCTCTGACCACACCGCGCTCATGCCAGACACCATTGACGCGCGCCAGCAATTTGACCGGCATGGCATCGAGCAACTCGTTGCCCAGCACCACGCCGGACATCGTTTGTGGCAGCGCATCGACCCAGCGCACCTGATCGGCAAAGGCCGCCAGAGTGGCGCGCTGGCGCTCGCGCAAGCTGCCCGAAATATCCACGATCGTGTAGCGCAGCAAAGGCACGCCCAGCGCGTGCAACGCCTGTAATACCTGCAGCGCCAGCGCGCCAGAACCGGCACCAAACTCCCACACTTCATCGGTGCCAGTCACTTGCAGCGCTTGCGCCACCTGCTGCGCCAGCGTCCAGCCAAACAGCGGACTCATCTCGGGGGCGGTAACGAAATCGCTGCCGGCCACGCGCACGCCGTCTTGCACGATGTAGGGCAGCTTGCCAAATTTGGCGCTGCCGTGGGCGTAATAACCCAGGCCCGGCATGTACAGGGCTTTCTCCATGAACGTGTCAAAGCCGATCCAGCCTGAGGCTTGCCCGATGTCCTGGGCAATCTGACGGGCAAGCGCGTTCGTTAAACTGTGTGTTGTTGTCATTTAAATGGTTGGGGAAGAGATAAATTCGCTGCGTGTAATGCGGTCTGTCCCACAATATTAATCAGTTGAGGACAGAGCTGGTTAACTGCGTGCAACTGCGGTCTTTCCCACAAATTTTTTAATTAGTTGGGGACAGAGCTGGTTCACTGCGTGTCACTGCGGTCTGTCCCACAAATTTTTTAATCAGTTGAGGACAGAGCTGGTTCACTGCGTGTAACTACGGTCTGTCCCACAAATTATCAGGATTGTCCACGAATGTCTATCGAAAATCCCGAACCTTCTGAAGCGCCCCGCCAGCGCACGGTGTTGATCACGGGTGCTGCCAAGCGCCTGGGCCGCGAAATTGCCCTGACGCTGGCGCGCGAGGGCTGGCGGGTGGCCGTGCACTACCGCGATTCGGTCGAAGATGCTACAAAAACAGTAGCTGACTGCGCCCAATTGGCGGGGGCTAGCGCCGTTTTTCGTGCAAATCTCGGAAATGAGACCGCGGTGCGCAACCTGCTGCCCAGCGTGATCGCCAAATTTGGCTATGTCGATGCGGTGGTCAACAGCGCGTCCACCTTCGAGCACGACACGCCTGAGAGCTTCAGCTTTGCCGCAATGGAAAAACACATGCGCAGCAACACCGGTGCAGCGATTTTGCTGAGCCAGGCGCTGCACGAGCACTTGAACGCGCGCGATGCCACCGGTGCCGTGGTGAACCTGCTGGACCAAAAGCTCTGGAACCCCAACCCCGATTTCATCAGCTACACACTGTCCAAAGCGGCGCTGGAGGCCGCCAACACCATGCTGGCCCTGGCCCTGGCCCCGCGCGTGCGGGTGGTCGGGGTAGCGCCGGGCCTGACGCTGACCAGCCACATGCTGAGCCCGGAAAAATTTGAGGCGCTGCACAAACTCTCACCCCTGGGACACTCATCCACCGCCGCCGACGTGGCGGCCACGGTGGCGTTTGCCCTTGAGAATCAGTCCATCACCGGCACCACGCTGCTGGTCGACGGCGGCCAGCATCTGATGAAGTTCGAGCGCGATTTTTCACTTTTATAACCATGACAAGCACCACACACATCAGCGCCCACACCCTGGGCCAGCAAACCCTGACGCTTACCGGACTGCGCTTTGATGCCAATCTAGGCATTTTGGAGGCCGAGAAAACTGCGCCGCAGCCAATCCAGGTGGATGCCGAACTGAGCCTGGGGCACCAGCCCCTGCTCCCGCGTGACGACGACATTTGCCATGTGCTGGACTACCGTAAGGTGCGCCAGATCATCATCAACGAATGCACCGCCGAACACGTCAACCTGCTTGAAACCCTGATTGGCAAGCTCGCCACCCGGCTGATGCAACTGCCCAATGTAAAAGGCGTGCGCGTCAAGATCGCCAAGCTGGAGATTTTTGCCGACTGCGAAGTGGCCATTCGCATAGAAACCGGTCAGTGGTAACAAAATTGCGGTAGACGTACAATATTTATTTTTAGTACGTCACGCTTGATCTGAACGGCAACCACCATGAACGCAAAACTCACGCTTCGGCTGGATGAATCGCTGATTGCCGCAGCCAAAGACTATGCCGCCCTGCATGGCAGTTCGGTGTCGCAAATGGTGGCCAATTATTTCGCCGCAGTGACGCAACAAACCGCTGGCAACGTCCGCGCAGCACAAACCAACACCCAACCTGCCCAAGCGGTCCCGGACGATTGGGAAAGCAAGCTGGGGCCAATTACCCGCAGCTTGATCGGCATTGCGGTGCCAACCGATGGCAGCCCAGTCCCCACCAAAGAAGATTACTACCGCTACCTTGAAGACAAACATTCCTGAACCTTGCCAGCAAGGAAGTAATGCGTCATCCGTCATCAGGAAACCGGCCACTTATGCAAATTTGTTTTGATACCAACGTCGTTCTAGATGTCATCTTGCGGCGCGAGCCTTTTCTGAAAGAATCCGCAGCGGTTCTGTCGCTCATTGAAGCCTCAGAACATACCGGTCTGCTATGTGCCACCACGATCACCAACATGCATTACCTGACGCGGCGCACTTTGGGCGAACAGGGTGCAAGGCAAAACATTGCCAATTTTCTGCAGGTCATGGAACTTGCGAAAGTGTCTCGCGCGGTACTGGATGCAGCCATCAAATCCGACATGCCCGACTTTGAAGATGCCGTACTGGCTTATTCTGCACATCAGTCCGGCGCCACAGCCATCATCACCCGCAACCTGCGCGACTTCACCAAAAGCCCGGTGCGGGCCTATACCCCTGTCGAATTTTTAGCCTTGAATGCCCTGTAATACGCACTATGAACGCCATCTGGAACGACACCGACACCGCCGCCAACAAACCAAAAACCGAACGCGACGCGATGCAACGTGCCGCCTATGAGACCACTAAACTCGAAAAACGCCTGTGCCGCCAGGTCGGCCAGGCCATCATCGACTTCAACATGATCGAGGAAGGCGACCGCGTCATGGTGTGTGTGAGCGGCGGCAAAGACAGCTTTGGCCTGCTCGATATTTTGCTGAAACTGCAAAAGCGCGCACCGATCAACTTCGAGATCATTGCCGTCAACCTGGACCAGAAGCAGCCCGGCTTTCCGGCGCACATCCTGCCCGAGTACTTGAGCAAACTGGGTATCGAATACCACATTGAGACGCAAGACACCTACAGCATTGTCAAAAACGTCATTGCTGAGGGCAAGACCATGTGCAGCCTGTGCAGCCGCCTGCGCCGGGGTATTTTGTACCGTGTGGCCGATGAGCTGAAAATCACCAAGATTACGCTAGACCACCACCACGACGACATGCTGCACACCTTCTTTCTGAACATGTTTTTTGCCGGCAAGCTCAAGGGCATGCCGCCCAAGCTGGTCAGCGACGACGGCGGCCACATCGTGATCCGCCCGCTGGCCAATGTGGCCGAGAATGACCTCATCAAGTGGGCCGCGCACAAGCAGTTTCCGATCATCCCGTGCAGTTTGTGCGGTAGCCAGGAAAACCTGCAGCGCCAGGAAATCAAGCGCATGATGCACCAGTGGGAGCGCCAGTACCCGGGCCGCACCGAGACCATGTTCACTGCGCTGCAAAACGTGGTGCCCTCGCACTTGATGGATCACAAGCGCCATGATTTCAAAAGCATCAAAATCACCGGCGTGGCCGATGAGAATGGCGACAAGGTGTTTGACGAAGAACCCTTCCCCGTGGTCACCCGGCCGGGCATTGCTTTGGTTCAGCTTGACAGTTGAGATAAAAATCCCCCGCTAACGACCACTTTACCTATGCAAGCCACCCGCATCATTGCCATTCGCCACGGCGAAACCGCCTGGAACGTTGACACCCGCATTCAGGGGCATCTCGACATTGAACTCAATTTGACCGGCCTGCTGCAGGCCAGCCGGGTCGCCCGGGCACTGGCTGACGAGTCGATTGATGCGGTCTATTCCAGCGATCTGCTGCGCGCCTGGCAAACTGCCAACGCCATTGCACACGCCACCGACAGCCCCTTGAGCGCCAACCTGGGCCTGCGCGAACGCGGCTTTGGCAGCTTTGAAGGCAAAACCTACGCCGAAATCGAAAACCTGTGGCCCGAAGCCTCGGAACAATGGCGCAAACGCGACCCGCACTGGGCACCCCCCGGCGGCGAATCCCTCAGCGACATGCGCGTGCGCATCTTGCAAACCACAACCCGCCTGGCCCAGCAACATCTGGGCGGCCAAATTGTGGTGGTGGCCCATGGCGGGGTGATGGACCAGCTCTACCGGCTGGCCACGGGGCAAGCGCTGCAAGCGCCACGCGCCTGGCACCTGGGCAATGCCGCCATCAACCGCCTGCTATGGACCCCCGAGGGCTTCACCCTGGTGGGATGGGCCGACACCAGTCATCTCGACGACCTGAGCCTGGACGAAAAGTTCACGTAACGCTGCCGTAAGCATGTAGCACGGCTTTGAGGCGGCGCACCTCGTGCTGCAAATCCAGTATCAGCGCGGCAGCCTCCAGCCCCACGTCAAAGTCGCGCTGCAGGCGGCGCACTTCAAGCGCACAGTGCAGGTCGGCACTGTGAAAGCAGCCGTCGCGCGCTGACGCGGATGCGTCCGCACCCACCAGGCCCAGCGCAACCAGCTCGCCAACCCAGTCCACATCAGCACCGCAAGCGTGCGCCAGTTCATCGGTCGACAACGGCTGCGCGCTGCTGACGGTCGTAACCACAATCAAGCTCATCATCAAACTCCTTGTCCGCCAAGATGGCGGCGTGGGTTGAACGGTAGGGCTTCGGCCAATTGCCGGTAAGCCTGACGGGCAGCCTCGGTGTCGGCGGGTGGCAGCGCAATCTCAAGCAACAGGTAAAGATCACCGGGCGACTTGCCGTGCAGGCCCCGGCCGCGCAGACGCAATTTGAGCCCATTGCGCGCTTGGGGCGGCACCGTCACTTCGACCACCGATCCGGCAGGCGTTGGCACTTGCACCTGCGCACCCAGCGCCGCCTCGGTAGGCGTCACCGGCAGTGTCAGGTACAGATCAAGCCCGTCAACGCGGTAAAACTTGTGCGCGGTCATGCGCACTTCCAGAAACAAATCACCCGGCGCTCCACCGCCCTGCCCTGGCATGCCGTGTCCGGCCAGCCGGATGAACTGGCCCGGATGCACGCCGGCCGGAACTTTGACGTGCAGCGTGCGGCTGACAAAGCCGGGCTGGCCGTCTTTGTCGATTTCCATGACGCGCAAGGTGATCTCTCGCTCACTGCCGTGCAGGGCTTCTTCGATCGAGATTTCGATGACGGCATGGTGATCTTCACCGCGCATGCTTTGGCTGCGCTGCTGCGCATTGCGCGCTCGTGCCGAGCCAAACAGCGACGAAAAGAAGTCACTGAACTCCGCCTCATCGGCGGGCCCCTGGCCCGGCCCGCGGTGAAACTCAAAGCCCTCGTCCCAACCCGGTGGCGGCTGAAAACCGCCGCCTGCGCGTCCAGCCTCACCGGTAGCACTGCCGCCACGCGCCACACGGTCGGCCAGCGCGTCGTAGGCGGCACGCTTTTCCTTGTCATGCAGCACATCGTTGGCCTCGTTGATGTCGCGCATGCGCAACTGCGCGTCGGGCTCTTTGCTGACATCGGGGTGGTATTTGCGCGCCAGCTTGCGGTAGGCCTTGCGCACCTCTTCCGGGGTGGCGCTGCGCTCAAGGTCCAGCGTCTTGTAATAGTCTTTGAATTCCATGATGGTTCCGCCTGAGTGGTTTGCCCCCTCAAGTATGCGCTTGCTTAACGCCTTACTCCCCAAATAGTCCTGGCGCTGCAGGCTTGGGTGTCACGCCCAGATGCTGGTAGGCCGCCAGCGTGGCAATGCGCCCGCGCGGGGTGCGCTGCAGGTAACCTTGCTGGATCAGATACGGCTCAATCACATCCTCGATGGTTTCGCGCTCTTCGCCGATGCTGGCGGCAATGTTGTCCAGGCCGACCGGGCCACCGTCAAAACGGTGAATCACGGCTTCGAGCAGCTTGCGGTCCATCAAATCGAAACCCTGTGGATCGACATCGAGCATGACCAGCGCGCGGTTGGCAATGTCCAGCGTGATCTCGCCCGCACCTTTCACATCGGCGTAGTCGCGCACCCGGCGCAGCAGCCGGTTGGCAATGCGCGGCGTGCCGCGCGAGCGCCGGGCAATCTCAAAGCCGCCTTCCTCGTCCGTCGGCACATTGAGCAGGCCGGCGCTGCGTTTGACGATGCGCGCCAGCTCCTCGGAGGTGTAAAACTCCAGCCGCGCCACAATGCCAAAGCGGTCGCGCAGCGGGTTGGTCAGCATGCCCGCGCGGGTGGTGGCACCGACCAGCGTGAAGGGTTGCAAATCGAGCTTGATGGAGCGCGCCGCCGGGCCTTCGCCAATCATGATGTCGATCTTGTAGTCTTCCAGCGCGGGATACAAAATTTCTTCTACGACCGGGCTCAGGCGGTGAATTTCATCAATGAACAGCACGTCGTTTTTTTCCAGATTGGTCAGCAGCGCCGCCAGATCCTTGGGTTTTTCAAGCACCGGGCCGCTGGTCTGGCGCAGGTTCACGCCAAGCTCATGGGCAATGATGTGGCTCAGCGTGGTTTTGCCCAGGCCCGGCGGGCCAAACAGCAACACATGGTCGAGCGCCTCGCCGCGCATCTTGGCGGCGCTGATGAAAATCTCAAGCTGTTCGCGCGCCTTGGTCTGACCCACATACTCGTCCATCAGCTTGGGCCGCAAGGCGCGCTCAACCGCCTCTTCATTGGGGGATGCG
>JBBQLQ010000142.1:0-8568 GCA_038328055.1 Burkholderiales bacterium
TGAAGCACACCGCCTAACCATGGCGCGGCGCGTGTGGGCCGATATGGAAGCGACAAATTCCCGTGAATGCCGTAACTGCCATTCCAATGACGCATTTGACTTCCACAAGATGAAAAAGCCAGAGGATGCAGAACGCATGAAGAAGGGTATGGCAGCTGGTGAAACCTGCATTTCATGTCACAAAGGCATCGCGCACAAAATGCCGGATCTGAGCCAGGGCTACCGCTCCATGCTCAAGGATATTGAAACTTCTGCCGCAGCCAAGAAGGTAAGCAAGGGCGATACGGTGTACACCTTCCGGACCGGCCCCCTTTTCATGGATGTCACGACGGCAGGCCCTGATGCTGGCGGAGACGGCAAACTGCTGTCAGCCTCCCAGGCCACCGTGATGGATCGAAAAGGCGACTGGGTGCTACTCAAAATCGACGGTTGGCAGCAGCAGGGTGCCGAGCGGGTGATTTACGCCCTCAAAGGACAACGGATTCTGACTGCAGCACTGGGGGAAACCCTGATCGAAAAAGTTCGCCGCGAGGCGCCGGCTGAAGACCCTGACACCGGGCTGGTCTGGTCAAAGGTGTCGCTGGAGGCCTGGGTGAGCAAGGCGAGCCTAAGTGCTGACCAAGCCGCGCTGTGGGCCTATGGCGCCGAGCTCTATCGCAGCAGCTGCGGAACCTGCCACAACCTGCCTCCCACGGACCACGCGCTGGCCAATCAGGTGATTGGTGGCCTCAACGCTATGAAACGCTTCATCTCCATTGACGACGAGGAATACCGTTTTCTACAGAAATACTTGCAGTTCAACGCCCGTGACACCGGAGGAAAAAATCATGGCTGAAATAACTTCCGCCCAGATTGCGGCCAACCGGGCTGCTCTGTACCGCTGGTTTGCACTGGCATTCTTTGCGCCACCCACAGAAGCCGACGTGGTGGACATGCGCGAGGGCAAAACGCATCGGCTTCTGATCGCGCTGGCCGCCACGCCTGGCGCAAGTCTGGGTGTCCAGGCCATGGGTGATGTGCTGACTTCTGGCACACCTGCCACAGTGGCCTCTGCACTCGGTGCCGCCCATGCGAAGCTGTTCTACGGTGTGGGGGGTTATGAAACCGCATCGCCGTACCGCTCGATCTACAGCAGCGACCGTGGTGTGTTGTGCCAGCAGGCGACTGCAGAAATGGAGCGCGTGTTGCGACAACACCGACTGCGGCTGGAAGACAAGGTTTGTGAACCCTCAGACCATCTCTCGATCCAGCTGGAGGTGATGGCGCAACTTGCCCTTCGGTACGCTGAAGCTGCACAACACAGTAGTGACGCGCAGGCAGGCCGGCAAAGTGAACAAGCAGAATTTCTGGACACGCAACTGCTCAGTTGGCTGCCTGCGTTCAGCCGGCGTGTGGTTGAAGTGGACGATCTTGGTTTTCATGCCGGATTGGCCAATGCGCTGCAGGCTGTGCTGGAACAGGATCACGCCTATCTGCTTGAAGAAGCCTGATCCGTCGATCTGAACCCATGTTTACACCTCGTTAACAAGTTGTTTGTGCTGCGATTACGCGCAGCCGTAACGCTGTTCACTTCAGAACCCTAGACTAAATGCAGCAGGCCGCCGCCCCTGTTGTTGTTTGAGCACCCTGCAGGCGGTACCCCGAAAAAAACCAAGCTGAAAAGGAACACAAAATGTCAGACTCAACAACCACCAAAACCCGGTCGGGTTTCTCGCGTCGCAACTTTCTCGAGACCACAGGAGCCGCCGGTGCCTTGGGCATGATGGGTTCATCGCTGCTGTCGTTTGGTGCCGCTGCGGCAGTGCCACCGCCCGGGTCAGTGCTGACCGGATCGCACTGGGGTGCCTTCCGGGCCAAAGTCGAGGGCGGCCGCGTGGTGGGTTACACCCCGTGGGAAAAAGATCTTTTCCCAAGCCCCCAACTCAAAGGTGTCATTGATTCAATTTACTCAGCGACGCGCATCAAGTACCCGATGGTGCGGCGCACCTTCCTTGAAAAAGGCCCCGGTGCTGATCCGGCCAGCCGTGGTAGCGGCGACTTTGTGCGCGTCAGTTGGGACCAGGCGCTTGACCTCGTCGCCAAAGAACTGACACGGGTTGAAAAAGCCCACGGGCCAGCGGCTACCTTTGCTGGCTCTTATGGCTGGAAGAGCCCCGGCAAACTGCACAATTGCCGGACGTTGCTGAGTCGGCTGATGAACCTCAAGGGCGGCTTTGTGAATCACACCGGCGACTACTCTACCGGAGCCTCCCAAGTCATCATGCCCCATGTGGTGGGAACACTTGAGGTGTACGAGCAGCAAACTGTGTGGCCGGTGGTGGTTGAAAAATCAGAGCTGGTGGTGTTCTGGGGTGCCAACCCGATGCTGACGAACCAGATTGCCTGGACGATTGCCGATCACGATGGTTATGCGGGCCTGAAGGCGCTCAAAGCAGCGGGCAAAAAAGTCATTTGCATCGATCCTGAAAAAACGGAGACCTGCACTTACCTCAACGCTGAATGGCTGGCACCCAAGCCCCAGACCGACGTGGCCATGATGCTGGGTATTGCCCACACACTGGTCGCTGAAAAACTGCATGACACCAAGTTCCTGGCCACCTACACCACAGGTTTCGACAAATTCCTGCCGTATCTGATGGGTGAGACCGACAAAACCCCCAAGACCGCTGAATGGGCCGCTGTCATCTGTGGCATACCGGCGGCAACCCTGAAAGAACTGGCCCGCAAGTTCGCCAAAAATCGCACGATGCTGGCCAGTGGCTGGTCGATTCAACGCCAACACCACGGTGAACAAGCGCATTGGATGCTCGTTACCCTGGCCTCGATGCTGGGTCAAATTGGCTTGCCTGGTGGCGGTTTCGGACTGAGCTACCACTATGCCAATGGCGGTGCCCCCAGTGCCGATAGTCCGGTCATGCCTGGCATCACCGATGGTGGCAAGGCCGTGGCCGGTGCAGCATGGCTGTCGACAGCTGGCGCGGCATCGATTCCGGTGGCTCGCGTTGTTGATATGCTGCTCAACCCAGGCAAACCTTTTGACTTCAACGGCAAACGTGCGAACTACCCGGATGTCAAGATGGCTTATTGGGTCGGTGGCAATCCATTTGCGCACCACCAAGACCGAAACCGCATGGTCAAAGCGTTCCAGAAACTAGAGACCTTCATCGTTCAGGACTTCCAGTGGACTGCTACCGCTCGCCATGCTGACATCGTTTTGCCTGCAACAACATCGTATGAACGCAATGACATTGAACATGTTGGCGACTACTCCTCGCGTGCCATATTGGCCATGAAAAAAGTGGTGGAGCCGATGTTCGAAGCCCGCAGCGACTACGACATTTTCGCCGCCATTGCCAAACGCCTGGGCAAGGAAAAAGAGTTTACCGAAGGCAAGACAGAGATGGACTGGATACGCTCGTTCTACAACGCAGCGCTGACTCAGGCCAAAACGAAGAAAATTGACATGCCCGCTTTTGATGCCTTCTGGAACGGAGAGGGTGCTGTGGAGTTTGCCATTCCCGCAGCCGCCAAAGCCTTCGTTCGCCATGCCAAGTTCCGGGAAGATCCCTTGCTCAACCCATTGGGAACCCCCAGCGGCAAAATTGAAATCTACTCGAAGAACATCGAAAAAATGGCCTACGACGATTGTCCGGCACACCCCACCTGGATGGAACCTGTGGAACGGCTCGGCGGCCCAAAGACCAAGCACCCCCTGCACATTGCCAGCAGCCATTCAAAAGGCCGTTTGCACTCGCAGTTGTGTGGGACGGTCATGAGGGACACTTATGCCATTGCCGGACGTGAGCCTTGCATGATCAATACCGCAGATGCAAAAGCACGGGGGATCAAAACGGGCGATGTGGTGCGGGTGTTCAACGACCGCGGCCAGATACTGGCTGGGGCCAATGTGACCAATGCCATCCGCCCCGGTGTCATTCGTGTCAGCGAAGGCGGCTGGTATGACCCCGCAGAGCCAACTAAGCCAGGAAGCCTGGACCGTTATGGCGATGTCAATGTGCTGACTGTTGACATGGGCACCTCAAAACTGGCCCAAGGCAACTGCGGCCACACCGCGGTGGGTGACGTTGAAAAATACACGGGCGCTGCGCCCAAAACCATGGTTTTTCTGGCCCCCAAAGCGGCTGAGTGATCGAACCAGACCAGCGCGCGGTCGGGACAGGTGGCCGCGCAGGGCTTCGTCAGCGGACAAACTGCCCTTGATCGTTTGAACCAGTGACCCTGACAATGGTCACTGGTTTTTTTCCATAGGATGTCATGCAGCAATTGATCGACCTTATCTCCCAGCGGGAAGACTGGCTGGTTGACAAAACCATTGGCTACGCCAAGCAATATGGTTACACGCCCTTTACGTCTACCTTGGCCGAAGCCTGGCGGGCCTCGATCTGCGGCTTGTCGGATCCGCTGATCAAGGCGTTGACCCAATACGATGAACCGCCGCAGTTGATAGCAGGCGACTATGCCGAGGAATCCATCACGGCTTTCGGCATTGAAGCCGCGCGCAGGCATCGATCGCGCGGCATCACGCTTGGACTGTTCATGGGTTTGATGAAGTATTACCGCCAGTCTTACCTAGATTTGATCGACGTTGGCGAATTGCCCCCAGAACGTGTGCCGCGCTACCTGGAGTTTGTGAACCGTTTCTTTGACCGTGTAGAAATCGGGTTTTGCAGTGAATGGGCTTCGCAAAGCGAGAGTGAACTGGTGCTGGAGGCGCGAGAAAAAAACCGTGCGCTGACGCACGAAAAAAACAAATACTTGACGATTTTTGAAAGCCTGAAAGACCCGGTTGTCTTGCTGAACACATCGGGGCAGATTGACAACACCAATCGTGCAGCGGCTGAGCTTTTTGGTGGTTCTGCCGTACCCGGTGCCGGATATTACGGTGTCATTCACCTTCCGTTGCTCGAAGGTGCCCTGGAGAGTCTAGCCGGTCAAAGCGCCGAACACCTGCTCAACACCACCATGGGGCTGCGCTGTTTTGAAGTCAAAACCCAGACCATGCTCGACGTGAGTGAAAAGTTCGCCGGCACCGTGCTGATCTTCAACGATGTCACAGACTACAAACTAGCCTTGCAGCAGGCCGAGCAAGCCAACCTGACCAAATCGGCGTTTCTGGCATCCATGAGCCACGAGATCCGCACGCCGATCAACGGCATCATTGGAATGACGGCGCTGCTGCGCGACACCACACTTGACAGTCGGCAGACCAGCTATGTCAATACGATCTCCACCTCGGGTGAAATCCTCGCCTCGTTGATTGCAGACATCCTGGACTATTCCAAGATCGAAGCCGGCGTTCTCGAAATAGAGAACATTGATTTCGGCGTGGACACTCTGGTGGGCGATGTCATGACACTCGTGGTGCCAGCGGCAACGGCCAAGGGTCTGACCTTGACGACCGAGGTTGCCATGGATATCCAGGGCAAGGTCAAGGGAGACTTCAACAAACTGCGCCAGATTCTGCTTAACCTGGTCAGCAATGCGGTGAAATTCACCGAGTCTGGCCACATAGAAATACACGCGTTCAAGTCAACAAAGTGGCTGAAGTTTTCGGTCAATGACAGCGGTATCGGCATCTCCGAAAGTGGGCAAACAAACCTTTTTGGTGCGTTTGTACAGGCCGATAGGTCTATTTCACGACGGTTTGGCGGAACCGGCTTGGGCCTGGCCATTTGCCGCAAACTGGTGACGGCTCTTGGCGGTGAAATTGGTTTTGAAAGCAAGGTCAATGAGGGAAGCAGCTTCTGGTTCAAAGTACCCCTGGTGTGGTCAGAGTGCACCGCGCAAACGCATCTGAACCTACCCGAAGTCAATCATGGTGATCTTAATATTCTGGTGGTTGAGGACAATGAAATCAACCGTGTCGTGGCTTGTGGGCTGCTGGAAAAGGCCGGACACCATGTGAGCGCAGTCATCTCTGGCGAGCGCGCGTTGACGCTGCTGGATCACCAGAGCTTTGACGTGATCCTGATGGATCTGAACTTGCCTGACTTGAGCGGTCTGGAGACCATTCGTCAGATTCGTGGACACAACAGCCTGAACATTGCAAGAACGCCGGTACTGGTTGTTTCGGCCTTGGTCACCAAGCATGATATTGAGGACAGTCTCGGCGTTGGGGCCAATGCATTTTTAGGCAAGCCTTATAGCCCAGAGCGCCTGCATGCAGGGATTGAAGCCGCTTTGCGGGCAAGAACACCGCTTGCCAGTGACGCTGGTGCCCCGATGCCATCAAGGCCCTATGACATGGCGCTTGCCCCGAGCGGGGATGGCGCATTGCTGACACAGCATGCGGCAGAGCTAGGCATGGCGACCACGCAACAGATCGTTGATCTGTTCAATGACACCATTCCCGCTTCCTTGACGCTGGCCAAGCAGGCGTTTGCCGACGGCAACAACAAGCTGTTAGTGCGCACGGTACACCGCATGAAAAGTTCGGCCTCCACCGTCGGTTTGCGCTCACTGGCCGACATGGCTGCCACGCTTGAAGCGACTGTTGCGGATGGGCAACACGCACAAATTGACGCCTTGTTGGCCGAGTTGGAACACCGACTACCCGATGTCATCGCAAGCTTGGCTGTGCTTTGGGCGGATGTGCAGCGCAAGCAGGCCGTTTCCAGCTAGAAACCACACAAAAGGAACAACGGCATGAAACTTTTTGGCATTGCCGGTCATTCCGGCATGGGCAAAACAACGCTGCTGGAGCGGCTGGTACCAGAGATATCTTCGCGCGGCTTGGTGGTGTCACTCATTAAGCATAGTCACAAGAACATCGACATTGACCGCCCCGGCAAAGACTCATACCGCCTGCGCGAATCGGGATGCAAAGAAGTGCTTTTGCTGGGCAATCAGCGTTGGGCACTCATGCACGAGCTTCGCGGTGAAGACGAGCCACCGCTGGACTACCTGCTCGAACGCCTGCAACGTTGCGACATGGTCTTGATTGAAGGCTTCAAGGATGGGGACTTTCCAAAGCTGGAAGTCTGGCGATCGCAACTTGATCGAACGCTGTTATGGCCAAATTGGCCCGGCATCATTGGCATTGCATCAGACGGGCCAGCCGCAGAGGGTGCGCTACCAGCGAACGATGTACCTCTGCCATGGCTACGGCTTGACAACATTCAAGCCATTGCCGACTTTGTGATGGCGAACGCGCGCATGGTTTGAGAGCCGTTGTTGCGGCAATCCAGGCGTCTTTGATTGAGCAATGAAAATGAGATTAGAAACGACGGTTTATACAGTTGGGCATTCAAATCATTCAATCGAGCGCTTTTTGGATATTCTCCAAGCTGCTGATATCACTGCGGTCGCAGATGTGCGGTCACAACCATTCAGCAGATACAACCCCCAATTCAATAGGGGGTCACTCAAGGAGGCGTTGCGCGTCCGTGGCATCGCCTATGTATTTGTTGGAAAAGAGTTGGGTGCTCGGTCAGATGACCCAAGCTGTTACGAGCGTGGGCAAGTGCAATACGGGCGACTGGCCAAGACGGCTTTGTTTAAGGCTGGCCTGGATCGTGTGATTGCGGGAGCGCACAAATACAGGATCGCTTTGATGTGTGCCGAGAAGGAACCGCAGAATTGTCACCGCACGTTTCTGGTGGGCAAGGCTCTAAAAGACCGGGGGGTGAATGTTGCGCATATTCTCGCAAATGGTGACATTGAGCTTTACGATGAAGCAATGGCTCGATTGCTTGACATTACCAGAGTACCGCGCGAAGACCTCTTTCGAACTGCGGACGAGTTACTAAAAGAGGCAATGGCAAGACGGGAGCAACCCGTGGCGTATATCGATGAAAAGCTGGCCGAAGACACCATTGGAGATGTCGAGTGAAAATATTCACGATTGGATTCACCAAGAAAAGCGCGCAACAGTTTTTCGAGCTCTTGCGAGCATCAGGCGCTAAGCGCATCGTCGACGTTCGGTTGAACAATGTTTCGCAACTTGCTGGGTTTGCAAAGCGAGATGATCTGGCCTATTTCCTCAAAAATTTATGTGACATGGCGTACGTACACTTGCCAGAACTCGCTCCAGCAAAGGAGATGCTGGCTGAATACCGGGAGTCTCGTGGTGATTGGGCTACTTACGAAGGTCGATTTCTTGATTTGATGGAAAAGCGCCAGGTTCAGCAGTCCGTATCCAAAGAAGTCGTGTCAGATGGCTGCTTGTTATGTAGTGAAGACAAACCACACTACTGCCACCGCCGCCTTGTGGCTGAGTATCTAAAGCGACATTGGGGGGATATCCAGATCTCGCACCTGGGCTAGTAGTTCATTGGCATCGGGCTTGGCCTATTCAGGCTTGACCTTTACGTTCGGGTGCGATTCAAACTGGTGTGCTGCAACGGCTTTGGCCGCAGCGACACGCGCGCTGCCTTGCGCAGCTTTTTTGGGGTAGATGCTGATGCCATCGTCAAAGCGGCGTTGCAGGCACTGGCGACGTGAGCGCCAAATAGTCGGGTGCCAATTGGCTTGTCATATCCCGACCAGGCATGGCATCCACACCCTGCGCCGGCACCATCTCGCGACAGCATTCCAAAGCGGCGTTAG
>JBBQLQ010000143.1:0-8543 GCA_038328055.1 Burkholderiales bacterium
AAAGCCACGGCCAAATTCTTGCGCCAGTTGCTCGCCCACGCGGTTCATCAATTGATCGCCATATTGGGCGCGGCCCGCACCGCCCAGTACCTCCGTGCGCAGGCGTTCGTCCACACTCCAATACAGGCGGGTGAGCTCGGCGTTGACGGAACCAGCCAGCCGCTGGCGGCTGCTGGCGATGAGGGCGCGCAATTCGGCGTGCAGGCTGTCGGCAGGCGCGGGCACCACCCCGTGCGTTGTCTCGTTCATATCTGTGCCGCCTCGAGCAGGCGATCTAACGGGGCAGCGTAACCCAGTCGCTGGCCGCGTAGGCGTCCGCGATCGCTCCAGTAATAAAGCTCTGAATGGCCAGGGCCGACTCGCGCACATCCCACAAAAACGCACGCGGGTCAGGCTGTATACCCGCGCCTCGCGGTTGCGGTTGATGCTGGCCAGCACATAGGGGTTGCGCACCGCGCCGTGCTCAATCAAATCGACCGCGCAACCCAGCAAATGCTCCAGCGCCGTCTTGGCCCCAAAAAAGGCTTGTAAACCTGGCGTGGCGTCGTCGGCAAACTCAATCAAAAAATCCACATCGCGAGTGGCCGAGTTGAAGTCATCTGCACGCGCTGCCGAGCCAAACACCTCCAAGCGACCTACGTGGAAGCACTGGCAAATGGTGGCGATGCCGGTGCGGTGTTGGGCGATGGCGGGGTGCATAGGGGGATTCTAGGGGTGGGGTGCCCAAGCAATTGTCCAGGCAGAGTCTGGACTTTCCGGCGACCTACCCAAAAATGACCGACGCTGACTACATCCACGCCGCACAGGAACTTATTGGTCAAATAGGTCACTAGCCATCGTTGAATATGCGCAAGAAGCTATCAAAATTGGAGCAACTTAACAGTCAAATACCATCCCAAACCGCTTGCGCTTCCACCACCTCAATGAATCGTTGGGCGCTCAATCCTTGCGGGTAAAGGCTTTGCCGCTCTGCACCGGCTGCGGACGCTCTTTGCGCAAACAGCCCATCCGGGTCGTGCAGCAAATGGCGGTCATCGTTTAACGCAATCAGCAGTTCTTCCAAAGACACTTTCAAGAAGCCGCCAAACCGCTGGTGGTCACACTCGATACTGGTGTCCACAATCCAGCCGCAGATCGTAGTGGCCGTTGCCCGGCTTCCAGCCTAAGGCGCTGCGCCAATTCGGGTTGATCCATCAAGGCCTGCTGCACGGCCGCTACCTTCAGACTTCCTGATGCATAGAGGCACAGTTTGCTTTTTTCAGAAATAGGACTGGCACTTGTAGGAGCGGCGGCAACCGCGAATTCGGGCTTGCCAGCCCTCCCACAAAGAACTCGGCTTGCCAGCCCTCCCACAAAGAATTCGGGCTTGCCAGCCCTCCCACAAAGTCACAACCAGGCTTTCACCATGCCAAATGGATTCCGGGCGGTTCAGGAAGTCTGAAGTTACAAACGCTGGTTGGGCCACCATCGGCAAGTGCTCTGCGGATATGGCGCTGCGGGATATCAACGATCTGCTGGCTTGTGGGGTGCCGGGCACACTGGGGGGGGGCGGGCGAAATACGGGGTATTTGTTGGTCAAATAGGGCTGAAGCCCCCGTAAATTATGTGTGGACAGCTATTAATACAGTAGCATTTAAAACAATCCAAGCATAGCCCCGCTACCCACATCGTCGCCCTGTCCGGGTGCTAGGCGGGCACTGCGTCCAGTGACCAGCCCGCGTGCTGGTTGGCCTTGTTGTTCTCGTATTCCCAGCGGGTGCCGCAGCGGTCGCAGCGGTACTTGGTGATGGTGACTTGGCCGTGGCTGCGCTCTACCTTGCGGTTAACGCCTTGCACCAGTTCGGCATGGCCGGGGGCGCGGCGCCAGTTGCGCTGAACGCCCGCGCACGAATCGCATAGCGCGGCGGTCTTCAATTCACTCGGGGGCGGCAATTCATCGGTCATGGTGGTGCTCTTCAGGTAAGGTGGGCGGCATCGCTTTGGGCGCTGGGGGTTGGATTGTCGCCGTTTGGCTGCGCCGTGCGATGATTCGTACCGCACCCATGACCAGCCTAGCCCCCACCCAACGCCGTGTCTGCCAGCAATGCCTGCGCCCGCAGAGCACCTGCATCTGTCAGTGGATCACACCGACACCGCACCACACCGAGGTGCTGATCCTGCAGCACCCGATGGAGGCGCATCACGCCAAAAACAGCGCGCGCCTGCTGCATCTGAGCTTAGCCGGCAGCCGGTTGGTGGTGGGTGAAACGTTCGATGACGCAACCATGCACACGCTGCTGGCCGGGCCCAGATACAACGTGCTGCTCTACCCGCCCACCCACCACGCTGCGCACGTCATGCCGGCCACGCTGGCCCTGGCAAAGGTGCAAGCCCCGGCGTTTGTGCGGTTTGTGCGGCTGGTGGTGCTGGATGCCACCTGGCGCAAGAGCCGCAAGATGCTGCACCTGAGCCCGACGCTGCAGGGGCTTGCGCGCTTGTCATTGGACGACGCTGGCGCATCGCACTATGTGATTCGCAAGGCACATAAGCCGGGACAGCTCTCTACGCTGGAGGCAACTTGTGCGGCTTTGGCGCAATTGGAGGGCTACCCAGGAGCGTTTGTGCCACTGTTACAGGCATTCCGGGGCTTTGTGGCGCAGCAGCTTGACTTTAAGAATTGCCCGGCACACAGAGTCGCTGCCCAAAGCCCCCATCGCCACTTACCGTAATCACCAACTGCTGCGTGGCCCGGGTGGCGGCCACATAAAACAGCCGCGCCGCCTCGTGTTCGTCCTCGCCTTGGGCTGGCATTTGTCCGACACCCGCCAGCGCCACCACGGAGAATTCCAGCCCCTTGCTGACTTTCATGGTCATCACCTTGATGGTGTCGCTGCCGGGGTCGAAGTCGCCGGTGTTGCGGCGCATTTGCAAGGGCAGTTTGCGCCGGTGCAGCGCCTGCGCGCAGAGGTCGCGGGTGGGGTAATCCGGGCACAAGACGGCCATGTCGCCCCAGGCGTGACCATCGTTGTGGGCGGCCGCCAGCAGGTCGGCAATTTTGTAAGCCTCGTCGCGCAAACTGGGCAGGCGAATGATCAGCGGCACCTGCCCATCGCGCCCGCAGCTCACGGGTTTGACCAGCGGAATGCCATCGTCATCCTGGTCGTCGGCAGTCAGCAAATCCGCCGCAATCAGGCTGGCGGTTTGCAGAATCTGGCGGGTGTTGCGGTAGTTGACTTTCAGGATGGTGGTGCGGCCCTGCGCCTGGATACCCAAGCTTTTGAAGCTGAATTGTTTGGTGCGCGCGCGCTCATAAATGCTTTGCGCATCGTCATACAGCAGCAGCAGGCTGTTGGTGCTGGGGTCGATCATTTGCGTGACCAGTTTGAGCCACTCGGGCGCAAAGTCGTGGCCTTCGTCAATCAGCACCGCCTGGTATTGGCCGCTGGGAATCTGGCGGCGCGCCACGGCGCTAATCACACGCTGCACCATGTCCTGCATCTTCAGGTCAGTGGGCTGCTTGTCTGCGGGCAGGTCTTGCCCATAGGCCAGCAGTTGCTGGCGGCACCATTTGTGAAAGTGCCGCACATGCACCCGCTCGCTCAAGCCCTTGGCCGCCATCATGCTGGCCAGCTTGACACCCAGGGGCTCGTTAAAGCACAGCACCAAAACCGGCTTGGCGGCCGATGTGCTGGCGCGTGCCAGGTATTGGGCACGGTAGCCCAAAATCATGGTTTTGCCCGAACCGGCCACGCCGTGAATGACGCGGTGGCCATCGCCCAAGCTGCGCGCCAGCTGCTCTTGTTGCAAGTCCATCACCTGCATCATGTCGGGCAGTTTGGCATCAGCGTCAGCATCATCAAACAGTGCACCCTGCGTTGCCGCAATATCTGGCAAGCGCACATCGGGGAACATGATCCAGCGCACGCGCTCAAGCTGCGGCAAAGACATCACGCCGCGCATCATGTGTGGAAACATGCCCCACAGGCGGCTTTGCAGGTCTTCGGGTTCTACCGACTCGGTCATTTCGTCCTTGCAGATGACCCGGTGGCGCTCAATGACATGGTGCAACTCGCCGTCCATGAACTGTTTGCGCGTCAGGTTGGGCAGCACCACGCCATAGCTCCACGGAAAAGCCAGGTTGCCTTGATGCGCGCCGTCAGCCTGCGTCAGGGTCGGGTCGCGTTTGAGGGCATCGACCACCTGGTGCGCATAGTGGCGGGCTTGCTCCAACGGGTTGATCACGGTCTTGGGCACGCCAGCGGCCATGATTTCCCAACGCTGCTTGTCGGCCTGGCGGATGGTGTCGACCTTCCAGTCTTTCACCTCCAATATCAAAAGGCCGCGTCGGGGGTGCATCACCACAAAATCGGGGTGCGACAAGGTCGGGCCCACCGGCACGTCGTACCAAATCAGGTAATCGTCGTCGAGCTTGTTTTCGAGTCGCTCAGCCAGTCGGCGCTCACCGCTGGTCATGCGCGCGGTGCAGGCTCCAAGCGCGGGGATGAGGGTAGCCATCTGGCGCTTATTCAGGCACGCAAATCTTTCCGCGCAGCATGGCGATCACGGTGCGCACGCTGATCAGTGACACCAGACCGATCAGCATCGTCAGCAACACCGGCAGCAGCACGGCAAAAAAGCTGCCGCCGACCTTTTCCAGCATCACCGAGGTGGCAATGGTCATGGCGGCCAGCGGGAAGGTATACGCCCACCAGGGCAGCGCAAAGGCCACCTTGGAAAAGTACTTCACCTGCGAAAACAGCAGCAGCGTGATGAACAGGCCAAAGTAATAAAAGATGCGCGCCGTGTCGTCCACCGTGCCACCGTGCAGCTTCACCCAGGCGATGAACCCAACCGCCGGTGGCGCTATCAAAATGAAGAGCGTGGGCAGCAGCTTGGAGGGCACCATCGGGTGAAAGAAAAAGCGGTTCAACAGCACCGCCAGCAGCGGTGTCCACATCATCAGCCCGACGCTGAAGTAAAACCACGACACCTCGGGGTAGCCCAGTGGCATGCCGGCAATGGGCATCAAAATGTTGCCCACAATCGGAATGAACCAGGCCGGGTTGCTGTGCTGCACCTGAAACCTTTCGTGGTGCATCCAGTTCGACAAAATGACCAACGTAAACACCAATTGCACCGCACCGCCCACCGCCCACAAGTACAGTGAAACGCCGGGGTAATGGCCCATGGCGGCAATCGCCAGCAAGATCATGCCAATCGACATGGTTGGGAAAAAGCTCAACCTGATCGGGTTATTGAATTCGGCAATGACGGCCTGGCGGTGCAGCAGAAACTTGCCCAGGTAGGCCAGGCTGATCAGCGCGTAAATCAGGCCCGTAAGCCACAGCATGACACCGCTGGGCGACACCTGCCAACCCCAGATGTGCTCGGCTTTCTCCAGCGCAATGGTGGTGCCAGCCAACCCCATGACAATGGAAAACAGGGAAACCGGCATATGTTCCAAGCGGCTGTGCGGCACGGTGGGTGCAGTGGGGGCATTCATGAAAGCTAAATCTCCAGTAATCGACTCAAGTTTTGATGATAACGGCCGGCACCTGTTTTACAAAGTCACATTGGTCACCGATCCGTGGCAGGTTTATATGAAAAATCAGGCTCTAGCCCTTATAGCTAAAGCGTGAGCAGCTATTTTTAATATAGCGAATGCTGGTGCGACAATCGGGCCCATGCTCAAACTTCACCTTGCCGACTTCTCGCTCGAACATTTCATGGCGCACTACTGGCAGCAAAAGCCGGTGGTGATTCGCCAGGGTTTCAAGCACTGGGCTGACCTGATCAGCCCCAACGACCTGGCCGGACTTGCCTGTGAAAGCGATGTTGAGTCGCGCATGGTGTACCAAAAAGACGGCCAATGGCAGGCCGAGTTTGGCCCGTTTGAGTCGTTCGAGCGCTTTGGCGACGCGGGCTGGACGCTGGTGGTGCAGGCGGTGAACCATTGGTCACCCGAGGTGGCCGAGCTGGTCAAGCCGTTTGCCTTTATTCCCAAGTGGCGCTTGGACGACGTGATGATCAGCTACGCCACGCCCGGCGGCGGTGTCGGCCCGCACATTGATTTGTATGACGTGTTCATCTGCCAGGGCAGTGGGCGCAGGCGCTGGCGTGTGGGCGACGTGGGCAACCACCGCCAGTTTGCCGCGCATGCCGCGCTGTTACACACCGATCCGTTTGAGGCCATCATCGACACCGAGCTGCTGCCCGGTGATATTTTGTACATTCCACCGGGTTTTCCGCATGACGGCGTGACGCTCGAAGAGTCGATGAGTTTCTCGGTCGGTTTTCGGGCCAAGTCGGCCTGCGACATGCTCAGCGGTCTGGCCGATTATGTGATTGACAAGGACCTGGCCAACACCCTGCTGGCTGACCCGCAACGCCCGGTGCACCAGCATCAGGGCCAGATTGATGCCCGCGACTTTGCCCTGATCAAGGCGCATTTGCAGACCGTGCTGGATGATGACGCGCTGCTGGCAGACTTTGCCGGGAGCTATTTCTCAAAGACCAAATGCACACTCGATCTGCAAGCACTGGACCAGCCGCTGGAGCCCGCCGACCTGATCGATGCCCTGATGGATCAGCCGCTGATTCGCACTGGCGGGCTGCGCTGCTTTTATCTGGACGACACACTGGCGCAAGGCGTGTGTTACGTCGATGGCGAACGTTTTGCCTTTGGCCCCGACTGCCGCAGCGCGGTGCTGGCGCTGTGCGATGCCGACGCGTTGAGCCAGGCAGCGCTTGAGTCTGGCTTGCAGCAGCCTGATTTTGTGCGCCAGTTGACCGACTGGGTCAATGCCGGTTATTGGTATTTTGAGCCATGAAAAAGCCGCCACTGGCCAGCGTCGCTGCCTGCCCCTGCGACAGCGGTTTGGCCTATGGCGAGTGCTGTGGTCCGTGGCATGCCGGTTTGCGCGAAGGCATCCACGCCCCCACGCCCGAGGCGCTGATGCGTTCGCGCTACAGCGCCTATGTGCTGGGGCAAATTGACTACCTGCTGACCACCTGGCATGCGTCCACCTCGCCGGGTGAGCTGGAGTTGTCGCCGGTGAAATGGCTGGGGCTGGAAGTGCGCCATGCGCAGGCCACTGGCGATGCCGGCGTGGTGGAATTTGTGGCACGCTTGCGCGAAAACGGCAAAGGTGTGCGCCTGCATGAGATCAGCCGCTTTGTGCGCGAAGACGGGGCCTGGCGCTACATTGACGCCCAGATGCCAGAGCTGGATTGACTTGCTCTTAATTGTGTAGCTGCTTGCGCAATCTACATAAGGGCTACAGGCATAAATGACTCATAAAAACCTGATGAATCCTCGCATCGTGTTAACCACGCTGAATGCCCGTTACATTCATGCGTCGCTGGGGTTGCGCTACCTGCTGGCCAATCTGGACCGGCACGGCGGCGCGGGTCTGCGGGCGCAAACCGTGCTGCGCGAATACACCATTTCCCGTGCACCGCAAGACGTGGTGGCCGACCTGCTCGGCACCCTGGGCCACGCATCAGATAGGGTCACGCAGATCGTCGGCTTTGGCGTGTATATCTGGAACGTGGCGCAGACCACCGAAGTGGTGCGACTGCTCAAAATCGCCCGGCCAAATGTCAAGGTGGTGCTGGGTGGCCCTGAGGTCAGCCATGAGACCGACCAACAGGCCATCGTGCACTTGGCCGACCATGTGATTAAGGGCTGGGGCGACGTGAGTTTTGCCAAGCTGTGCCGCGCCTTGCTGGACGGCCCGCAGCCACTGATGAAAGTGATCCTCGGTGAGCAACCCAAGCTCGACCACATCGACCTGCCCTACGCCGAGTACAGCGATGCCGATCTGGCGCACCGACTGCTGTATGTGGAAGCCTCACGCGGTTGCCCGTTCAAGTGCGAGTTTTGCCTGAGCTCGCTCGACAAAACCGCCTGGGCCTTTGAGCTGGAGCGCGTGTTGGCGGCGCTCGACGGCCTGTACCAACGCGGTGCCCGCAACTTCAAGTTTGTCGATCGCACCTTCAATCTGAAAATTGACGCTTCGGTGCGCATCCTGCAGTTTTTTCTGGATGTCATCGCGAGCGAGGTACCGTCGCAGAGCTCGCCAGCAGCCCTCTTTCTGCACTTTGAAGTGATTCCCGACCACTTGCCCGAGCGCCTGCGCGCGATGCTGGCGCAGTTCCCACCCGGCGTGTTGCAGCTTGAAGTGGGGGTGCAGAGCTTCAACGAATCAGTGCAGCAGACCATCTCGCGCCGCCAGGACAATGCCGCGACTGAGGCCAACCTGCGCTGGCTGCTGGCCAACAGCCACGCGCACCTGCATGCGGATTTGATCTTTGGCCTGCCAGGTGAAACGCTGCAGAGCTTTGCCGACGGCTTTGACCGGCTGCTGGCGATTGGCCCGCACGAGATTCAGCTGGGCATCTTGAAGCGACTGCGCGGCACGCCGATTGCGCGCCATACCGATGCGCACGGCATGCACTACGCGCCCGAGCCGCCCTATACCGTGCAACAAACGGGTGTGGTCGATGCCGACACACTGGTTCGCTTTGCGCGCTTTGCCCGTTACTGGGATTTGCTGGTCAAC
>JBBQLQ010000144.1:0-8527 GCA_038328055.1 Burkholderiales bacterium
GAGCTTGAGCTGCTGCGGGGTCATTCAGCCAGACCAGAATATCGCGCGTTGGGTTGGGGGCCATCAGCAAATCCAGCCATGCTGCGTTGATGGCGCGCGTCCGCAAATCTTCTAGCGAATGCTCCAGCAATACGCCTCCGAGGAGCGCTCGCTTCAGTGCCTCTTGGGTCGCCTTATCCTGTGCGACATCGCCGCCTAGTCCGCCGGTCTTGGCCGTCAAAAGCGCGTTGACGGTCCAGTCCTTGGCATTGACTTGGCTCCAGAATGCACCCCGAAACTGCAACTCGGCCAGTGGCTGCAGGTCGCGCGGACAGTCTTCAATGGCACGCAGGTCAGCGCGTGAAACCCCTGGCAAATAAATGACAGGGACCACACCCGCTGGCAGTCCCGTGTCCAACGCACTGGCGACGGCGCATTTGAGCCAGATGCTGGGGCCTTGTCGGTCGTCAGGCAAATACTTCCCGAGGGTGAAAAGCTCAGGCATGAGATTCTTCAGTCGGGGAACCGCACTTTCCCAATTTCGGTCAGCGTCCGTCCACAAAATGGCGGCAGGCACCACCATCAGCGCGCGATTGACCTTTGCGGAGGCGCGAAGGGAATCTACCAGGTACGTGATGAGGTTCATCTATCGTGTCTTCGCTTAAGGCGCTCAGCTCGGCGCTCTTCTCTTTCGGCATGGGCCAGCGCAACGGCTGCAATGGCGACACAAAAAGGAGGCAGGCACTTATTGGCATCGGGCTGCACTATGGCCTTGGCAAGCCGGCGGGCATCGGCAGCCGAAATCGACTTACCCGTCTTGGGCATCAAACGGCCACGAATCGACGCCGCGCGGTCATCCACAAGGCTCTGATGGTTCAGGTTCAGTGCCTTGATGGTGGCTTGTCCCTCATCGGTAACACCTACAACCTCGCCATCCTTGTCGAATATGAAGTGATGCTCAACGTTCGCGGACAGTGGTGAAACAAAGGGCTTTACCGCCGGGTCATAAGCACCCTTGAAGCGAGCGCCATACAGGCATGCAACGTTGGCCTGACTTGGTGGAAAGCAGGCCACCATATTTTGGTAGTCAATGGTTTCCGCCGGTATGCCCCTGGTTTGCGGCAAGACGTGTTCAATATGGCAAGAGTGGCGTGTATCGCGCCCGCTGGCCTTGCAACTGTCAGCGGTCGCAAGCGCTTTCATGGTGTAGGCACACAGGTGAAACTGCTCCTTCAACAGCGCCTCACGCACCTCTTCACCGGGAAAGCCACCACCGCCATACCGAAGGTTGTCAGGTGTTGTTGAATTCAGTGCTTTCCAGTTGATGAGTTCACGGGGTTCAGCCCCCTTTTTTATCGACCTCATTCGTCTGTGCCCGCCAGCCATTGCAGGCTATCAATGGCACTTTGCGCTTCCAGAACTTCGGGTATTTCACCTACCTTGAGCTTGAGTTCGTTCATCACCGCCTTAGCCTGCTCAATTTCGTCGTTATCGATGTCCTTGCGAATCTGCTTGAGCGCAGCATCAACCTCGCTATTTCGCTGCGTGGCCTCCATGAGTTCCTCCAGGACCTCGCCGCTGCTCAATCCCAGCGCGCGCTCTGGGTGGCCAAGAACTTGTGCGCCACGCATGAGCCAGACCTCGGAAGCAGACAATTCACCAATGATTTGTGGCGAGTGGCTGGCCACAATGAACTGCACTTTGGGAAAAGTTTTTTTCAGGACATGCGGCATGCGTCGTTGCCACGCGGGGTGCAGGTGCATATCCAGCTCATCAATCAGCACAATGCCCGGCGTTTCGGACAACACCGCGTCGCCCAATTGCGGATTCAACAAGCACATGCGCCGCGCAATATCAGCCACCAGGGCAACCATGCCACGTTGCCCATCGCTTAGCGTGTCGAAAGGCGTGGGTTCAGCGTTTGCCCATTCCAACACCAGGCGACGGTATTTGATGTCATACCGCAAGCCTTTTGCACCAGGCACGGCCTCAGCCACCGCGCTATTGACCAAATCCAGTTCATCCAATGGCGCACTAAGCACTTGAGCACCATTGAAAACAGCTTCCAGCCGCTCCAGCGACTTGGCAACCACCCAAGTCTCTAGCCCCTTCATATCAAGCGATGCGTCTTGCCACGACGTGTACCCATCCAGCCGTGAATCTTGTTGGCGCACGGCGGTATCGGCACCGACACCCGCCAGCGTCCATTGACGCTCTGCGGTGTAAAAAGTCACTATGGGCAAAACATCAGTGCCGCCCTGGGCAATGCTTGCAGCAATACCCGTAAGTGCGAAAAAAATTGTGTGCTCCCACTTGGTTTGATTGCCGCCGGGGCCAGACTCTTCCATCCACCAGTCGCGTGCTTGCCCAGCCATTTCACCCTTCACCTCCAGGCGCACCGGATAGCAGCGCTCGTAGCGCACGCGCCCCTGCAACTCCACCAGGGCCAACCGGGCATTGGTCTCCTGTGCGTGCAGCCAGACCGTGCTTCTTCCCAAGCCATTGATGGGCGTGGCCAAGCTTCCGGCAACCGCCTTCAGCAGCGATGTTTTGCCACTACCGTTGACCCCCGCGAAAAGATTAAATCCAGGTGAAAAATCAAACGTTGCGTGCTCAAAACAGCGAAAGTTCTGCACCTTTAGTTGGTCAATTTTCATGGTTTGGCCCCATCTTTAACATCTTGCGCCTGCAATAGCCGAATCAAATCCCCCCGGCGAAACGTGGCAGAGAGTTGCTGCACCGAAACTTCTTTGTCGCCATACAACTCCCGCAGACCGGATTCAACATCTGCCACGCAATATTTGAAATACACCTCTCCACGCTCTGCCACCAAACGTTGAGCCTGTGAAAAATTCCGGTGGTCAAGGCTCTCTAAGCCGACCTCCATATCTTTCAACAGTCTTTGCCCCATGCGCATCGCAATAAAACATGAGGCGTAACGCACCAGCAAAGGGTCATCCAACACCGGACGGCGCCGGTGGTTCTCGGCAATACGGTAAAGCAACACAGCCAAGACCACCTGCGCACCGTTGACGCTGGCCGGAAAGACGATGGAGTAGAGCTTGCCAAAGTGCTCACGGGTCAGGAACTTGGCTTGATGGGGTGCTGCGCGCCAAACAGACAACAGTGCCTCTGCCGCTACTCCCGCTGTGATGTCTGTGGGCTTGACCACGCCATCGGTGCGCTTGCGCCGGTAGCTGAACCCGAGCAACGCAATGCTCGCTTCCAACTGGCACTGAATATCGTCGTTGGAGCGCAGGTCTTTCAAATCGACCGGGTTTTGGCTGTTGGTCGCGTGGGTGATTTGCAAAACGATGTCTTCGTTGTCCTTGGGCAACTCGTACAAACGCACCAACACGCTCGCATCGGCTGGCGGCAAATCGCCCCGTGCCGCCATTTCTTCCAATGTTTTGGCAATCGTCATGCAGGTCTGCGCACCGTTGACGATTTGCAAATTTTCGGCCTGCACCTGAAAGTTACCGCCTTGCAAGGCGTTGTACTTGAAATGGTCGCAAATGATGGTCAAGCCATTGTTGAAGAAATAAAAATTATCTGGATTGGCCGACATCAGCGTGGCACGAATCCCCTCATTGACCCGGTTGCCGTGCAGGCCCAGGTAACGCCGGATGTTGCGCTCCAGCATGCGGTCGGTGTGAGCCTTCATCAGCGCAGCAACTTCTGTAACCGGCATGCGGCCAACACACACACGGCTGAAATTCATGTCTTCCACGTTGGCCTTGCCAACAAACCGCAAGATGTCATCCACCTGCCGGGGCCGCTGCAGCAGCCCAATCAGCACATCGTGGTTAACGTACTCCCAGCTCACCTGGTCGCCAAAATCGGCCCGGTCAATCGCCGTCTGTGCCTGGTCATTCCACTTCAGCCCGTTGTTACAAGCGATGGCACGCACGCGCGGAATCATGCCGTCGCGCACCATCGAGCGCGCCGCCTCGACCTTCACCCGCAGTCGCTCATTGATGGCACCAAGCTCGGCGGCCGGGTCGAAGATGTGGCGAATGGCGTTGACCAGGGCAAGGATGCCTTTCTCTTCAAAATTTGAGTCCGCATCCAGTTTGGCTCTGTACTTGACCTGAAACAGCGTCACGACAAATTCGCCATCAACCTCCTCGGTGACGTGCATGGCATCAACACCAAAATCGCCACCGCCGTCGGTCACACCATCAAACGCTTCTTGCGCGTCCAGGTCCAGCATGGTTTTTACACACAAGTAAACGAATGCCAAGGGCTTGAGTCGCCCTGGGTCCGTCACATTCAAGTCGGCCGCAGCCCATTCACGAATCTCGTCTTGGACACCTTCCAGCCGTTGGTCAACGATTGAAGCATTCAGGTTCATATCACTTCCTTGTTGTTTCTTGCCGCCATTTTCTCCGCCAGCGTCATGCCGGTTCGACAGCGCCAACGAACCCTTGCCGCACCATTTCGCCCCAAACAAACGGGGACTTTCTTTTCAAATAATTCGCGGTGACTTGCCCGCTTAAATAATCTGAGACATGTTCTGTGCGCATGAGCGTTATTTCAGGCGCATTGAGGTCGAGCCGACGGATGGTCACTGCGGCCGCTTTATATACATTGTCATCTTCCCCTTGCAAATGACGGCGGGGTGCCATCACACCGCTACTCACATTCAACTCGAAGGTGAATGCAGCCATCTCGAAGGGGTCAAGCACATCGTCAAACCTCCCCTTGTTACGGTTTGCACCCAGGCAGCTTAGGCGAAAGTTGCTCCACTCGTACGCCTGCCCGGCATGGGTCGATTTAGCTACGAAGTGATCGGTTGATGATGCGCCGGTTGCCCATTCAAAATAAATGCACAGATACGCACATACACCGCTGTAGGCCGTCCAGAGCTCTTTCTGGGTTCTTCGCCAGTAGGTTGGCAAAGCACTCGCGTCTGCTGGAGGCGCGTGCAATGCCACGTCATTTCTAGTCAACCAAGCATGCCCTGGCTGGCGCACATCCCTGTCAAAGTTCGGCGGCTCAGGTTGCAATTGCACGGGTATCACAGTGCAAGCCCTTTGCGCTCGGCCAGTGCACGCCAGCGGAACAGGAAGGTGTCTTTCGGGTTCAGAGCCACCAGCAAGCGTTGGTACATCGCCTGCACAGCGGACTCACCAGGTTGGTCGGCGTTGAGTAGCGTCGAAGCAGCGGCTAGCAGTTGGGCCATTTCTGGCGCACGGTCGCTGGTCAAATCAAACGCTTCGCTGGTCAACCAGTTTGAGACGGTGCCATGCTTTTCAAACACTCGGGGTGTCAGCACCACATCGGAACCATCTTCGCTGTGCATGTAATCCAAGTCAAACCAGGCATCTTGGTTAGCGTCAAAAATCGGCTCCAGCGAGGCTAGTATTTGCGGCGAATGGGTGGCGGTTATCAACTGAACCTGCGCTTGCGGGGCCATTTCCTTCATCACATTGACCAGCGAGCGGATGATGCTGAACTGCCACTTGGGGTGCAAGTGAGACTCGATTTCATCAATCAAAAAAACCAACTGGTTGCTCGGTGGCGTGCCCAGCAACTCGCTGGCCTTCAAGTGCTCCTGCCACGCCCACACCAGCAGGTAAGCCAAGGCCAAGATACGGCGCATACCGGCAGAGGCATGAACCACGGGAACATCCAGACCGTAAGGCATGGTCAACGTCGGCATGTCGCGTGCGTCGTCCAAGCTGATACGGGTCAACTTCCCCATGAACAAAGTTTCGTTGTCGCTGGCAGACAGTTGCACTAACACCCAGACAAAGTGCGCCCATGCATCTCCTTGTTCGCGCTGCCAATTGGCAACATCGCGAATCAAGCCGTTACTGAACACACCTGACTCATCCGCAAGACCGCTCCACACTTCTTGCGGATTGAACACATAGGCTGGGCGGCGCTCTTGCACATCAAGCCCGGTTTGAGTACGCCAATAATTTCTGGCGGGATCCCACAGAGCAAAGCCACCATCGGCCATGGCATACAACACCAGACCCGGATTGGCGGGACGACCTGGGCGCCCCGTCCACGACTGGGTTTGGCGCTCAAAGCGACTGATGTACTGCTCAGTGGCGGTCTTACCCTTGAACGAGAAGGCAATTTCTCCCTGCTCTGTCGGGCGGGGCAGCGCGGGGCTGCCGGAGGTCAATCGCTGGTTGACCTCGCCTGGCCAGCGCCGCGTCATCGCCCAAAAGGCGATGTCAAGTAAAAAACTTTTTCCTAATCCGTTGTCACCCGTGATGATGTTGAGTCGGTCGCCAAATTCAAGTGCCATCTCGGCACTTGGGCCAACACCCTTGAGCTTGAGAGTTTTTAGCATTTGTTTCCTTGGTTGTTTCTTGCCGTCATTTTCTCAGCCAACGTCAAATGATGGTCATTGATGCGGTCGCCATTGAACACTTTGAACCACGGCGCGGACTCAACGTCCTTGCCTCGGTCTTTGTCCCAGGTGATATTTAGCTTGGGCTTTTTGTTATGGCGCAGCACCTCGGCGGTCATGAAGGGGCGGATGTTCATGCGCACGCCGTCGTTCAGGTCGGGGGTCCAGCCGATGGGTTGTTCGGCCAGCGGTTTCCAGCGCACAAAGATGTCGTAGCCGACCCTGCCGTCAAATTCACCCTGTTGGATGGCTGCTAGCTTTTTCTTGAGGGCCAGCGCGGCGGACAGGCGCAGCGGGGCACCGTCGGTGCCGTTGGCCACACCGGCTTCCTGGTTGCGTATCCAATCGCCCAAATAGGTGTGGATGAGGCGCTCCAGGTTTTTGGCGTCGAGCTGGTGGTAGTTGACCAGTGCGGCAAAGCCGTCTTTCAGGCCGTCCCACACGTGCCAGACTAAGGGACGGTGGTGGAAGCGTTTGGCGTGCTGCTCAAAGAATTTGTCGCGCAGCCAGGTGTCCAGCCCTTTGCCCGCGCAGTCAGCATCTGCCAGCAGTTTGTCGAGCACGGCGGGCTTCCAGCTGCCGGGCTGCACGGTTTCCCACGCGGCGATGAGCAGCTTCAGCAGCCGCTCGTGCGCCGCTGGCTCACCGCGCACTGAGGGCAGGCAGACGATGCCGTCGTCGTCAGTGTGCTCGGCCAGTTGCGCGCAGCGGGCTATCCATGCGTGGGCCGCGTCGGACAGTTCCATCGCGGCGGCCTTATCGGGTGCCTGTGCAGGCAGGTCAATACTATTATTTTGATAGCTGCTCGCACTTTTATCTAGGGGGCTAGAGGCCAATTTGGCTTGAAATTTATCGTCTGCAGCGATGGCGCTGGCGTTGGCGGTCTGCTGCTCTGCCGGCCAGCGGTAGCCGACGAGGCGAGCGACTGCCACTTGCAGCGGGTCGGTGGCGGGGAAGGGGTGGCCGTGGAACAGCCATTGCGTCGGGTCGTCGGAATACGGTTTGGGCAGGCCGTCTGGGTGGCGCTCGGCGGCGACTTGTTGCCAGTGGGCGAGGTCGAAGGGGACTTTGGTTAGCGTTGCCTCCGTAACCGACAACGAAGGGTCAAGCGCCGTTAACTCCCGCTCATAAACCGGGTCAAGAAGATATGTGAGCACTGCAGCTGCGTGTTCACTACGAAATGGCACCATGATTCCAGCCGTTACATCGAACTTTGCCCCAGAGTACAGGGCAACAGCTTTGTTCCTGGTTACATTGATGGCGAAGCCAACATGTCCCCAGGCATTTCGGCCAGCTTGCCATGCTCCCCCAATTCGACCAACTTTCTTCAGTTCGTCGATGTAATTAAAGTAATCGCTGCCTAGCCCGCCCCAACGGATGACATAGTTGTAGCCGCTGACAAGTCCAAGAGTTTGCTCAGTTGATGCTGCTTGGAAAAACTCCCAGCCGCCGTTGAAATTTGCCCTCTCCCAATACTGCTGCACGAACCTTGACCCATCAGTAGTACTAATGCCCTGGGCCGTAAAGGCGTAGTTGGATAACTGAACCTGAGCAACGGAGTGCTCCAGCAAGACCCGCGCATCTGGATTCCCCAACTGCCCTGCTTGCCCCACCGCCAGCACTTCCCCCGCCCTCAGCAGCGCCGCTTTCTCCAGCGCTCCCTTGGGCGCGCTGGCATCCACGCCGCGCAACTGAAAATCGGCCGCCGCCGGGGCACGGGTCTGGGTCAGCAAGACGGCTTGCACCACCTCGCCGCTGATGGTCTCAAAAGCACCCGGTCCCAAGCGGGCCAACAGGTTCCAGCTCACATTTTTGAGCAGGCTTTCACGCTGTTTTTTGTAGCTGGTCAAAAACAGCCAGTTCTGCGGCATGACGATTTGCACCACGCCTTGGCTCCGGTCATGCGCCAACTCCAGACAACGCTCCAGAAACACATTGGCCAGGTCGTTCTTGGCGTCAGGGTAGTGGGTGGCGCAATAGTCTTTCAGCGCATCCAACTGCTTGCCGCGCGACAGGTAAGGCACGTTGGTGATGACTAGGTGGTAGCGCCCTTGCAGCAACTGCGCCGCATCCAGCAGGCCGCGTGCCGTCAGCGCCAAGTCCCAACTGGCATCGTCCACTTCACTGCCGGTGCGCCACTGCGTGGCCGGTACCTCGGTGGCCAGTGCGCGTTCCAGC
>JBBQLQ010000145.1:0-8516 GCA_038328055.1 Burkholderiales bacterium
CGTATTGGGGCAGCAGATCCTGCTCGCGTCCAGACCGGGGGCTCGCATCCTCTGTCACGGTGCATCTCACGACCACTGGCGCGGCCTTCCGCACGTTGACCGTCACGGCCCCTCGCAAGGGTGAATTCGGGGCCAGCACGCCGTAGTGTCGGTCTCTTCCATTCGCGTGCACCCCAGGAAGTCACCTGCAATGTCAAGGCCGCAACGCATCGCGTAGACCACGGCGAGTCAAAATTGAGCGGGACCGGCTCAAACTTCAATCAGCGCGAACAAGTGAGAGGCGCCGAGGGCAGACAAATGAGCCCTTTGAAATTGAAATTTCAAGTTATCCCTGCCGTTGCTAATGGCGCTTGCCTATGGCCCCGATTAGGCGTTGGCCTCGCCGATTCTGAGACCCGATTTGTCGAGCTTTACGGTTCCAGATGGTGGATTCGCTGATCACATCGTCCGGCTCGTCTGTGAATGTGATCAATACCGGTGCAGGTGCTGGCGTCTATTGGAATGTCCGCAGCTCCGCGACCATCGGTACAACCACCGCATTCATGGGGAACATCCTCGCGCTTACCAGCATCTGGATGAATACCGAAGCAAGCAATATTTGTGGTCGGGCCCTGGCCGATACCGGCGAGGTAACGCTTCAGATGAACAGTCTTTCTGGCGTTTGCTCAGGTGAACTGACTGGTAGCAACGGCTTGAGCGGCGGTCTTGACGTTACGTCAACTGGCGTCGAATTCCTTCCATTCGCCTCCGTTAACGGTGGCGGAACCGTACCCGAGCCAGCCACGCTGGCGTTGGCCTTCATCGGTCTGCTGGGCCTGGCCGCCATTCGGGCACGCCGTCCGGCCTTGCCTGCGAACGGCTGGACATTCAGAGCCAGTGGCATCCTGTAGGCAACCCGCTCAAGCGTCACCCACAAAAAAAGGCACCCGAAGGTGCCTTTCTTTTTGCCGACAAGCGGCTACGGCTTGGGCAATTAAGCCTTCTTGCCAACGGCAGCGGCAGCGCTCAGAGCTTGCTCGGTCACAGCGGACACGTTGCTCTCAGCCATGGCCAGAGCTTGCTTGGCGGCGCTTTGAGCCGACTCGATGGCGCTTTGGCTGGAAGCCAGGGCACTCTTGAGCACAGCCACAGCAGACTCGGTGCCAGCGGGTGCGTTCTTGGTCATGTTTTCCATGACTTGACCAAAAGCTTTTTGGCCTTCAGCAGCCTTGCCTTCAAAGGCCTTGGCGTATTCGGCACTGGTTTCAACAGCGATGCCATACACATGGCGGCTATAAGCAGCAGCCTTTTCAGCAACTGGAGCGAGCAGACCCGATTGCAGGGCGATGGCTTGTTGTGCATCTTTGGCGGCCAACACCGACTGGACGTGGCTGAAAGATTCAGTCATCAAAGCCTTGGCAGCGGCCAGGTTCAGTTCAACCATCTTTTCAAAACCGGCGAAGGTCTTGGTGGACAGGGCTTGAGCAGCGTCCAGGTTGGCTTTGTTGGTAGCGGTGAATTGGTCAGCGGTAGTGAACATGGTGGTATCTTTCAAAGGTTGGGTGGATTACTCGGCATGCTTCATAAATTTATGTTGCAGTGCAGCATGGTCTGAATTATAGGGATAACCCGCGGCCTTGCAAGTTTTTTTTGCTGCGGTGCAACAAATAGTTAGGGTTTCACCTCTAGCTGCCATGATTCAAGAGTGCAGCACCCCTGATCATGAAAAATCGTCATTGCGAGCGCAGCGCGGCAATCCGTGCCCCCTGGACTTCCTGGATTGCCGCGTCACTGGCGCTCCTCGCAATGACGATTTTTGTATTCACGTTAACGCCACAAAATCAGCGCCGTACCCACCACCGTCAAAAAAGCCCCGATCCAGGCCCCGGGAGCGGGTGCGCGCTTGAGTTGAAACCATAACAGCGGCAACACCAGGATGGGCGACACCGACGACAGAATTGCCACCATACCGACATCACCTTTCTCCAGCGCCAGCAACACCAGCGTCATGCCGACACCCATGGCGATAAAGCCATTCAGGCCGGTTTGCGCCAGCACCCGCAGCGTCGGCGCATTCTGCGAGCGCGCGGCCCGAAAGCCCGAGGCCAGCAGCACAAAGTGCGCGCAGGTCGCCACCGTCACGCGCACCGCCGAGGCCATCACCGGGTCAACCTGCAGCACCATCACCGGCTTGGCAACCAGCGAGCCAAGCGCCTGGCACAGCGCTGCCACTAGCGCCAGCGCCACACCCGCACCGACGTGGCCGCTATCGACCTCCCAGGCGTGGGTTTCATCCTTGTGGCGACCCAGCACAATGGCCAGCATGACACCCAGCAGCGTCAACACGGCACCGCCAAAGGCCTGCAGGCTCATGCGTTCATGGAGCAACAGGAAGCCCAGTGCCGCACTGAAGGCCGCGTGGGTGGCAAACAACACCCCGGCGCGACGCGGCCCGAGCCGGTTCATGGCGGCGAACAAGGCGGTGTCACCAACAAAGATGCCAATCAGGCCGCTGATCGCCATGACCCCCCAGTAGCTTGCCTCAAAGCCGCGCCAGGACCCCGTGACGGCCACCACCGCCCACAGCATGACGGCCACCATCAGCATGCGCCAGCGGGTAAAAGCAAAGGAACCCAGATGGCGTGAGGGGGTCACCGACATGATGCTGCCAACCGCCCAGCAAGCGGCCGCGCCCAGCGCAAACAGGTCGTAGGCGACCATCATGTCGGGTCTGTCACCAAGAAACTCAGCGCGGGCCAGTCGGGCGTGGCGGTGCGACCGTGTTGGCCAGCGTATCGGCGGGCAAGCGGTCAACCTCCGCCAGCAGGCGGGCCAGCGCACGACCCGCAGCCCCAACCAAAGCATGGCCCTTGTCGGCGGTGGCCGCTGCCGCGTTGCCCACAGCACCCGCAGCGTTGTAGTCCTGCATTTGCCAGCCGAGCTTGGCGCTTTTGCCGTTGCCCAGAAGCTCAAACTGTTGCGACCGGGTCTGGGCTGCCGAGCTGAAGTTATCTGCCAGCGCCATGTCCACCTGCGCCGGGTCCAGCGCCAGCATCATGGAGGTTTCGATGTCACCGGCGTGGATGCCAAAGCGGTGTTCGTCTGCCCCAAACAAGGCATTCACGTCTTGGCCCGACTCATCCAGCAGCGGCAAATTGAACCAGCTCACGCTGTAGACCAGCATGTTCAGGCGGGCGCGCAGGTCACGCGCCACCAAATCCATCACGCCCACATTGCCGCCGTGCGCATTGAACAGCACCAGCTTGGTGATGCCAGCGGCCACCACCGATTCGGCAATGTCGGTCCACAGGCGCACCAGCGTCTCGCTTTTCAGCGTCAGTGTGCCGGGAAAGCGCGCATGCTCGGGGCTCAAACCGACCGCCTGGGTGGGCAAAAACAGCACGGTCAAGTCGTCTGCCAAATGGGGCAAAGCTGCCTCAATCACACCATCGACCAACACCGTGTCGACACTCAGCGGCAGGTGCGGGCCATGCTGCTCAGTCGCTGCCACCGGCAGCACGGCGATGGTGCGGGCCGCTTGACCACTGGTTTGCATTTCAGCAAAGTCAGGCCACCGCAATTCAGTCCAGTAGCGCGCGTGCTGTGCCATGTGGCGCTCCTCAGGCCTTCTTCATGAATTCGGCCTTGAGCATGAAGGCACCCTGGTCGGTTTTGCAATCCACCTCGTGGTCGCCAGCACCGTCTGGCAGGCGAATGCCTTTGATTTTGGTGCCCTTCTTCAGCACGATTGATGAGCCCCTGACCTTCAAATCCTTGATCAAAATGACGGTGTCCCCATTGGCCAGCGGGTTGCCATTGGCATCCTTGACCGGACCACCTTCGTCTTCACCGACGGGCGATGCCACCCCCACAGACCACTCGAACCCGCAATCCGGGCAGCTGTAGTTTTCCCCATCGACATAGGTATTTTCAAGGGTGCATTGCGGACAAATGGGCAAATTGGACATGGTGCGTCAGCTTTAAAACTTCAATTGTAGGGGTCGCTATGATGACCCACCATGACCAGACAAAGCCCGCGCAACATCACCGGCGATTCCTTCTTTGCCTGGGATGGCGATGTGCTGGTGGTCAATATTCTGGGCAAACCCAGCGCCAGCAAGGATGCCATCGGAAAACCCAAGGGCACCCAGCTCAAGATCAGCGTGACGGCCGCCCCCGTCAACGGCAAAGCGACCGACCACATGGTGCGTTTTTTGGCCCCCTTGTTTGGCGTGAGCGCCTCTGCCATTGAAGTCGTGTTTGGCCAGGAAAACGTCAACAAGCAATTGCGCATCAAAGCCCCCACCAAACTACCAGCGGTGTTTGCCAGCCCCCACGAGCAACCGTCGCTGTTTGCCAACGACCGTGACGACAACTAAACCGCCAGGAGAAGCGAAAATGCGCCACGTTGAACTTCACCCACCGGTCTGACTCTGATTCCACTATGACACTTCCTCACCGCCTGCGCAGCGCTTTATTTGCTATATTATTTATAGCGTATAGCGCAATACCTACCTGGGCTACAGCCCAAAATACCTTAAAGTCAGTAGTTGTCACCGAACAGGTGCGCGCCGAACTGATGGCATTTGCACCCGATGGCGTGGCCGCTGGCAGCACCGTCTGGGTCGGCCTGCAAATCAACCACCAGCCAGAGTGGCACACCTACTGGAAAAACTCGGGTGACTCGGGTCAGCCCACCACCTTGAGCTGGACGCTGCCCACTGGCGTGCTGGCCGGTGACATCGCTTGGCCGGTGCCCAAAAAAATAGCCCTTGGCACCCTGGCCAACTATGGCTTTGATGGCACCGTGTTGTTGCCGGTGCCGCTGACGATCACGCCCGACTTCAAGCCCTCACCGCTGAACCCCGAACTCGAAGTCAAACTGCAAGCCAGCTGGCTGGTGTGCCGCCAGGAATGCGTGCCGCAAGACGGTGAGTTTGTCTTGCGCCTGCCGACCAAAGGCTCGACCGCCCTCAACAGCATGCAGTTCGAGGCCGCTTTCAAGGCACACCCCGCGCCCTTGAGTGGCACCAGCAGCGTTGCCATTGACGGCAATACGCTCAAAGTATCCGTGGCCGGCTTGCCTGCTGCGCTGCACGGCAAAAAGCTGGAATTTTTCCCGGAAACGCCTGAGGTGATCGAGCCCGCAGCACCATGGATGCAAAGCTGGCAAGGTGCCGTCTGGACTGCCGTGGTGCCCATGGCCACCCACCGCAGCGCCAGCCCGGACGTGATGCCACTGGTGCTGGTGGCAGATGCTGGCGGCCAACGCAGCGGCTTTATCACGCAAGCCCGGGTGACGGGCAGCTGGCCCGCCATCGCCGCCTTGGCACCGCTGTCAGCACCAGCGGCATTGCCCTTGACGGGCGCAGCCCCAGCGTCCACCCCGACCAATGTGCCAACCAGCCTGTGGCTGGCCTTGCTGGGTGCGCTGCTGGGCGGCATGATTCTGAACCTGATGCCCTGCGTTTTTCCGGTGCTGGCCATCAAAGTGGTGGGCTTTACCCTGCACACCGCAGACCAGCGCCGCCAGCGCGTCAACGGCCTGGCCTACAGCGCCGGGGTAGTACTGTCGTTTTTGGCGCTGGGTGCGCTGATGCTGGCCCTGCGCAGCGCCGGTGAGCAGTTGGGCTGGGGCTTTCAATTGCAGGCACCCGCCGTGGTGGCGGCGCTGGCGGTGCTGTTCACCGTGATCGGTCTGAACCTGGCCGGGGTGTTTGAGTTTGGCATGTTTGTGCCCAGCGGCCTGGCCACTCTAGAGGCCAAAAACCCGGCTATCAATGCCTTTTTGTCGGGCATTCTGGCGGTGCTGATTGCATCGCCCTGCACCGCGCCGTTCATGGGCGCATCGCTTGGGCTGGCACTGAGTTTGCCGCCCGCCCAGGCGCTGCTGATCTTCGCTGCCCTGGGCGTTGGCATGGCGCTGCCCTATCTGGCGGCCAGTTGGTCACCCGCCTTGGCGCGCAAGCTGCCGCGCCCGGGGGCCTGGATGGAAGTTTTCCGCCACGCCATGGCCTTCCCGATGTTTGCCACGGTGGTCTGGCTGGTGTGGGTGCTGGGCCAGCAAACCGGCATTGACGGGGCCGCCGCCTTGCTCGCCCTGCTGGTGAGCTTGGCATTGATGATCTGGGCATTCACCATCCGGGGCCGGGCACGCTGGCCAGTTGCTCTGTTTTCAATAGCTACCCTCGCAGCGTTGACGTGGGCTATCGGCCAAAATGTCTTAAAAATGTCAGAGCCCCTCAGCAGCACCAACCAGACCGAGCGCTGGCAAGCCTGGGCCCCGGGCAAGGTCGATCAATTGCTGGCCAGCGGCAGCCCGGTGTTTGTCGACTTCACCGCCGCCTGGTGCGTAACCTGCCAGTACAACAAAAAAACCACGCTGGCCAACGCCGCAGTGCTGGCCGACTTTGATGCCAAAAAGGTCACCCTGCTGCGCGCCGACTGGACCCGTCGCGACCCCGCCATTACCGCAGCCCTGAGCCAACTGGGGCGCAACGGCGTGCCGGTGTATGTGCTGTACAGGCAAGGCCATGCGCCGGTGGTGCTGTCTGAAATCATCTCGGCCGCCGAAGTGCACGCAGCCTTGGCTGGCCTTTGACGCGAGCTAAACGGTTCGGCATCCTCGCAGGCGGGGATGGGTTTCTTTCCTTAAGATTTCTTTAAGTCGCCGCCTCTATGCTTCAACCATGTTCAAAACAAGGTTGAAAATGAAAAATTCACTGCGCACCTCTCACCTGCTGGCCTGCCTGGCTGTCGCGCTGCCCGTCATAGCCTCGGCCAATCCGATTCTGAACGGCTACAGCACGGCAGCCAAGCAGGAAAACCCCGCCTTCAAGGGTTTCAGTGCTGAAGCCGGACGCAAGCTCTACACCACCGTTGGCCCCAACCAGCTGTCGTGCGCCTCATGCCACACCGATTCGCCCAAAAACATGGGCAAGCACGCCAAGACCAACAAGGTGATTGAGCCCATGGCACCTTCGGTCAACCCCAAGCGCTTCACCGATGCGGCCCAGGTTGAAAAATGGTTCAAGCGCAATTGCAACGACGCACTGGCCCGCGCTTGCACCACCCAGGAAAAAGGCGATTTCATGACTTACGTGCTGGGGGTTATCTAATACTTTTGCGGGACAGACCAACATTTACACGAAGTGAAATTTGCTCTGTCCTCAACAAATCAAGATATTTGCGGGACAGACCAACATTTACACGAAGTGAAATTTGCTCTGTCCTCAACAAATCAAGATATTTGCGGGATAGACCAACATTTACACGAAGTGAAATTTGCTCTGTCCTCAACAAATCAAGATATTTGAAGATATTTGCGGGACAGACCAACATTTACACGAAGTGAAATTTGCTCTGTCCTCAACTGATTAAAGGCTCCCCATGAAATTTACCAAACCACTCCTATTGGCCGTTCTGGCCGCATGCGCCTTCGGTGCCCAAGCCAAGTACAACGGCGAAGACCGTAGCAAACCGCTCATGCCAGCCGCCATCAACGCCAAATGGCAGGCCGAGTGCGGCGGCTGCCACATGGCGTTTCAGCCCGGCTTGCTGCCTGCTGCGTCCTGGAAAAAAGTCATGACCGGACTGGACAAGCACTTTGGTACCGATGCCTCACTACCACCCGCTGATGTCAAGGAAATTACCGACTACCTGGTCAAGTACGAATCCAACCGCTGGACTGCCAAGACAGCACCGCTGCGCATTTCCGACAGCGCTTGGTTCAAGACCAAGCACAGCAGCGGCGAAATCAACCCGGCGGTGTGGAAACGTGAATCTGTCAAAAGCCCCGCCAACTGCATGGCCTGCCACGCGGGTGCCGACAAGGGTGATTTCAACGAACACAACATCCGAATTCCAAAGTAACAACATTGCGGGACAGACCAACATTTACACGCAGTGAAATTTGCTCTGTCCTCAACACATCAAAACCCCCCATGCAACGCACCCTGATCTGGGACTTACCCACCCGTTTGTTTCACTGGACGCTGGCTGGCAGCTTTGCGCTGGCCTGGCTGACCAGCGAGGGCGACCAGTGGTTGCCCATCCACGTGTTTTTGGGTTATCTGATGCTGGGGCTGGTGGGCTTTCGGGTGTTCTGGGGCTTTGCGGGTTCGCACTTTTCGCGCTTTGCCAGCTTCTGGTTCGGCCCCCGGGCGGCCATCAGCTACCTGAAACAAGTGGCCAGCCACAAGGCGGCACGCCATGTCGGCCACAACCCAACCGGCAGCCTGGCAATCTACATTTTGCTGGCCTTGACCGTGGTCGTTGGCTGCACCGGCTTCCTGACTCTGGGCGGCGAAGAGCAACAAGGGCTGGCAGCCGGGTGGTTGAGCTTTTCCCAGATCAAGTTACTCAAGCAAGTGCATGATGCCAGCGCAACCTTGATGCTGCTGGTGGTTTTCGGGCACATTGCCGGCGTCGTGATTGAAAGTCTTGTGCACAAGGAAAATCTGGCGCGCGCCATGCTCACCGGCATCAAGCTGGCGGAGCCGGGCACGCCCAAGACCTATCCCCGCCCGGTGGTCGCT
>JBBQLQ010000146.1:0-8479 GCA_038328055.1 Burkholderiales bacterium
GGCCACGATTCAGAGCTTTCGCATTGACGACACCGACAAGCGCAACGTGTACAGCTTCTCGGAGCACTTTGAGCGGCATTTCAAAGGCTGCGACGCGCAGCGTCTGCGGGTTTTGCATGATTTGCCCGATGCCATGGTCACGGCGGAAGAAGCCGCCGCCGATGGCGCTGGCGTGCGTGCCGGTATTTTGAAAGGTTTTGTTGGCCAGCCGCGCTGGAGCCTGGCCAACTGGCTGGCGCTGCATGAGCCACTGTTGATCGTGGATGAGGCGCACAACACCAAAACCGACAAGAGCTTTACCGCCCTCAAGCGCCTCAACCCGAGCGCCATTCTGGAGCTGACCGCCACACCGATTGCGACCCAAACCAACGTGCTGTACCACGTCAGCGCGCAAGAGCTGGCCGCTGAAGCCATGATCAAGCTGCCGATTGCGCTGGCCGGGCACCCGCTGGGCTGGCAGCAGGCGGTGTTTGCCGCCGTGCAAACCCAGCGTGCGCTAGAGGGCGAGGCACTCAAAGACGAGGCTGCGGGCTACGGCTATGTGCGCCCCATCGTGCTGTTTCAGGCGCAAAACGAGAACGACGACGTACCGCCCGCCGCCTTGCGCCAGCACCTGCACGACGAGCTGCACATCCCCAAAGAGCAAATCAAAATAGCCACCGGCGACACCAAGGAGCTGGAAGGCCTGAACCTGGCCGCGCGCGATTGCCCGGTGCGCTTTGTCATCACCGTGCAGGCGCTGCGCGAGGGCTGGGACTGCCCGTTTGCCTACGTGCTGTGCTCGCTGCAAAAGCTCTCCAGCGCGACAGCGGTAGAGCAGTTGCTGGGGCGCGTGCTGCGCATGCCGTATGCCAGCCGACGCGGGCGCGAGGCGCTGAACCGGGCTTATGCGCATGTTTGCGAGGCCAAGTTTTCAACCGCCGCCAGCGCGCTGGCCGACCGCTTGATCAACCACATGGGCTTTGAGGCGCTCGACGTGGCAAGCATGCTGGTGCCGCAGTCCTTGTTGCCAGTTTTTGATACAAATCAGCCTACAGCCCTTATTGAATATTCGCCAGTAGCTACTGATTTTGCAGCAAATTCAGTGCCTGCAGCGCTGCACAATGCGCCGGGCATTGCGGTGGTGCAGCTGGCGGGCGAGCAACGCGTGGTGGTCACCGGGCACATTGGCACCGAGGTTGAAGCGCTGCTGATGGCCCAGGTGCGCGGTGCCAAAAAGCAGGCGCAGGTGAAAGACAAGGTGGCGCAGCACAACGCGCTGGTGGCCGCGCAAGCTGCCCCGGCCTCACGCGGCGCGCACTTTGCGCCGGTTCCGACGCTGGGCTACCGCAGCACGGCGCAAGGTCAGCTCTGGCCGCTGGAGGTTGAGGCCGTGCTGGAAACCGTGACGCTGGATTTGCTCACGCCCGATGCGGTGCAGTTGCCGGACTTTCATATTGTCGAGCAGTCCAACAGTTTCGAGATTTACCTGAAAGACGCGCACGTCCAGCTGCGCGCGGCTGATGCCAGCCAGATTGCACTGGATTACGGCTCCAGCAGCATCAGCGCCGATGATCTGGTGCGCTGGCTCGATCAGTCGCTGTTTCAAAAGCTGCCTGACTTCACCCAGAGCCAGCGCCGCGCCTATTTCGCAGCCGTCGTCAACCACCTGCTGCATGAAAAAGGCCTCTCGCTGGTGGCGCTGGCCAAGGCCCGCTTCAAACTGGCGCAAGACATTGAGGCCCGCGTAGCCGACCTGAAAGACCGCGCGGCCAAGGCGCAGTTTCGCCAACTGGTGCTGCAGGAAACCTGGACGATTGAGCCCGACTGGGCGCAGCCGCTGCTGTTTGTGGCCAACCGCTACCCGGCCCCGGCGCTCTCACGCTACAGCGGGCGCTACCAGTTCAACAAGCACTTTTACCCGGTGCTGGCCGATTTGAAAGACGGCGGCGAAGAGTTTGCCTGCGCCCAGTTGCTTGATGCCCACCCCGCCGTCATGCACTGGGTGCGCAACCTTGACACCGCGCCTTGCGGCTTTGCGCTGGCCACGTCACGTGGGCGCTTTTTTCCGGACTTTGTGGCGGAACTGGCGGGCGACGGGGTCAACGCAGGGCGCATTGCGGTGCTGGAGTACAAGGGCGCACATTTGCTCAACGACCCGTATGAGATTGAAAAACGCCAGGTGGGCGAGCTGTGGGCGCGCAACAGCCAGGGCCGCTGTTTGTTTGGCTACATCACCAAAGACCGGGGCGGCATGGGCATGGCCGGGCAGATCAACGCCTTGCTTAACCTCAGACTTCCTGATCCGCACGGAATCCATGTAGCATGGTGAAAGCCTGGTTGTGACTTTGTGGGAGGGCTGGCAAGCCCGAATTCGCGGCTGCCGCCGCTCCTACAAGTGCCAGTTCTATTCCTGAAAAAAGCAAACTTTGTCTATACGCATCAGGAAGTCTGAATTTACTTCTTGCGCATCTGGCCTACCCGCGAGGAACGGTGACAAGCAGAAAAATCAACCTGCGGCGCTGGTGCTTAGGGACATGAAAGCTCCAAATATCCCAATGATTGTCATTGCGAACGAAGTGCGGCAATCCATGCACCCCCGGAAGTCCTGGATTGCCGCGTCGCTGCCCGCCACGTCGCTACGCTCCTCGCTGCTAAAGGCTTTTGCCTCTCAATGACGGCTACTTCGGTTCAAGGTTCGTATGCGGTTTTAATTCCGAAACTGGAAACTCACAATGACAACGGCGGTGGGACTTTTGTTATTTCTGAGTCCCTTATTCTCTGGCGTACCCCATCGTGATCCGGCGTGGGCGGCTACCAGTCTTCCTTGACGGCCAGCACCGCGTCTTTGCCTGCTGCGGCGCGGGCGGCCAGCCAGGCGGTTACGGTGCCAGCTGCTACCACCGCCAAGCACAAGGCCAGCAGGCGCGGCCAGGGCAGCATCAGGTCCATCGTCCAGTGAAAACTTTGTGGGTTGACCACATGCACCAGCACCACCGACACCAGCAGCCCCAAGCCAAGTCCGGCAATGGCACCCAGCGTGGTCCAGGCGGCACCTTCAAGCGCCACCACCGTCAAAATCTGCCGCTTGGTCAGGCCCAGATGCGCCAGCAAGCCAAACTCTTTGCGGCGCGACAGCACCTGCGCGCTGAAGCTGGCGGCCACGCCAAACAAGCCAATCGCGATGGCCACCGCCTGCAGCCAGTAGGTCACGGCAAAGCTGCGGTCAAAAATTTTCAAGGACGTAGCGCGAATCTGCGCGGCGGTGCCGAACTCCAGCACGTCGCTGGCCTGCGCACCCTCACCAGCACCTGCTGCCGATGCACTGTCACCCGCGGCTTGCGGCGTAACGGGGGGCACGCCCACATCACCGTTAGTGACAGCTGTTGCAGCAGGGGCCTGCGGTGTGACCTGGAGGCGCACTGCCAGCGCCTGCAAGGCTTGCTGCACCTGGGGCGCGTCCAAAGGGTCGCTCAGCCACAACGCCAGGTCGTTGGCACGGCGGTCGCCAGTCAGGCGCTCAAAAGTGGCCCGGTCAATGGCGATGGCACCACTTTGACGGGCGTAATCGCGCCACACGCCCGCTACAAAAAATGTAGCTGTCTGCGCTTGTTCTGCCTGGGCTAGAGGCCTAAAAGCCTTGGAAAGCAAAGGAAACGGCTGGCCCACTTGGGCACCGTGCAGGTCCACCACCGCCTCGCTCACATACACGCCAATCTGGCCGGGCGGCACCGCAAGCGGTGCGTCAATCAGCGGCAGGCTGCGCGCCGGGTCGCTCAGCTCGCGCGCCAGCAAGGCCACGGCGGGCAGCGTGCTTTGCAGCAGCAAGGGCATCACGCGTTGGGCCTGCAGCGTTTTCACACCCGCCAGTTGCGCCGCAGCCTGGGCAAATTCGGGGCTGAAGTAAACCGTATCGCTGGCGCTCAAGCTGCCCGCGCTGCGCACGTACAGGTCAGCTGGCAGCACGACGTTCAACCATTGGGTGACCGAGTCGCGAAAGCTCGCCACCATCACCGTCAAAGCCACCGCCAGGCTCAGCGAGGCCACCACACCGCTGACGGCCACTGCCGCCGTATCGCGCTGGCGGCGCGCCCGCTCGACTGCCAGCAGTGGCAAGGTCTGGCGCGTCACCCGCGGTGCCAGTTGGCCCAGCAGCAAGCCAATCAGCCAGGGCAGCGCGGTAATGCCGCCCACCAGCAGCAGGGCGATCGACAGATACGCCGCCAGTGGAATGCCAAAAACAGGTGGAGCCCTTGTCAATAGGGCACCAGCTGCTATCAAAATAAGACTGATCCAATGCGTTTTAGATGTCTCGCCCAGGCTACCCAGCCCCTTGAGCGTTTGCGCCGGTGGCAGTTGCTGGGCGGCACGCGCCGGCCACCAGCCGCCGACCAGGGCCGCAGCTACGCCCAAAGCGCCGTAGACCCATGCCGCTGGTGCGCTGAACTGCAGCGTGGGCGCGGCACCGGCAAAAAAGCCGCCACCCAAGTCGCCGCCCAGCAGCCACAGCGCAGTGGCCGGCAGCCCGGTGCCGAGCGCCAGCCCGGCGGCGCTGCCCACCAGGCCCAAGGCCAGAGATTCCCACAGCACCAGCGCCAGGCGATCGCGCCCGCTCAAGCCCAGCACGCCCAGCAAGGCAAACTGCTGTGCCCGCTTGGCCACACTGAGCGACAAGACCGAGAACACCAGAAACGCGCCGGTAAACAGCGCAATCAGCGCCAGCACCGTCAGGTTGACGCGGTAGGCGCGCGACAGGTTGCTGATTTGCGACTGCGCGTCTTCCGGTACGGCGACTGTCACGTTGGCCGGCCAGTCGGGCGCGGCTTGCAGTGTGCGGGCAAAGGCCGCACGGTCTACCCCGGCTTGCAGGCGCAGATCGATGCGGGTAAGTTGCCCTTGTTTGCCAAACAGGTCTTGCGCTGCGCCTATGTCCATCACCGCCAGCGCCGGGCCGCTGGCACGCACACTGCCGGCCACGCTGACCGGTTGCAGTTGCATGCCGCTTTGCAGTTGCAAGCTGGGAGCGGACGCGGTCAGGCGGCTCGCGGCGGCGTTCAAAAAAACCTGGCCGGGTGAAAAAATCGCCCAGCGGTTGGGGGCTGGCTGGCCGGCGGTGGCGGGCTCGGACGCGGGCACAGGCGCAGGCATGGGCATCAAATCCGGTGACACGCCAAGAACCAGCAGTGCATCAACGCCGGCGATGCGCAGCGAGCGCTTGCCCTGCCTGGTGACCACGTAGCTGGCCACCTCCAGCACCGGCGAGGCCAGCGCCACCCCCGGCGCACGCGCGATGCGCTGGTACAGCGACTCGTCAAAGTGGCCCTGCACGGCGCGCAGTTCCAGGTCGCTTTGGCCACCCACCGAACGCGCCGCCTGGGAAAATTCATCAAGTGCAGAGGCGTTGATCAGGTGGACTGAGAACGCCAGCGCCACGCCCAGCATTACTGCCACGATGGCGGCGGCGTTGCGCCAGGGGTGCTGGCGCAGTTCCTGCCAGGAGAAGGTTTTAAGTAAAGCGAGCATCGACCCAGCCGCGTAAGCTGTTGATAAATGCCAGTGCCTGCACGCGGGGCAGGTCGGCCAGGGTGATGACGGACTCTTTGATGCGGCCCTGTTGGAGCCAATGGGCCCGGCCAATGCCATTGAGCAAGCCGCACTGCAGCGCCGGTGTCACCCACTGGCCATCGAGCAACAGCGCAATGTTGCCGCGCGTGCACTCGGTCAGCTCGCCCTGGGCGTTGCACAGCAGGGTGTCGAACACGGCAGGATCGGTCGGCGCGAAGGCCTCGTAATGCGCGCGGCGGGTGGTTTTAAAGCGGGTGAATTCACTGTGTGACGCTATAAAATATGTAGCTGCTAGCGCAAGTAATACGGGGGCTAGAGGCTCGTTTGATATAAATTTTTGCACCTGCTCAGGTCTCATTCCTGTAGGAAGCCCCGGCAGGGGCGAATGACTTGGCGGGGAGCTACAAGGGTTAGGCTGAGCTATTGCAAATTTTTCAACCTGAGGCGTGCCGTGCTCATCGAGTTGCAGGCGCACGCGCCAGGTGCCCCCGCCCTGCCCTGCCAGCGCGTGCAATGCCTGGCGGATGCGCGCTTCATCAAACGGGTAAGCAAAATGCGCCGCAGCAGTTTGCAGGCGCGCCAGATGAGCCTCCAGGTGCTGAAACGCGCCGCCTTCGAGTCGCAGGGTTTCCAGCAGATTGAAGGCTTCGCTGGCGCGCGCCAAAAAGCCGCGTTTGTGCTGCCACTCTTGCCACTCGGCATCGGCAGTGGCATCGGCGGTGATACCGCTGCCAATGCCGCAAGTGGCATCCGCGCCGCGCAGGGTGACGGTGCGAATGGCCACGTTGAAGGTGGCGTGGCCACCGGGGCGCACCACGCCAATGGCACCGCAATAGATGCCGCGCGGCGCGGGCTCCAGCTCGCCAACCATCTGCATGGCGCGCACCTTGGGCGCACCGGTGATCGAGCCACACGGAAACAGCGCGCCAAACACCTCGGCCAGCGTGGTGCCAGGGCGGGTTTGGGCGGTCACATCCGACACCATTTGCAGCACGGTGGGCAAGCTTTGTATGGTGAAAAGTTGCGGCACCTTGACCGAGTGCGGCAGCGCGATGCGCGACAAGTCGTTGCGTAGCAGGTCAACAATCATGACGTTTTCAGCACGCTCTTTGGGTGAGGTTTGCAGCCCTTGGGCCAGGCTTGCGTCTTCTTCGGCGTTGCTGCCGCGCGGCGCGGTGCCTTTCATGGGGCGGGTCAGCATCTGGCCGTCTTGCCAGTCAAAAAACAGCTCGGGCGAGACCGACAGAATCTGCTCAAGGCCGGTGTCGATGAAGGCGGCATAACCCCCAGGCTGGGCGCGCTGCAAACGGGTGAACAGGCTTGCAGCGTCACCGGCAAATGTGCCACGCAGCGGCGCGGTGTAGTTGACCTGGTAGAACTCCCCGGCGGCAATCGCCTGGTGAATGCGGCTCATGTTTGCGTCGAACTCAGGGCGGGTCAACGGGCTGCGCCAGGTGACGCGGGTTTCTGGCGCAGCACACTGTGCGGGCATCCCGTCCAGTAACGGCGCTGCTGATGCCGCCTCAACCGCGCGCGCTTGCGTACCTTGTGCTGGCCAAGGCAAGGCTTGCTCAAATACGCTGAACCAGGCCAGCGGGCCATCGGCTTCGTGGGTGACAAACGCTGCATCAAACGCGCGGGCCGCTTCATAGCGCAAGTAGCCCACGCACCACAGGCCTTGTTTGGCAAACGCTTCAACCGCCGTCAGCAGCGGCTTGACCTGCTCGGGCGTGTGCGCCACCAGCGTGTGCAGCGGCGTATCAAAAGCGCAGCGCAGTGCGCCAGATGACACAGCCGTAGCGCCCTGGAGCGTGCTGCCAACTGGCACCGGTGCGAGAGGTGCGCGCGGGTCGCAAAAATCAAGTTTGATCTGCATGCTGGGTCAAGCCTTCGGCAGTCAGCAGCAGCACCCGGTCCGCCCGCGCCGCCGCCGCTTGGGAATGCGTTACCAGCACCATCGCCGCACCATGCGCGCGGGTCTGGCTGACCAGCGCGTCCATCACCTTGGCAGCGGTGCGCGGGTCCAGGTTGCCAGTGGGCTCGTCGGCCAGCAGCAGCATTGGGCGATGAATCAGCGCGCGGGCAATTGCCACGCGCTGCAACTGCCCGCCACTGAGCTGCTGCGGCAGGCGCTCGCCCAAGCCGTCCAAGCCCACCTCAGCCAGCATGGCTTGCACCCGGGCGTCGTCATGCTGGCCCAGCAGCATCAGCGGCAAGGCCACGTTTTGCGCCACGCTCAGGTGCGGCAGCACATGAAAGGCCTGAAACACAAAGCCGGTTTTTTCGCGCCGCAGCCGCGCCAGCTGCTCGTCGCTCAAGCTGCCCAGATCAAGTCCATCGAGCTGCACCGAGCCGTCGTTCCAGCTATCGAGCCCGGCCATGCAATTGAGCAGGGTGGACTTGCCCACGCCGGACTCACCGACGATGGCCACAAACTCACCAGGCGCGACCGACAACGAGACGTGGCTGAACACCGGCACATCGCCGTAACGTTTGCTTAAATCAGTGATGACGAGGCTCATGGGGTGGGAAAGATAGGGTCGACGCATGTTAACTGCGGATTGATGGGCCAGAGGGGTGTGCGGTGATCGTATTACCGCGTAACACTTTTGGAATCCACGCGATGCAAACCACCCTTGCCAGCAAAGGCCAGGTCACGATTCCACGGGATTTGCGCCAGCATTTTGGTTTGGCACCCGCAATGTCCGTTAGTTTTGCAATGCAGGAAGATCACATCGCGCTGCGTCCGGCACCGCATTGCGAGTCTCCAGCTTCGGCCTCGAAACCCCGCACGGCCCTTGACTCAAAACACTTGTCATTGCGAGGAGCCCCAGCGACGTGGCAATCCAGGACTTGCAGGGTGCATGGGTTGCCGCGTCGCTGTCGCTCCTCGCAATGACGGTTCTCTGTGGCGCGACCGCACCGGTTCATGGAT
>JBBQLQ010000147.1:0-8430 GCA_038328055.1 Burkholderiales bacterium
AAGGCGTTGAAGGCAGACAGGGTCAAGAACGAGCCGGCCACGCCCATCAGGGCCGAGCCGGCCACGATGGCGCCGGTGCGCACCTTGGCGACCGACACGCCCTGGCCTTCAGCCGCGGCTGGGTTTTCGCCCACCATGCGCAGTGCCAGACCCACCGGGGTCTTGAACAACACGTAGGCAATCACCGGCACGGCCAGCAACGCCAGCAGAGTCATGGCCGTTTGCTGCGCCAGAATGGGCAGCGGCAGCCAGCTCATCTCGGCAAACGGCGTGATGGTGGGTGGCGTGGAAACCTTGGGAAAACTCACCCGGTAGCCGTAATAACTCAAGGCCGTGGCCAGCAGCGTGATGCCCAGCCCTGAGACGTGTTGCGACAGTGCCAGCCCGACCGTCAAAAACGCATGCAACAGGCCCAGCGCCGCACCGGTGAGCGCTGCCACGGCCACGCCCGCCCACAGCGGCGCACCGCCATACACCGCCAGCCAACCGGTAAAGGCACCCGCCACCATGATGCCTTCAATACCCAGATTGAGCACCCCGGCGCGCTCGCACAGCAACACGCCCAGCGTACCCAGAATCAGCGGTGTGGCAATGCGCAGCACGGCGACCCAAAAAGCGGGGTTGGCCAGGATGTCAAAAAACTCGGTCATTTCAGCTTGACCTTGTATTGCGTCAGCAGCGTGGCCACCAGCACCGAGATCAGCGAGGTGGCCACGATCACGTCGGCAATGTAAGTGGGCACACCCACCACGCGGCTCATGCTGTCGGCCCCGACCAGAATGCCCGCCACAAACACGCTGCCCAGCACCACACCCAGCGGGTGCAGGCCGGCCAGCATGGCGATCACGATGCCGCTGTAGCCGTAGCCCGGCGACATGTCCAGCGTCAGGTAACTGGTGCGTCCTGCCACTTCAATGGCACCGGCCAGCCCGGCCAGCCCGCCCGACAGCAGCGCCACCAGCACCACCGTGCGGGTGACCGACACACCGGCAAAGGCGGCGGCGCGGGCGTTGGCCCCGACAGCCCGAATATCAAAGCCCAGCACGGTGTATTTCAGCAGCGCCCACAGGCCCAGCGCCAGCGTGCAAGCCCATAGCAGGCCGGTGTGCACGCGGGTTTGCGGGATCAATTTAGCCAGTTCGAGCTCGCCCAGCAGCGCCACGCTTTGCGGCCAGCCCATGGCTGTTGGGTCTTTCATCGGGCCGTCGAGCATCAAGGACACCAGCAGCAGCACGATGAAGTTGAGCAGCAAGGTGGTCACGACTTCGTCGACACCGAGCTTGGCCTTCATCAGCGCCGGGCCCAGCAGCAGCAGCGCTCCGGCCAAGGCGGCTGCCAGCATCATCAGCACAAACAGCACCGGTACCGGCAAATCAAAGCCGGTGCCGCCATGCAAACCACCCACGGCCACCGCCGCCAGCGCCCCCATATACAACTGGCCTTCCGCGCCAATGTTGAACAAGCGCGCCTTAAAGGCGACTGCCGCTGCCAGCCCGGTGAGCATCAGGGGAATGGCGCGGGTCAGGGTTTCACTGAACGCAAACACCGAACCAAAACCGCCTTTGAGCAGCAGCGCATAGGTTCGCCCCACCGGCGCGCCCGCCCACAGCACCAGCAGCGCGCTGATCAGCAAGGTGAACAGCACAGCACCCAGCGGTGCCAGCAGCAGCGCAACGGCTGAACTGCCAGTGCGTTTCTCCAGCCTCATGGGTGCGCCTCCAGTGCGGCGCTGACACCGGCCATGGCTAGGCCAATGGCTTCGCGGCTCCAGTCCAGCGCAGGTTTGGCAGGCGTCATAGCGCCGGAATGCATCACGGCCACCCGGTCGCCGAGTGTCAGCACCTCGTCCAGATCGTCGGAGATCACCAGCACGGCGGCACCGTCATCGCGTGCGGCAATCAACTGGGCCTGCACGTAGGCAACCGCGCCAATGTCCAACCCCCAGGTCGGCTGGTGCGCGACGATCAGGCGCGGCGCAAAGCCTGAAGTCGGTGGTGGAGTTGCAGCGTCCAACCCTGCCACCACTGCGCCGTCTGAACTGCCTTGAACACCGGATAATGCATTGTTATCAAAAATTTCTGCTACTATTTTAATAGCTATTGACGCAGGATGCGTAAGGGCTCTACCCAGAATAAGCTTCTGCATATTGCCACCCGACAAGGAGCGCGCTGGCACCAGCGGGCCGCCTCCGCGCACGTCAAAAGCTTGCATCACCCGCTGGGCATACTGCCGGGCACGGCTGCGGTGCACCCAGCCCCAGCTTGAAAAGGTCGGGCTGCGCAGGCGCTCAGAAACGGCGTTTTCCCACACCGGCAAATCACCCACCACGCCGACGGCATGGCGGTCTTCGGGGATGCGGGCCACGCCCAGCTCTACCAGTTCGGCCGGGCGCAGGGGCATCGGTTTGCCCAGAAAAGTCACCTCCCCATCCGTGGCCTGGCGGGCGCCGCACAACAGCTCGGCCAGCGCCACCTGGCCGTTGCCCGAGACCCCGGCAATGGCCACAATCTCGCCGCTGTGCAGCGTCAATGACACATTGCTCAGCCGCTCACGCCCCGGTGCCGTGTTGACCCGGTTCAGCACACACACCGCTTCGCCCACGGACTTGGCCGGGCGACGCTCTGGCGGGTCAATGGCGTGCCCAACCATCCACTGAGCCAGTTGCGCCTGGCTGGTGCTTTTTGCGTTGGCTTCTGCTACCAGTTTGCCGCCGCGCAGCACCGCCACCCGGTTTGACACGCGCAGCACTTCGCCCAGTTTGTGGCTGATGAAGATGATCGACAAGCCCTGCGCCACCATCTGCGCCAGCACCTCAAACAGACTCTCACTCTCTTGCGGGGTCAGCACCGCGGTGGGCTCGTCCAGAATCAAAATGCGGGCACCGCGGTACAGGGCTTTCAGTATCTCGACCCGCTGGCGCTCGCCTACCGACAGGCTGCCCACGCGGGCTTGGGGGTCAACCGCCAGGCCAAATTCGAGCGCCACCGCTTTGAGTTTGTCGCGCGCCTGCGCCTGGCGGGTAAAGGGCTGCCACAGCGGCTCGCTGCCCATCATCACGTTGTCAAGCACGCTCAGGTTGTCGGCCAGCGTGAAATGTTGATGCACCATGCCAATGCCGGCCGCCAACGCGGCTTTGGGGTCGCCTGGCGGCAAGGGCTTGCCCTGCACATAAATCTTGCCGGCGCAGGCGGTGTAGTGGCCAAACAAAATCGACACCAGGGTCGATTTACCGGCCCCGTTTTCACCCAGCAAGGCCAGCACCTCGCCCCGGTGCAGTTCGAGCGAGATGTTGTCGTTGGCCACCAGCGCGCCAAAACGCTTGGTAATGCCCGCCAGGGAGAGAACCGGTTCGGTCATGCAAACGGGTTATTTGGCGCTTGACTTGGGCTGGCTGTCATCGACCTTGACGGTAAGCTTGCCCTCGGTAATGGCTTTTTCCTGAACCCGGACTTTGGCAACGATGTCAGCCGGGACTTTTTTCTCAAACGTGCCCAAGGGAGCCAGCGACGAGCCTTTGTACTTCATCATCGAATAGGGGCCATAGTCTTCGGCGCTGAACTTGCCTTCTTTAACCAGCTTGATGGCGCGGTCGGCCGAGGGCTCGAAATGCCACAGCGCCGAGGCCACCACGGTGTCGGGGTACTGCGCCTGCGTGTTGATCACGTTGCCAATCGCCAGCTTGCCCTTTTCTTTGGCGGCATCACTGACACCAAAGCGCTCGGCATACAGCACGTCAGCACCTTTGTCGATCATGGCAAAAGCCGCTTCCTTGGCTTTGGGTGGGTCAAACCAACTGTTGATGAAGCTGACGCTGAATTCGACCTTGGGGTTGGTTTCTTTGGCTCCGACCATGAAAGCGTTCATCAGCCGGTTGACCTCGGGAATCGGAAAGCCGCCAACCAGGCCGATTTTGTTGCTCTTGCTCATGCCACCGGCAATCAGGCCGCTGAGGTAAGCCGGCTCCTGAATGTAGTTGTCAAACACGCTGAAGTTGGGGGCGGCGGGTTTGCCGCTGGAACCCATCAGGAATGAGGTCTTGGGAAAGTCTTTGGCCACCTTGCGGGCTGCCGCTTCGACGGCAAAGGCTTCGCCCACGATCAACTGGTTGCCCGCCGTGGCGTACTCGCGCATGACGCGCTCGTAGTCGGCGTTGCTGACGTTTTCGCTGGCTTTGTACTCAATCTCGCCACGTGCCTCGGCCGCTTTCAAGGCGTTGTGCAGGCGACCCGCCCACTGCTGCTCAAACGGCACGGTGTAAATGCCGGCGACCTTGATTTTGGCTTGGGCCATGGACAGTCCTGGGGTCAGGGCGACCAGTGCGGCGGCTAAAACAAGCGCCTGACGGCGACTAAACAGCTTCATCTTCATGGTTTCTCCAGTTGGTTGACACTACACATTTGATAGCTGCTTACGCATATTTGACGTGCGCTGCAGCCTGATTTTCATAAAAATACAAGCACATTACGTGCCAGAGCGCAGCAGTCGGCGCAGCAACAGCGACTTCAGGTCGCGCCGGGTATCGGCAATGACGTGGACGTACAGCGTATCGCCGCGTACTTCATAAATGATGCAGCTCATGCCGCTGATGATTCGACGGTATTGGTTCAATTGAATGGCCTCCAACTCTGACGCAATGGCACCTGAATACGGGAAAGTGACCAGGTGACGCATGGATTGCTTGAGCTTGTTGTAACTGGCCAGCCAAACCGCTAGGCTGAAGTTGCTGGTGAGGTACCCACGCAGTTCTTTCAAGTCGCCTTCGGCTGCTTCCAGGATGACCAGTTTCATGGTTGGTCTGCTTGATCGGCTTGGTCCAGCTCGGCAAAAACATCTTCTGCATCCCGACACTTGCCCAGTTCAATCTCGTGGTTGCCCAGCGCCAGAATTTTCAGCAAGGCCAGCGTGTTTTCTCGTTCCTCAAAACTCTTGACATCGATGACCACCAAGGTAGCTTCGCCGTTTTGGGTAATCACCATCGGTTCACGGCTAAGCGTCAGCTCTTTGACAATCTGGGCCGTGTGACTTTTCAGGTAACTGATGGGCTTGATTTGGGTGGATAGATTCATCGTTGTTGTGTCTGGGGTAGATTCAAACTGAGTTTAGTCTTAATTCAGTCTTGTTATGCCTCTGCAACACCCGCGCGCTCCAGCATCGCATGCAGCAGCACATTGCAGCCCGCCGTGATGTGCTCGGGCGTGGCACTCTCGATTTCGTTGTGGCTGATGCCGTTCAAGCAGGGGATGAAGATCATGCCGGCGGGGGCCAGGCGCGACATGTAGACCGCGTCGTGGCCAGCACCTGACACCACCGGCATGTTGCTGTAGCCGAGCTTTTGCGCCGCGTTGGCCACCGCGTTTTTGCAGTCGTCGTGAAAGGCCTGCGCCGGGTAGCTTGACACCAGCTCAATCTGAATGCCCAGCCCGGTTTGGGTGCTCAGGCTGGCGGCAAAAGCCTTCACCTCATCGGCCATCTGGTCCACCAGCGTATCGCTGCCGTTGCGCAGGTCAATGCTGAACTTGACCCGCCCCGGAATCACGTTGCGGCTGTTGGGGTGCACCTGCACCATGCCGACGGTGCCGCGTCCGTGCGGTGCGTGGCGCAGGGCGCTCGCCACCACTTCTTGCATGAGATGCGTGGCCACCTGCATGGCGTCTTTGCGCAGCGCCATCGGGGTCGGGCCGGCGTGCGCTTCCATGCCGGTCACGGTGCAGTCAAACCAGCGGATGCCCAGCACGCCCTGCACCACACCAATCGTCACGTCGTTGTCTTCCAGCACTGGGCCTTGCTCGATGTGGGCCTCGAAAAATGCGCCCATCGGGTGGTCACCCGGTTCCTGGTCACCGATGTAGCCGATGCGTTTGAGTTCGTCGCCGACGGATTTACCCTCGGTGTCACGCGCGGCGTAGGCGTGCTCCAGCGTGAAGGCTTTGGCGAAAACGCCTGAGCCCATCATGACCGGCACAAAGCGCGAACCTTCTTCGTTGGTCCAGAAACTGACCTCGACCGGGGCTTCGGTCTGGATGTTGTGGTCGTTCAAGGTGCGCATCACCTCCAGACCGGCCAGCACGCCGTAGTTGCCGTCGAACTTACCACCGGTGGGCTGGGTGTCGATGTGGCTGCCGGTGACGATCGGTGGCAAGCTGTTGTTGCGGCCTGCGCGGCGCATGAAGCCGTTGCCGATTTTGTCGATGGTCACGCTCAAGCCGGCTTCACGCGCCCATGTTGTGACCAGGTCACGGCCTTGTTTGTCGAGGTCGGTGAGGGTCAATCGGCAGACGCCGCCTTTGGGGGTTTCGCCGATCTTGGCGAGTTCCATGAGGGATTCCCACAGGCGGGGGCCGTTGATGCGCAGGGTGCTGATGTCGGTGGCTGTTGTCATGCTGTTCTCCGTTGAAGACATTCAATTCGTGGTCTGCTGCCTGCCGGAGCGTGGATTGCCGGGGCCTCATGCTGTCAAAGGCCCAGAAATCGGCCCCCGGCAATCCCCACTCCGGCAGGAGGTGGGTGGGTTCAAACGCTGAAAAATCACCGCATGACCGGCTTGGGGGCCAGCACTTCGGCGCGCAATTTGTTGGCAGCAAAGTTGGCGCCAAACGCGGGTCGCTTGATGTAACGACCAGCACCGCGCTCGGCCCGCAAATCACCTTGCACAAACACCAGCTTGCCCTGGCTGATAGTGTGGCTGGGGATGCCGCGCACGGTGCGGCCTTCGAACACGTTGAAATCATTTTTGCTGAAGTGCGTTTTGGCGGACAGGGTTTTGCTGCCTGCCGGGTCCCACACCACGATGTCAGCATCGGCGCCCACCGAGACACTGCCTTTTTGCGGGTAAATGTTGAACAGTTTGGCGGCGTTGGCTGAGGTGACCGCAACAAACTCGCACGGCGTCAGCCGACCGGTATTGACGCCTTCATCCCAGATCACGGCCATGCGCTCTTCTACCCCGCCGCAGCCGTTGGGAATCTTGGTAAAGTCGTCGCGTCCGGCGGCTTTTTGCGTGGCGCAAAAGGTGCAATGGTCGGTGGCGGTGGTGTGCAGGTTGCCGCTTTGCAGGCCGCGCCACAGCGCCTCTTGATGCGCCTTGGGGCGAAACGGCGGGCTCATCACATGGGCGGCAGAGGTGGCAAAGTCGGGGTGGCGGTAGATGCTGTCGTCAATGGTCAGGTGGCCGGCCAGCACCTCGCCATAGACACGCTGGCCACGGGCGCGGGCGCGCGCAATTGCGTCAGCCGATTCGATGCACGACACATGCACGATGTAAATCGGCACGTTCAGCACCTCGGCAATGGCGATGGCGCGGTTGGCGGCTTCGCCCTCAACCACGGGCGGGCGTGACAGCGGGTGGCCTTCGGGGCCGGTGATGCCCATGTCCATCACCTGCTTTTGCAGCAGATAGACCAGCTCGCCGTTTTCGGCGTGTACGGTGGGCATGGCACCGAGCTCCATGGCGCGCTTGAAGCTGTTGACCAGCGTTTCGTCGTCGCACATGATGGCGTTTTTGTAGGCCATGAAGTGCTTGAAGCTGTTGATGCCCTCGGTTTGCACCAGCGTGCCCATGTCGCGCCGCACCGTCTCGTCCCACCAGGTCACCGCCACATGAAAACCGTAGTCGGCGGCTGATTTTTCGGCCCAGCCGCGCCAGGTGTTGTAGGCCTCAATCAGCGGTTGCTGCGGGCTGGGGATGACAAAATCGATGATGCTGGTAGTGCCCCCGGCTAATCCCGCTGCGGTGCCGGTAAAAAAGTCGTCCACGGTAACCGTGCCCATGAAGGGCAACTGCATGTGGGTATGCGGGTCGATGCCGCCGGGCATGACGTATTGGCCACCGGCATCAACCACCTGTGCATCGGCCGGCGCTTGCAGATCAGCGCCAAGCGCGATGATCTTGCCGTCTTGCGTCAACACATCGGCACGAACGGCATGGTCGGCATTGACCACGGTGCCACCACGGATCAGGATACTGCTCATCATTTACTCCTAAATAAATAGCTGCTTACTCAATGAATACAAGGGCTAGAGACCAATTTCCTATAAATTCTGTAACTCAGCTAGCGTCTCAAGCGAGCGTACCGTGGCAATCCATCAATTCAGACCTCCTGGATTGCCGCGCCGCTGCTCTCCTCGCAATGACGATGGCGGAAACAGTTCTCCTGCCCTCCTGGATTGCCGCGTTGCTGCCCGCCACGTCGCTACACTCCTCGCGGCTAAAGGCTTTTGCCACGCAATGACGATGGCGGAAACATCTGAATAGTTACTAAGAGACGTGGACGATACCGATGTACCTTTTTTCGTCATTGCGAGCGTAGCGCGGCAATCCAGGGGTTCATGGATTGCCGCGTCGCTGCCCGCCACGTCGCTACGCTCCTCGCGGCTAAAGGCTTTTGCCTCGCAATGACGAGTTGGTGGTACTTTTGCAATTGCCAACTCCCT
>JBBQLQ010000148.1:0-8401 GCA_038328055.1 Burkholderiales bacterium
GCCAGAAAACGCCGGGGTTGGCCACAGGCGGATAAACGAATCACCAATCTCGATTTGAAACACATGCTGGTTGTCAGCCGATGGTGCCAATACGCCGCTTCGGGCAATTTCCATGAGAATTTCACGCATCTTTGCTCTCCGGTTCAATAAGATTGTGCCCCATGCCCGGGCACAATGACTGTACCTTGACGTTAGGAGCCATGTATGGCGATGCCAATCACTTTTGACTACGACCGCGCTTATTCCCGCAACATCGGCTGGGTAACTCCTGCCGAGCAGGCCAGGCTGCGCCAGGCGCGCATTGCCATTGCCGGCCTGGGTGGCGTGGGCGGCGCGCATTTGCTGACGCTTAGCCGCCTGGGTATCAGCCGCTTCAATATTGCCGACTTTGACGATTTTGATGTGCACAACATCAACCGCCAGGCCGGTGCCTCCATGCCGCACATGGGGCAGCCCAAAATTGACACTATGGCCCGTCTGGCCAAAGACATCAATCCAGAAACTGACCTGCGCCTGTTCCCGCAAGGGGTGCAGCCCGACAACGTGGACGAGTTTTTGCGCGATGTGGATGTGTATGTGGACGGGCTTGACTTTTTCGCCTTGCCGGCCCGGCGCATGGTGTTTGCCAAATGCCATGAAAAAGGCATTCCGGTGCTCACGGCGGCACCGATGGGCATTGGCGTGGCATTGCTTTACTTTTCCCCCAGCGCCATGAGTGCTGAGGATTACTTCAAATGGGAAGGGCACGACCTGCAAGAGCAATACGCCCGCTTCATTGCCGGCTTGTCGCCAGCCATGATGCAGCGCAACTACCTGGTGGCACCCGAGGCCGTTAATTTTCAGGAGAAGCGTGGGCCGTCTACCATCATGGCGTGCGACCTGTGTGCCGGCATGATGGGTGCGTCGGTGTTCAAGATTTTGCTCGGGCGTGGTGACCTCAAGGCAGCGCCCTGGGGCATGCACTTTGATGCCTATCACCAAAAGCTCAAATTCACTTGGCGGCCTTGGGGCAACTCCAACCCGCTGCAGCAGTTGTTGCTTAAATTCATCCGCCCGGTTTTGCGCGGCAGTGCGGGGCGTTAGATTTTTGTCGAAGTGATGGATCGGCGCTATGAATTCGCCACAAACATTTTCATAGACACCCCAAAGCGCTGTGCCAATGCCTTCACTTGGCGCAGATTAAACTTGCGTTTGCCCGCCAGCAGTTCAGAGACCACTGATTGGGTTCCAACCTCAGGAAGGTCTTTCTGGCTGAGGCCGTGTTCTTTCATCAGTTCCTGCAAAAGAACGCGCGGTGTCAGGTCAGGCCAAGGGTGCACTGTGTGCTCGTAAGCGCGGATGCGATCGGTGAGCAACTGAACCAATCCCCAGCGCGGATCGTTTGCATCATCGGGCAAAGAATCGGCCAAAGATTCAGCAAAATCAACCATCGCAACATATTGCGATTCGCTGGCAATGGGCGTTGCAATGCCCAACGCATCATGCAGAGCTAACCACGGTGCGACAACTTCAGCAATGCTCATTTCCAATCTCCTTGATCGTATTGCGCGTGGGTCAGAACGGCTTTGATCCACAAACGTTGCACAGAAAATGCTATTTTTTTAACTTTTGCACGGAATGCCTGAAGTGGCGACGCGGCGTCAGGGTAAATGTTCGCAAAATCACGCAAAGCTTTATTTGAGATTCAGACTTCCTGATGCGTATTGGCACAGTTTGCATTTTTCAGGATTAGGACTGGCAATTGTAGGAGCGGCGGCAGCCGCGAATTCGGGCTTGCCAGCCCTCCCACAAAGTCACAACCAGGCTTTCACCATGCCAAATGGATTCCGTGCGGATCAGGAAGTCTGAGATTAGCAACATGCGCAAAATTGCATCGCGATTTGCGATAAATTATCGCGACCAAGGTTGGAAGCTCATCCGCCCCGTGTTGCGGGGAAGTGCGGGGAACCGTCGGGCTCGTGAAGCTGGATTCCCGCCTGCGCGGGAATGACGATGCAGGGTGATCGGAGGCGATGAATTTTTTGGCTGTGTAAATATTTGCGTTATATTCCAACGCGTCGGCGAAGCTTCTTCGTCTTGTTTAGGGGATGTCACTTGAAATCAACTGCCTACTTCACTCGCCAGCTTGCCCGCTGGATCGGTCTTGCTTTTGTTGCCTTGCTGGTGACGGCCTGTGCCAGCACCTCTGCTTATCCGCCAGCGCCAGTGGCGGCTGCCACGCCGGATTACAACTACATTGTTGGGCCGGGTGACAACCTGAACATCATCGTCTGGCGCAACCCCGAGCTGTCTTTGTCGGTGCCGGTGCGCCCAGACGGCAAAGTCTCCACCCCGCTGGTGGACGAGTTGGTAGCCCAAGGCAAAACCTCGGTTGAAATTGCCCGCGACGTTGAAAAAGCCCTGGCCAAATTTGTGCGCGACCCGGTGGTTACCATTATCGTGACCAACTTTGTGGGCCCCTACAGCGAGCAAATTCGCGTGGTAGGTGAGGCAGCCAAGCCACAGTCTTTACCTTACAAGCAAAAGATGACCGTGCTGGACGTGATGATTGCCGTGGGCGGTTTGACCGACTTTGCCGATGGCAACAGTGCCACCATCGTGCGCGCCTCTGAGGGCGACAAGCGCTACAGCGTGCGTTTGAAAGACCTGACCAAACGCGGCGACATTTCTGCCAATGTCGAAATGAAGCCGGGCGATGTGCTCATCATCCCACAGGGCTGGTTCTGATTCTTTTTTGCACCACCTCGTGCAGTTTTCAGCCGGGGGCAGTTGCCCCTTGCGCCTTGAACACGGAAATGCCACCGCATGGATGAGTTAATCAGTCAGTTGTCCACGATCACCCGCGGCATGTGGAAATACCGCCGCTTGGGTGTTGTTACGGCCTGGATCGTGGCCGCCATTGGTGCCGCTGTGGTGCTGTCGGTACCAGACCGGTATGAGGCGTCGGCGCGTATTTACGTAGATACCCAAAGCATTTTGAAGCCCTTGATGTCGGGCCTGGCCGTGCAGCCCAACGTGGAGCAGCAGATCAACATGCTGAGCCGCACCCTGATCAATCGGCCCAATGTCGAAAAGCTGATCCGCATGGCTGACCTCGATTTGGGCAATAAGTCCAAGGCGGATCAAGAAGAGCTGGTGTCCAGCGTTACCAAAAGTATCGAGATCAAAAACACCGGCCGCGACAACTTGTACACCTTGGCGTTTCGTGACCGTAACCGTGACAAGGCCCAACGCGTGGTGCAGTCGTTGGTATCAATTTTTGTGGAGTCCAGCTTGGGCGACACGCGCAAAGACTCCGACACGGCCAAGAAATTCATTGAAGAGCAGATTAAAAACTACGTCACCAAGCTTGAAGATGCCGAAGCGCGGTTAAAAGAATTCAAGCTGAAAAACCTTGACTTGCAGTCCGCAGATGGCAAAGACATGGTGGGCCGTTTGTCTGAAGTTTCAGCCCAACTGAACCAGGCCCGGCTGGAGCTGCGTGAAGCCGAAAACGCCCGCGATTCAGCTCGCCAGCAGCTCGGTTCCGAGAAAAGCAACAACGGCAATGCCGCCACCCGCAGCATTTTGCAAGAGTCAGCGCTGGCCATTTCCACCCCCGAGCTAGACAGCCGCATTGATGCGCAAAAGCGCAGTCTTGACAGCCTGTTGCAGCGCTTCACCGAACAACACCCCGATGTGGTCGGCGCCCGCAAGCTGATCAAAGACCTGGAAGATCAAAAGCGCAAAGAAGTGGCCGAGCTGCGCAAGCAGGCCATGGCTAACCCAACTTCCATTTCTGGCAATGCCAATCTGGCGGTGCAGGAGCTCAGCCGCATGTTGGCCACCTCTGAATTACAGGTGGCATCGCTGCGCGCCCGCGTGGGTGAGTACGAGTCGCGCTACAGCCGGGCACGTGAGCAAATGAAATTGGCACCGCAAATTGAAGCCGAGTTTGCCCAGCTCAATCGCGATTACGAAATCCAGAAGAAGAACTACAACGACTTGGTGAGTCGGCGTGAATCAGCCGCCATGTCGGGCGAGCTTGACAACGCCGCTGGCATGGCTGATTTCCGCCTGATTGACCCGCCGCGCGTGTCGGACCGCCCGGTGGCCCCCAACCGGGTGCTGCTGTTGCCATTGGCGCTGCTGGCCTCGATGGCTGCCGGGCTGGGCGTGGCGTTTCTGATCAGCCAGGTGCGCCCAGTGTTTTTTGACAGCCATACCTTGCGCACGGCCACTGGGCTGCCGCTGCTGGGTGTGGTGACGCTGGTGGAGAGCAATGTGCTCAAGCAGCGCGAAAGGCGCAGTCTCAAGCGGTTTTTGGCCGCTGTGTCGAGCCTGGTGGTTTTGTTTTTGATGGGTATTGCCTTCATGGCCTACCGTTCCGGTTTTTTGGGGTGATACACGCATGACCAGCCTGATAGAAAAAGCCGCACAACGCCTTGAACAGCTTCGCCAGGCCGGGGCTGATATACCCGAGCAGCCTTTGCCCAGCGTATCTGTGGCGGCACCAGTACCAGCACCACCCGTACCAGCACCACCAGCACCACCAGCACCGGTCCATGTCCCCGTGGCAGCTGCAGCCCCCGTGCTGGCACCCGCAACAGAGGCGGTTGTTTCGCGACGTGTTGATCTTGACCTGAGCAAGCTGGCGGCCGAGGGTATCGTGTCGCCCAACTCGTTGCGCTCGCAAATTGCCGACCAGTTTCGGGTCATCAAGCGCCCGCTGATTGCCAATGCTATGGGCAAGGGCGCATCGGTGTTGGTCAATGGCAACACCATCATGGTCACCAGTTCGCTGGCCGGTGAGGGCAAGAGTTTTACCGCCATCAACCTGGCCATGAGCATAGCCACTGAGCTTGACAACACCGTGATGCTGGTCGATGCCGATGTGGCGCGCCCATCGGTGTTGCGCATCCTGGGTTTACCGCCTAGCCCGGGGCTGCTTGACATGCTGCTCGACGACAAGGTTGACCTGTCGCAAATGCTGCTCAGGACCAATATCGAAAAGCTCAGCATCTTGCCCAGCGGCACACCGCACCCGCGTGCCACCGAGCTGCTGGCCAGTGACGCCATGACGGCACTGGTCGATGACTTGAGCAAGCGCTACGCTGACCGCATTATCATTTTTGACTCGCCCCCCCTGTTGCTTACCACTGAAGCGCGCGTGCTGGCCACACACATGGGCCAAATCGTGATGGTGGTGCACGCTGAAAAAACCCTGCAGTCCGACGTGAAGCAGGCGCTGGCCACCATTGAAGATTGCCCGGTCAAGATGCTGGTGCTCAATCAGGCGCGGTCAACCCTTGGTGTTGGTTATGGCGACGGTTACGGCTATGGCTACGGCTATGGCCGCGAGTCAGAGCCCAAGGCCGCCTGATACGGGGTACACCATGAAACCGGCTTTGTCATTTCGCATTCTCTCTGGTTGCACCTTGATGTTGTTGGCAGCGCAGGTGCTGGCGCAGTCGGCACCCCGCATCGAGCCCTACGCGTCGGTCACCGAAACCTTTACCTCCAATGCCGGCCTGAGTCGCAACAACGCGCAGGCAGACCAGATTACCGAGGTCAGTGTGGGTTTGCGAGCCTCCAGCGGGGGTGGGCGCATCACCGGTTTTTTTGATTATTCGCTCAGTGGCCAGGCCTATGCGCAGGGTACGGCGAGCGATTCGCACCGCCAGGCACTTAACGCCTCGGGCACGGTGGTGGCGGTTGAAAACCGGGTGTTTGTCGACCTCAGTGGCATCATTTCGCAGCAGGCGGTGTCGGCTTTTGGCACGCAGTCGGTGGGTAACGTGCAGGCCAACTCCAACCTGTCCGAGACCACCACCTTGCGTATGTCGCCCTATGTGCGCGGCGAACTGGGCTCCAACGCCAATTACCAGGTGCGCTACAGCCTTGCATCAACCCGCTCCGCGGACGCTTCAGCATCCAATTCAGTGGCCAAAGACCTGACTGCTACGGTGGCCGGTGGAACGGCGTTCAAGCGGCTGTCCTGGTCGGTGGATGCCAGCCGCCAGCAGGTTGACTTTGCCAATGGCCGCGATACAGAAAACGATCGTTTTCGCACCAGTTTGATCGCTGCCCTCACGCCGCAGTTGAGCGTGGCGGCGATCGCCTCGGTCGAGTCCAGCAACTTCAGCACGGCAAGCAAAGAGAGTCAACGCTTGGGTGGTTGGGGTGTGAATTGGTCGCCGTCTGAGGTCACCAAGCTGTCTCTGCTGCGCGAAAACCGCCCGTTTGGTTCCTCGCACAACCTCAGTTTTGAGCATCGTTCGGGCCGCACAGTCTGGCGTTTGAGCGATAGCAAAGATGTGTCGGTGGGTTCCAGTCAGCTCAGCGGCCCGAGTTTGGGTTCGGTATACGACTTGTTTTATGCGCAATTTGCGGCGGTGGAGTCGGACCCAATCAAACGTGCCCAGCTGGTGAGCCAGTTTTTGCAGGCCAATGGCATCAATCCCAATGACATCGCTCAGCCCGCTGCTTACCTGACTTCATCGGTATCTGTGCAGCGCCGTCAAAGCCTGTCGGTGGCTTTGCTGGGCGTGCGTGACACCGTCACCGTTCTGCTCTCGCGCAGCGAAGGCAACCGCATTGACACGGTATCTGGTGCCGTTGATGATTTTTCCAACACCCCGGTGGTTCGTCAGACCGGCGTGAGTGTGAATGTGGCACACCGCCTCACGCCCGATACCTCGCTCAACGTGACCTTGTCGGGGCAAAAATCTTCTGGCATCAACAGCCAGCAAGAGACCTCGCTGTATTCGATGCTGGCGGGCCTGTCCACCAAGGTGGGCATGCGTTCCACCGCAACTCTGGGGCTGCGCCGGGTGGTGTTTCAAAACGATACGGCACCCTATGATGAATCGGCCGTCACCGTGAACTTTGGCATGCGGTTTTAACTGATGTATGAAGATTTTTACGGCTTAAGCGGCAAGCCCTTTCAGCTCAACCCTGACCCCAGTTTTTATTACAGCAGCAAGCAGCACCGGCGTGCCAAGGCCTATCTGGAGTACGGCGTTCAGCGCAACGAAGGCTTCATTGTCATCACCGGTGAAGTTGGTGCCGGCAAGACCACCATTGTGCGCGGCCTGCTCGACAGCTTGGACCATGACAAGGTGGTTGCCGCCAATCTGGTCACCACCCAGCTGGATGCCGAAGACACCTTGCGCCTGGTGGGCGCGGCTTTTGGGGTGCGCGTCAAAGACGTTTCCAAGTCCGATGTATTGATGTCGCTGGAGGCCTTTCTGGTCAGCCAGGCCAGTCAGGGCAAGCGTTGCCTGCTGATCGTCGACGAAGCCCAAAACCTGACGCACCGCGCGGTGGAAGAATTGCGCATGCTGTCCAACTTTCAATATGGCCAGCAAGCCCTGTTGCAGACTTTTCTGGTTGGGCAACCCGAGTTCCGGACTATTTTGCAAAGCGCGTCCATGCAGCAGTTGCGTCAGCGGGTGACGGCCACCTGCCACCTCGGGCCGATGGACATCAAGGAAACCGAAGGCTACATTGAACACCGCTTGCACTGTGTGGGTGCTAAAGATCGACCATCCTTTGACAGTGCCGCCTTTGATGCTATTTTTATGGCATCGGGTGGCATTCCCCGGCGTATCAACCTGATTTGCGATCGCCTCTTGTTGTCCGGATTTTTAGGCAATAAGGATGCGTTTGGCCAGGCCGATGTGGATGAAGTGGTCAATGAAATTCAGCAAGAATCTGCCGTGCCGGTTGCTGCCGCAGCGCCAGTGGCGGCTGTTGCCGTGGCTCCGGTCAGCGCCAAGTCGGCCTGGGAAGACTCAGGGGCCGCGCCCTTAAGCGTCAGCGCAGAGCTCGACATTGATTTGTCGCAACTGCAATTGTCATCAACCTTGACCAACGAAATGTCTGGCCAGATCAAGGGCTTGCTGTTGGAGCAATACGATGGCCGCATGCGCCGCCTTGAGAAAAGCGTTTTACGGCTTGAGCGCATCAATCTTGAGGTGCTGGTGACCTTGCAAAAGCTCGTCACCGCCTTGACCAAACCTGGTTCGTCACCCAGTTCGCCCCCCAGCCCATGATCACCAACGCCTTGACCATTGACGTCGAAGACTATTTTCAGGTCTCGGCCTTTGCGCCGCACATTGCCCGCTCGGAGTGGAACGCGCGTGAATGCCGGGTCGAGCGCAATGTGCAGTGCATTCTGGAAATGCTAGTCCGCCACAACACCAAGGCGACATTTTTTACCCTGGGCTGGATTGCCGAGCGCTACCCGGATTTGATTCGCCAGATTGCCGCCCAAGGTCATGAAATTGCCAGCCACGGCTATGGCCATCAGCGTGCCAGCGACCAGACTGAAGAAGAGTTTTACACCGACATCAATCTCGCCAAGGCGATTCTTGAAGACCTGACCGGCCAGCAAGTCAACGGCTACCGCGCCCCCAGT
>JBBQLQ010000149.1:0-8303 GCA_038328055.1 Burkholderiales bacterium
CAGCGATTCCGTCATTGCGAGCGCAGCGCGGCAATCCATGCACCCCGGAAGTCCTGGAATTCATGGATTGCCACGTCGCTGGCGCTCCTCGCAATGACGGCGGGGGCGCTGGCGCTCCTCGCAATGACGGCGGTGACGCTGGCGCTCCTCGCAATGACGGCGGGGACGCTGGCGCTCCTCGCAATGACGGCGGTATTGATTCATCAACACCGCGTACTTCATGCATCCTCCCGAATCTGGCGACCTGTGAGTTTGAGGAATAAATCTTCCAGATTGGCGGGACGGTGCAGCGTGCGCAATTGCGGGTAAGCCGCCAGCGCGGCCATCAGGGGCTGGGCATTGGCGGTGTAGAAAAACACGGTTTCGCCACTGACCTCAACCCGCACCGCCATCGCCTTCAACGGCGAATCAGCCAAGGCCAGCGCACCAGCGCCAAAAACCTCCACCACATCGGGCTCAAGGTACTGGGCGATCAAATCGCGCGGGGCACCTTCGGCAATCTTTTTTCCGTGGTCCACCACCAGCAAGCGGGTGCACAGGCGCTCGGCCTCGTCCATGAAATGGGTGGTTAGCAGAATCGATTTGCCCTGTTGCAACAACAGTTGCAAGCGCTCCCACATCAGGTGGCGCGCCTGCGGGTCGAGTCCGGTGGTGGGCTCATCGAGCAGCAGCAGGCGCGGGTTGTTGACCAGCGCGCGGGCCAGGCTCAAGCGCCGTTTCATGCCGCCTGAGAGCTCGCCGGGCTTGGCGTTGGCCTTGCTGGTAAGCGACGCAAACTCCAGCAGCGCTGGGATGCGCTCGCGGATTTGCGCGTCTTTCATGCCGAAATAGCGGCCATAGACCAGCAGGTTTTCGGCACAGCTGAAATCGGGGTCGAGCGTGTCCATCTGGCTGACCACGCCCAACTGCGCCTTGATCGCCAGCGCGTCTTGCGGCATTTGCAAACCAAAAGCCGTCACGCTGCCCGCATCCGGCACGGTCAACCCCAGGCACATGCGAATCGTGGTGGTTTTGCCCGCGCCATTGGGACCGATCACGCCCAGGCATTCGCCCGGCGCGATGTCAAACGCCATGTCGCTGACCACGGTGGTATCGCCGTAGCGTTTGAACAGGCCTTGCACAGAAAGAATTGCGTCACTCATGGACTGAATTGTCACTGAAGTTAATCTGCAATATGAAAATAATACTTTCATATTGCAGGTATTTTGCTACCATGCGGCCATGATCGAACGCAATATCACGCCGATACTGCAGCACCTCGCCAGCCAATATCCGGTGATTACCCTCACCGGGCCACGACAAAGCGGCAAGACCACGCTGGCAAAAAACCAGTTTCCGGACAAGGCTTACGTCACACTGGAAGACCCCGACGCGCGCCGCTACGCCACCGACGACCCGCGCGGTTTTTTGGCCAACTATCCGCACGGTGCCATCTTTGATGAAATTCAGCGCACACCCCAACTGGCATCGTATTTGCAGGGCGTGGTCGATGCCGATCCCCAACCGGGGCGATTTGTCTTGACAGGCAGCCACCAGTTTGAGCTGATGCACCATGTGTCGCAATCCTTGGCGGGGCGCACCGCTGTGTTGCGACTGTTGCCCTTTACCCTGGCCGAGGTACAGCGCTTGCCAGCCAGCGACACCCTGCCTGAGCTTGCACAAACTTTGCTTAGCGGGTTTTATCCCCGCATACACGACAAAAAGCTCAATCCTTCACAAGCCTTGGCAGACTACTTCGCCACCTATGTGGAGCGCGATTTGCGCCAGTTCGCGGCCGTGCATGATTTGCAGCGTTTCGAGCGCTTTGTGCGCCTGTGCGCCGGGCGAACCGGGCAGTTGCTCAACCTTAATAGTCTGGGCAACGATGCCGGCGTGTCGCACGTCACAGCGCGCACCTGGATAGACCTGCTGCAAACCAGCTACATCGTGCATTTGCTGCCACCCTGGTTTACCAACACCGGCAAGCGCCTGATCAAGTCGTCCAAACTGTATTTTTACGATGTCGGCCTGGCTTGCTGGCTGCTGGGTTTGCGCACGCCGGAGCAGGTGGCGCGTGACCCGCTGTGGGGCAGTCTGTTCGAAAATTTTGTCATCATGGAGGCCATCAAAGACCGCCTTAACGCCGGTGAAAGCGCAGAAATGTACTTTTACCGCGACTCCGAGGGCAACGAGGTTGACTTGCTGCTGCCCACTGGCGGCCAGTTGCACGCCATCGAGATCAAGGCCGGTGCCACCGTGAACCCCGATTATTTCAAGGGGCTGAAGACCTTTGCAGCGCACCATCCTGACAAAGTTTCTGGCGGATGCGTGGTGTATGGCGGCGCGCAAAACCAAAACCGCAGTGACTGGCCGGTTTTCTCCTGGACGGCCTTGAAGACCAAGCTACCTGCGCCCCTCTGAAGCCATGTAGATAATATTCAGACCGCTATCTCCATTCACAAAACGCGACAAAAACCATGACCACTATTGGCACCCCCCTGTCCCGCCACGCCACCAAAGTCATGCTGCTTGGCAGCGGCGAACTCGGCAAAGAAGTGCTGATCGCGCTGCAGCGCCTGGGCGTGGAAACCATTGCGGTGGACCGCTACAACCATGCACCCGGCCAGCAGGTGGCGCACCACAGCCGCACCATCACCATGAGCGACCCGGCCCTGCTGCGCGAGCTCATTGAGCACGAAAAACCCGATCTGGTGGTGCCCGAAATTGAGGCCATTGCCACCCCGATGCTCGAAGTGCTCGAAGCCACCGGTGTCGTGCGCGTCATTCCCACCGCGCGCGCCGCCCGCCTCACGATGGACCGTGAAGGCATTCGCCGCCTGGCCGCTGAAACCCTGGGCCTGCCGACCAGCCCCTACCAGTTTTGCAACTCGCTGGCCGAATTGCAAGCCGCCATTGACGGCGAGGCTGGCGAGGCTGGCAACACTGGCATTGGCTACCCCTGCATCGTCAAGCCAGTCATGAGCAGTTCGGGCAAGGGGCAGAGCAAGATCAGCGGCCCGTTGGATGTGCAAAAAGCCTGGGGCCACGCCATGGCCGGTGGCCGGGTAAGCCACGGGCGCGTCATCGTTGAAGGCTTCATTGACTTTGACTACGAAATCACGCTGCTGACGGTGCGCGCGAAAGGTGCCGGAGCCGCCAGCGGTTCGGGTACTGATGGCCAGATCGAAACCCATTTCTGCGAGCCAATCGGGCACATCCAGGTCAACGGCGACTACGTAGAAAGCTGGCAGCCGCACCCGATGCACCCACAAGCACTGGCAAAAGCCCGCCAGATTGCCCAAACTATCACCGACGACCTGATCATCGGGCTGGACGGCCGGGCCTCGGGGCTGGGGATTTTTGGTGTGGAGCTGTTTGTCAAGGGCGACCAGGTCTGGTTCAGCGAAGTGTCGCCGCGCCCGCACGACACCGGCTTGGTCACTCTCACCACCCAGGTGCAAAGCGAGTTTGAACTGCACGCCCGCGCCATTTTGGGCTTGCCGGTCAACACCGCACTGCGTACGCCCGGTGCCAGCGCCGTGATTTACGGCGGCGTGGATGCCAAGGGCATTGTGTTTGATGGTGTAGATGAAGCCCTGCGCGTGCCGGGCACCGACATCCGCCTGTTTGGCAAGCCTGAGAGTTTTGTCAAACGCCGCATGGGCGTGGCGCTGGCATTTGATGCCGATGTGCAGGTAGCCCGTAAAAATGCCAAGCTGGCCGCATCCAAAGTCAAGCCACGCGCGGTTTAGCCCGCCAAGCCAACATAGACTTCCTGCACGTCGTCATGGGCATCAATGGCCGCTAAAAAGGCCTCCACTTCTTCCAGCGCCTGTGGGCTCAAGCTGGCCGAATTGACCGGATTCTTGGGCTTGTAGCCCAGCTTGACGGACAACACATTAAAGCCCTGGGCCGGTAGCGCACGGCTGACCAGATCGAGATCAGCGGGATCAGTCAGGAACAAGCTTGTGCCCTCCTCCTCACCCGGCTCGACCTCCTGGGCACCGGCCTCAATAGCCGCCAGTTCGGGATCGGTGCCAGCAGCCACAGGCGCGGCCTCGATCATGCCCACATGGTCAAAGTCCCACGCCACAGAGCCGGAGGTGCCCAACTGGCCTTTGCGAAACAGCACCCGCATTTCAGGTGCGGTGCGCTTGAGGTTGTCGGTCAGGCATTCGACCATCACCGGCACCTGGTGCGGCGCAAAGCCTTCATAGATCACGCGCTCAAAATGAACCGCCTCATCGGTCAGGCCAGCCCCTTTTTTGAGGGCCCGATCCAGCGTGTCCCTGGGCATGGAGACTTTGCGGGCCTGCTCCACCACCAGGCGCAAACGCGGGTTCAGGGCGGGATCGGCACCATTGCGCGCAGCCACCATGATCTCTTTGACCAGCTTGCCAAATACGCGGCCCTTGGCATTGGCTGCCAGATCTTTGTGCTTTGCTTTCCACTGCGCGCCCATGTCGGATGCTCCTTGCGTTGTCGCGCTCGAAAGCGCTGGGGTTTGGGTCTGGATGATGGGTCATGCACGCCATGGGTTGGCGTTGGCATTCACCCCTTGCGGGGCTCCCACAGGAATCAGAACTGAGTAGTTACGGTCTGCAAGTGTATTTCGCTTGGAGCCTACTGAAACGCCACCTCGGCAAAGCTGCGCAGCTTGCGGCTATGGAGCTGATCCACGCCCTGTGCGCGCAACAATTCCAGTGCCCGCATGCCGATGCGCAAATGCTGGTCAACTCGCTCGCGGTAAAAGTGATTGGCCATGCCCGGCAGCTTGATCTCGCCGTGCAAAGGCTTGTCGCTGACACACAGCAGCGTGCCATAGGGCACCCGAAACCGGAACCCATTCGCGGCAATGGTGGCGCTTTCCATGTCCAGCGCCACAGCGCGGCTCTGGCTGAAGCGGCGCTGCGGGCCGTTGTCAGGCAGCAGTTCCCAGTTGCGGTTGTCGGTGGACGCCACGGTGCCGGTGCGCATGATGTGCTTGAGTTCGGGGCCCTTGAGCCTTGTGACCTCGGACACGGCAGACTCCAGCGCCACCTGAATTTCGGCCAGCGCTGGAATCGGCACCCACAGCGGCAGTTCTTCGTCGAGCACATGGTCTTCGCGCACATAGCCGTGCGCCAGCACATAGTCGCCCAGTTGCTGGGTAGTGCGCAAGCCGGCACAGTGGCCCAGCATGATCCAGGCGTGCGGACGCAGCACGGCAATGTGATCGGTAATCGTCTTGGCATTGGCCGGGCCAACGCCGATGTTGACCATGCTGATGCCACTGCCGTCGGCGCGCATCAGGTGGTAGGCGGGCATCTGCGGCAAGCGCAGGGGCGCTTTACCGACAGTATCGACAGGCGCACCCGATTTTTCTGCTTCGTTATCGCGAGGCCGCAGGCCTTGGCGATCCATGGCCTCTGAATTCATGGATGGCCGCGCTTCGCTCTCCATGACGGTCACTTTTTTGGTCACCACATTGCCAGGTTCGACAAACGCCACATAGTCGCTGGCTGCATCCGCCATGGCGGCGTGGCCCAGCGCGATAAATTCATCAATGTAAAACTGGTAATTGGTGAACAGCAAAAAATTCTGGAAATGCTCAGGCGCGGTGCCGGTGTAGTGGCGCAGGCGCTGCAGCGAATAGTCCACCCGCGGCGCGGTAAACAGCGACAGCGGTTGCGCCTCGCCCCGGTGTGGCACATGGGTGCCATTGGCAATGCCGTCGTCCATGGCGGCCAGGTCGGGCAGATCAAACACATCGCGCATCAACTGGCGGCGCTGCGCGCTGAGATTGCCTTCAATGTGCTCGTTATCGGCGAACGAAAAATGCACTGGAATCGGCTGGTTGCTGGTGCCCACCTCAAGCTCGACCTGGTGGTTTTCCAGCAGCAGGGTGAACTGCTCCAGGTAATAGCGCGCGTACAGATCGGGGCGGGTCAGAGTGGTCTCATAGCGTCCCGGCCCGGCGACAAAACCATAGCTCAAGCGTGCAGCGCTGTCAGAGCCCAGGCGCGTGACCGTGTCGGTTTGCACCCGCACAAACGGGTAGCAAGCCCTCACATGCGCTGGCATTTCTTTGCCCGCCACATAGGCCTGCATGGCCTGGCGCAAGTGAGCAATGCTGCTGTCGTAAATCAGTCGCGCCTGTGCCAACGCAGCGATGGGGTCGGCAAAGCGCTGGGGCGCGATGAAAGTGGGTAGGTATGACATGGTGATATTGTTTCACGCCATGATGACAAACAGCCTTTCGGCGCTAAACGAGGTCGGTGGACACAGCCAATTTCCGTTGAGCAAACTGCGCATTTAGGGGTGCCAAGTGTTCAGACGTTGCACCTAACTCGCATGCAGCGAGGGCGCAGCACCCCTGAGCATGAAAAATGCTCGTCAACAGCGATCGCAGCGCGGCAATCCATGCCCCTTGGAAGTTCTGGATTGCCACGTCGCTGCGCTCCTCGCAATGACGATTCTTTGTATTTCACGTTAACAGTGAGAAGCCCGAGCAATGACAGAGTTTGAATGGGATGCGCCAAAAGCTGTGGCCAACATTGGCAAGCATGGCGTATCGTTCGACGAGGCGGTTTCCGTGTTTCTGGATTAACTTGCGGTGTCGGGTTTGGAGCCTGACCACTTTGTCGGCGAGACCCGTTACATCCCATTCGGAATGTCAAGGCTCGGGCGTTTGTTGACGGTGTCGCACACGCACCGTCCAGGTGCCATTCGCATCCTTCGCGCACGGCGTGCCACACGCTCTGAAAGGAAAATTTATGAAGAAGCTTGAGACCGAAATTCGCGCAGATTCAGACTTCCTGATCCGCCCGGAATCCATTTGGCATGGTGAAAGCCTGGCTGTGACTTTGTGGGAGGGCTGGCAAGCCCGAATTCGCGGCTGCCGCCGCTCCTACAAGCCCGAATTCGCGGCTGCCGCCGCTCCTACAAGTGCCAGTCCTATTCCTGAAAAAAGCAAATTTTGTCTATATGCATCAGGAAGTCTGAGTTTCAGACTTCCTGATGTGCACCGAATCCATTTGGCATGGTGAAAGCTTGGTTGTGACTTTGTGGGAGGGCTGGCAAGCCCGAATTCGCGGCTGCCGCCGCTCCTACAAGCCCGAATTCGCGGCTGCCGCCGCTCCTACTAGTGCCAGTCCTATTCCTGAAAAAAGCAAATTTTGCCTACACGCATCAGGAAGTCTGAAGTTGGATTCGCTACATTAATAATAGCTATCCACGCTTATTTCACGGGGGCTACAGGGCTATTTAATCCTTAAAAACCGGCGCAACACGCGGCAGGTGACAATTCCGTTCATCACGATAAAACATTGCCATGCTGAAATTTACCTGCTGCAACCAAGTCCGCCAATTTTCCGATGCCGCTCACGCCAAAGCGCTGCGCGGCATCCAGCGCGGTTTTGAGCGCGAATGCTTGCGCGTCGACCGTGGCGGCCAGATGGCCAAAACGCCCCACCCCGGTGCGCTGGGTTCCAAGCTGACGCACCCCTGGATCACCACCGACTACGCCGAGGCGCTGCTTGAATTCATTACGCCACCGTCCACCGAGCCCGGTTTTCCGCTGGAATTTTTGGCCGACATTCACTGTTTTAGCGCCCAGCAGTTGGGCGGCGAGTTCTTATGGGCGGGCTCAATGCCCTGCAAAATTGGCGCGGATGCCGACATCGCCATTGCCAACTACGGCACATCGAACGCGGCACGCTTTAAAAAGGTCTACCGCGAAGGCCTCGGCCTGCGCTATGGCCGCGCCATGCAAACCATTGCCGGAGCGCATTACAACTGGTCGCTGCCCGAAGAATTCTGGCTGACCCTGCGCGATTGCTGCAATGGCGAAGAAGATTTGCAAAGCTTCATCAATCGCCGTTATTTCGGCCTGATTCGCAATTTTTTGCGCTATGGCTGGCTGGTGCCCTACTTGTTTGGGGCCTCACCCGCACTGTGCCGGTCATTTTTGCAGGGCCACCCGTCGGACCTGACCGAGCTGGCACCCGGCACACTGCACGGGCCATATGCCACCAGCTTGCGCATGAGCGATCTGGGCTACCAAAACCGGGCGCAAGACAAGTTGGCTGTCAGCTTTAATTCGCTGGGCGAGTACACCGCAGCATTGGAAGCCGCCATTCGCACGCCTGACCCGTATTACGAAGAACTGGGCGTGCACAACGGTGATGCCTGGAAGCAGCTCAACGCCTGCCTGCTGCAAACCGAGAGCGAGTTTTACGCACCCATTCGCCCCAAACGCATTGGTCTCAAAGGTGAGCGCCCGGCGCTGGCGCTGCAAACCTACGGCGTGCAATACATCGAGATGCGCCTGTTTGACCTGAACC
>JBBQLQ010000150.1:0-8128 GCA_038328055.1 Burkholderiales bacterium
AACAGTGCGTGAGCTGCTATTCATTTTTATTAATCTCAGACTTCCTGATCCGCCCGGAATCCATTGGGCATGGTGAACGCTTGGTTGTGACTTTGTGGGAGGGCTGGCAAGCCCGAATTCGCGGCTGCCGCCGCTCCTACACGTGCCAGTCCTATTTCTAAAAAAAACAAGCTGTGCCTATACGCATCAGGAAGTTTGAAATTGCATCGATATTCAACTGGGCGGGTTCCAGTCCATTTCTTGAATGCGCGATGGAAGGCACTGCTTTCAGCAAAGCTCGTGCGCCACCGACCTGGGCCGCAAGGCGTTCGATCTGGTGTGTTCGCCCAGTGATTTTTGAGCCGTCTCTGGCGCAGCCTGAGACGATTCGGCTACCCATAACTGTGATGTGTATCGCAGTCATGTCACACAGTTTGAAGCAGCGTCCCCAGGGGTTTACCCTTTGGGCAAGCCGTTTCCCAACGAAGTCGACGATTTTTAAAGGGGCTTGGTGCGGCTGGCGGGGAATTGCACGAAAGTATCACAGCGATGTGCGCAAAAAGTGACTCAAAGTTTCTATGATTTGGCCACTTTAACGCACACCGATCACCGATCACCGATATAAATAGTCGCTTGCTGCCGCACCCCGTTGTGGCCAATGGGAACATGGGCAGGTTTCAAGCGCTGATTCGACTGGACAGAACTTGACAGGCTTGGACTGGTCTATATACTGGTCTACACACCTCAAAAGGAGCAGTCGTGAACATCGAAGTCGGATCATACGAAGCGAAGACGAAGTTGCCAGAGTTGCTACGTGGCATCCAGGCAGGAAACCGCTACACCATCACACTACGAGGTGAAGCCGTGGCTGATTTGTTGCCGACGCAAGGCAACAAGCAAACGGATGCCATTGCAGCCGTCGATGAAATGCTGACCTTCATGCAAGCTCGTAAGCCGATGGGCGGCGTTGATCTCAAAGCGCTCATAGATGAGGGCCGAGCATGAGCTTTGTTCTGGATGCTTCTGTAGCGCTGCTTTGGCTAGTGCCTGACACCAATCTGGCAGGCGTGGGTTATGCCGCGATGACCCTGAAGGCGCTAAAGGAATCGCAAGCCGTTGTGCCTTCGCTTTTTGCACTGGAAGCAGCCAACGTTGTCGCGAAGGTCGAGTCCAAGGGTGTTGTGACCGAAGCGGACTCGCAACGCTTTATTTCGCTCATTGGGCGGCTCGACTTAGTGACCGATCAGGCGACAGCAACGCAAGCTTTGGGCAACACTTTAAATCTCGCGAGGCGCTATAAATTGTCGGCCTATGATGCGGCATATTTGGAATTAGCCCAGCGCAAGGGTCTGCCTCTGGCAACGTTGGATGCCAATCTAGCGAAAGCGGCTACAACTGCTGGCGTTCCAATCTTTGGCACGCACTGATTGCGTCATCAATGGTTATTGATGCACTTTCGCATCCATCTGGCTCTGAAATGTGCACCTCACTGGCTCACAACATACTGCTTTTGACCGCCATGCTGAGAAGCAGATGACCATGTCCATGGCCGAACAACGGAACATACGTGATTTTTCTACTCACTACTTGTTCCATTCCACTTGACACCATCAACTCAGAGCTGACGAGGGGAGTTCGTTCGCGGTGTTGCGCAATCTAAACGCCCTTGTGTTCCTCTGGAATGTGACTCTTAGGCCGAGAAAACAAATCTCGTCCCAGTCGATGACCGGACAAATTTCGGCCCAAACTGCGCCTGAGCCAGGCTGATGAAAGCCTCGCCACTACAGTGCATTGGAATCACGAAGTCGGGATTGAAAGCTTTTAACCCGTCGATGGTCTGCTGGAGGTACTCAGCAGGATGCGGTGCAAGATGGAAGCCCCCCAGCACCGCATGGACCTTGTCGATGCCGGACACCTTCACGGCCGCACGCACGGAGTTGACGACACCCCGATGGCCACATGAGGTCATGATCACTAAGCCGCGACCTTTGACGTTGTAAATGATCGATTGCTCGTGCTCAAAGTCGTCCGGAACACTCACGACATTCTTTTTCGTTGGATTGATCTTCTCTGGCTCACAGCCCAATCCGCTTTGCATACCGACAGACATCTTCGTTGGCGACAAGACTTTCTCGAAGCTCTCCGCCGGAATGCGACCAGTGCTAAAGCCATGTGAAGCGAGTACGGAGGGTTTCTCCGCGAAGGTGACGACTAAGCCAGCCTGCTTAATGGCTTCACGATCCAGAACACCAAACTGGCCTGGATTGCCCGGTACGTTGAGCTCGCGAGTGCAGAAGCACTCTTCGCCGCCCAGGTAGAACGGCAAATCTTTTTTCAGCTTGCCCTGAGTCGCTTTCAAGAAGCCAACCATGCCCCCAAAATGATCGAAATGGCCATGGCTGAGGACGAGTGCATCGAGCATTTGTGGATCGATGCCGAGCAACGCCAAGTTGTTGAGCAACGTCTCGGGGGTGTAGCCGAAATCAAAAAGAATCTGCCGGGTCTCTGCCGCACGCTGCGACTCGATGTGCCAAGCAAGGCCCCATTCGTTCTGCAGGGTCCTCTTAGGGGGCGCGGCTGGAGAGACATCGAAACCAAAGCGTTGGACTTCAAGGGGGCCGATCTTGGTACCTCGCTCAAACGCATGATGATAGGAGTCGGTGACTACCCGCACTGATATTTTGTCCACCTCGGGAACCTTCGGTCCAAGCAGTTCAGCCGCAGCAACTCGATTGCCAAACAAACCACCGGCGGCGGCTGCCGCAATCGATCCCAAGCCCACTCGCAAAAGTCGGCGACGACCTTGACTTCCAAGGTATTGATTGTCATTGTTCGTTTGTTGCATGACCGCTCCTGAATGGTTGGTTGTAAACACATTTAACATATCGATTAATGCCGAATTGACCAGCCAATTCCAGTTCCGACGGCAGACTCTGGTCGGTAACGAAAACACCGCTATCCCATAAATCTAGCAACAAAAGCTCAAATTGATGACTTCGTGATTCGGTTGGAATTGGCTTCAACATCTGAAAAATTGGCACATTTTTTTCAGTTTATTAGATTGTTTGACAATCTTTATGGGTGTTAACCCGAATCATTAATTCATTCGGCCGGACAGCCAGGAATTGCATCAGTAGTCATTACCAACCTGAGTTTCTCTGAGTGGTCGGCGGTGTTTGGTGATGCCAAGATGACAACGGCGCTGCTAGCCCGGCTCACCCACCACGGTCACATCGTGGAAACAGGTAACGACTCGTACCGCACGGTGAATTTGTTCTAAACGTAAGTGGTTGATTTGTAGAGCGTCACTGCGAGCGCAGCGTGGCAGTCCATGACTTGCGGGGCCATGGATTGCCGCGCTGCGCTCGCTTGTGACGAGGGCCACGGTGAATTCCCTATGAAAGCACAGAGAACAAATTTACCCTGACTCGTACCGGTTTGCGTACAGTTTTATAACTGTTTATGGTCGAAACCAGCCTACTGCGAATCGACAATGTGGCGTTATGTAAAAACGAAGCGGGTGGCGGTAGCGGGCGAACACTACACAAACCACGCACACCAGGCGACAGCCTCGTGCTTGCTGGGCATGGCGGTACTCCGCCGTGCCCACTGGCTGAGACTACAGAGCACCGGACAGGGTAAAGCGGTGATGTTGGGTGCGTTGCCAACAGCGCGCAGCGCCAATCGGCAGACAACGCGCCCGGCATGACCGCGCTGGTGGAGGTGGCCGCAACGCTGGCGCGCCGAAGGATCGTCGCTGTCTGCCGCCTCCGCAGAAGCTGATCAAACACCTGCGCAGCACTATCTATATGCCAAATAGGGCGCTAGCCCACGTGGAATTTGCGCAAGAAGCTATTAAAAACGTAGCAATTCAGTTGCGGAAGAATCAAACTTTTTCTTCGTACAGGTAGCGCTGAAACCCGCTGAACACTTTGCCAATCTCTTCCGGCTTACCCAGATCGGCCACCGCGTCGGTAATCGAGTCGTGGTACTTCAATAACAGCAGGGGCCGCAGCTTGGCCTGGTCCAGCTCGTCCACGCCCTCTGCCACGTAGTGCGACAGCACAAAATCCAGAAACACCTGCTGGCGGGTATTGAAGTGCGTGCTGATCACCGCCATCGCCCGGTCGGCTCGCTCTTCGCGGGTTAACGGCTCCAGCGCATAGGCCACATGGGCCAGCACATCAAACAGGTCGCTTTTCTCAGCGGCTATGATCTTCTGCATCTCCACCAGTTGGTCTTTGCCAAAGCCTTTTTCCGCTAAGCCCGCCAGCAGTTTTTTGCGGGTATCGGGCGCGCTCCACAGGGCGCGCAGCGCTATTTCATTCGCAAAGAAGTCGGGTAGCTTGCCAAACAGCGCCTCCATGAATTGCTGCGCCGACATGGGCGTGCCGTCCGGGTGCCAAAAGCTGCTGACCACCATGTGCTGAATGTGGCGAGATTTGCCATCAGCCAGCTTCACCTCTGCTTTGCGACGTGGCACATAGTCGGGCCGTGGCTCTCGTACTTCATTTGAGTTTGGGGGGGCGTCAGGCGCAGGGCCACCGCGTGGCGCAGGCACCTGCGGCTCCAACGGTTCACCATCCCATTCCTTGTCGCTGAAATGGTGGTGTGCCTTCACAAAGTCAAAAATCGTGAAGTAGTCTTTGCCATCAAACAGACGGGTGCCGCGCCCGATGCACAAGGTCGGCGCAGAAAACGGCAACGGTGCCGGGGTGCCGGGTCGCTTGGGGCTTTGCACCATTTGCGATTTCCGAATGAAAGCGCTGTCTGGGAGTGCGTCGAAAACCGAGGTGTGAATGCTTGTCTTCGCCGCTGGAGTGGTCGCGGCAATGGGCGTTTTTTGGGATGTGGCTTTACTTGACATGGCGGGATACATCCCGAATGAAGGCCCGACTATTTCAAGTTTTCCCTATGGTGTGAATCCTGTTTGCTGGCTGGCCATAGGGCGTGCTGGCAGACTGCGCAGCGTGCCAGCAAAGGCTACGTTTTACCCGCTGGGGCTACGGTGTGCCCGCAGACCGTAGCTTCTTCCACTCCCCTACCCAGGCTCGCGCGGTTCTGAAAACTACGGGTTGCTGCTTGATGATTGCCTGCGCTGCGGCATCCATGCTTTTGAACTCGACCATATGGGCATCGAGCCACGCGAAAACGTCTGCCTTCATGTTTCGGGTATCACTGTGTCGCGCCTGTGCAGCAGCCTTTGCAGCAGCCTTTGCAAGCGCGGTACGCGCCGCATTGAATGCATCGACAGGATTTGCCATGGCAGACTCGCGCTCCAACTTTGCGCCCTCGTCCCACACGTGGTTTCAATTGGCCAATGACAGTGCATCATGCGCCTCACTGAGCCAATCGAATGCGCCTTCGATGTCACCGGCACGGTGCGAAGTGGCTGCGGCTGCAAACCAGTACATTGCCGCGCCGTTGAGGATGTCTTCAAGGGACAGGCGCTCTTCGAATGGTGTGCCGTCCCGAAACGTCTTTTGCTCTTGGCTTTCCACAAGTTCGCTCAAGTGGTTGTACAGCATCCACGCGATTCCCTCGTTTTCGCCATAGCCTTGCGCTGTAGCGAGCCTTTGCAAGTAGTCGCTATCTCCCATTGCACCTTCGGCCATCATCAAGGCGATGTAACCTAAGCCGTCGAACAGCGCAAACCATGCTTCAGGCAGCGAGAGACCAAACAAATACGGCAACTTGTCGCCATGTTTTTCGCGCAGGCGCTCCAGGTTTTTGCAGGCATCACGGCTGGTTTTTAGTCCTAGACCCGAGAACGAAGCGTCGGAAATATCGACAACCTTCAGACTTCCTGATGCGTATAGGCATAGTTTGCTTTTTTCAGGAACAGGACTGGCACCTGTAGGAGCGGCGGCAGCCGCGAATTCGGGCTTGCCAGCCCTCCCACAAAGTCACAACCAGGCTTTCACCATGCCACATGGATTCCGGGCGGATCAGGAAGTCTGACCTTGGGCATATCCATCTTGTTGACGGATTTCAATGCGTTGTCTCTGGCATGCGTACGCGCCCTATCGTGTTTTGCCAAAAATTCCTTATCCACTGCGTTCCGTGTTCCGCCCCTGATTGAGTGCCAGCCCAACCCATCAGGGAAAACGGGGTTTCGGGGATCAGCCTAGGGCTGGCAAAAAACGTTTTAACTCGCTACCGTCTTGAACGGAGTCACGTGTGCCCCCACACGCAGCTTGTCCAAATAGTCAGACCACCGCTGCATCATTTCGCGCCGCGCTGGCAAATGCGCAGTGCGCAGTTCGCCAGGCCGCACAAACACCATCGCGGAGAGCTTGAGCGCAGCCACAGTGCAGGGGTGGCCTGTGTAGGCAAATATCAGACTTCCTGATGCGTAGAGGCACAGTTTGCTTTTTTCAGGAATGGGACTGGCACTTGTAGGAGCGGCGGCAGCCGCGAATTCGGGCTTACCAGCCCTCCCACAAAGCCACAACCAGGCTTTCACCATGCCACATGGATTCCGTGCGGATCAGGAAGTCTGAATATAGAGAGCAGCAACTCGCCTGCCTGCTTGGGTTCGGTGATGGCAGAAAAGTGTGATTCCGGTATCGCCTGCAGCGCACCACGCAGGTCTGTGGTGATGTCCCGTTCCGCCAACCCAATGGCCCCCGCGTACCGGAATATCTGAGCGCATATTTGCTTGGCACGGTGCGCGGTGCCGATCGAGCCACGGGCTTCGATCTTGCGCACCGACTTATCCAGCACGTCACGCGGCTTGATGGCGTTGATCGGCATGGCACCGATGAAGGGAAAAACGTCCTTCTCCAGCAGGGTGGTGATACGTGCCTGCGTGACCTCTGCCCGCTTCGCCGCTGTCTTGCTCAACCAGACCCGCGCCACAGCTTCAAACCTATTGGCCGCCGCGTCGGCTTTGGCCTGCCGCTCGACCTTCTTGCCGTCACCGGGTCAATGCCATCCGCCAACTGCTCACGTGCAAGCTCGCGACGCTTACGGGCCTTGGCCAGCGAGACCTCGGGGTACACGCCAAGGACCAGCGTCTTTTGCTTGCCCATGTAACGGTAATTCATCCGCCAGTACCGGCCCGCTTCTTTGACGTGCAGGCACAAGCCCTGTCCGTCGGCGTATTTCTCGCCCGTAGCAACCCCTGTCGACTTGACGTTTTTAACGAAAGTACCAGTGAGCGCCGTGGGTTCGATCCCTTGTGTTGGTATCTGGTACTTTAAGGTTGAAAGTACCAACACAAATACCATCATTTGCGTGCAATGTGATGGTATCTGGTGGATTGTCTTGAAGCAAGAAAAAACCCGCGATGCTTGGAGGCATGCGGGTTTTGAGGTGTTTTGACACGCTCTGAAATGGTGCTTTGGTGGCACTGAGGGCAATGCGGCGTTATGTAAAAGCGAAGCGGGTGGCCGTAGCGGGGGCGTGCCAACAGTGGTGGAACTGGCGGCAATGCCGAGCGTAGCGATGGCCCTTCCAGACAATGCGCAAGCGAGCCGAGACAATCCATATCTGCGCTCCAGCGCACTGGCTGACACTTGCGAAGCACTGGCGATGTAACTCCCAAGCACCTGCGCGGGGCGAAGCCGAGCCGCGCGCACTGAATAACACGACAACGCTGGCAAACCGAAAGCGGTGATGCTGGGTGGACTGCCCCACAGCGCGCAGCGCAGTTCAATCAAAAAGGCACGCCGCACTGCATGACCGCGCTGCTCGCCGAAGCTGCGCGACAGCTTGGTGGTGACTGGCCATTGCGGTACTCCGCATTGGCCACTGACCAAAGCTACAGAGTACCGAAAACGGAAAGCGGTGATGTTGGGTGCGTTGCCACCAGCGCAAAGCGCCAATCAGCAGGCAGCGCGCCCGGCATGACCGCGCTGGTGGATGTGATCGCTACGCTGGCGCGCCGAAGGGTCACCTATGCCTGCCGCCTACGCGGTAGCTGATTGAGCACCTGCGCAGCACTATTTATATGCCAAATAGGCCACCGGCCCTCGTAGAACGTGCGCAAGCAGCTATCAAAACAGTAGCAGATATCCGCAAATTACACCGTCCAAGCACTGCCTGCAATATCCACACTTCACCAAGTATCATCGTGCAGAGGGAAATTTCAGAACTTACAAGAATGAACACCGCCTATGGCAACGCAAACCGAAGCATTCGCCCG
>JBBQLQ010000151.1:0-8115 GCA_038328055.1 Burkholderiales bacterium
TGCCTTGAGCGCATCGGCAATGGTTTTGGCATCAAAAGCCGCTTTGCTGTAGGCGAAAGCGTGTTGTGGGAACAGGCCCGTGGTAGCCAGCAGGCCAGCCACCATAGCGCTGTGTTTAAGTGTCTCACGACGAGTTTGCATCGATAGCTCCTTATATTTGAAGTTAGGAATGTAATGTAGAAGTGCTGCCGATGAAAGTATGGATTACCCTAATTTATTTGATAAAAATCAACGCCACTTGGGAACAGCGGGAATTCACAACACCCAACAAGGTACGGACGCAGCCGTTACAGTTCCGTTAACCAGCGCTTGCGCTTCGAGTTTGAATCAGCCCACCACCATAAACCCATGATGCACCCGATAGACAGTAGCGCCTTTGATGAGGCCAGCTATGCGCTGACCTTGATTACCTCGCGGCAAAACATCTTGCCCAAGCGTCTGGTAGACCCTGGGCCGACGACCGAGCAGGTCAACGACATGTTCTTGGCCGCCGCGGCCGCGCCCGACCACGGCATCGTCATGCCCTGGCGTTTTGTGCTGGTGCCGCTGGACAAGCGCGCCCTGCTGGCCGATGCGTTTGGGCAAGCACTGATTGAGCGCGACACCCAAGCCACGCCCGAGCAGGTGGCGCAAGCGCGCGAAAAAGCCTTTCGCGCGCCTTTTCTGGCGCTAGCCATTGCACGGCTGGGTCCGTGTGAGCCCGACATCGACCCGTTGGAGCGCATGGTGTCGGTAGGCGCTGCCATTCAAAATTTTTTACTGCTTGCGCACAGCCTGGGTTTTGGCAGCAGCCTGACCAGCGGACAAGCCATGCGTGCCGAACCCTTGCGACAGCTTTTCAGGCTGACTGAGGGCGAGCAGGCGGTGTGCAGCATCAATGTGGGCACCGTTGCCAAGCGCAAGCCAGCTCGGCTGCGCCCTCAGGTGGCGGCCTTTGTCAGCAGTTTGTGAGTGTCCGCGCCGGTGTGCGGGAAAACGCCTGGGGTCAGGCTGGCAAAATTTATTCAACGTCATTTATGACAGCTGGTTTGACCCAGTCGTCAAGTATGTGGATCGACAAACCCGTCGGCCGATGCCCTTGACGGAAAATTTTGGAAATGTTTTGGAGAAACTTGAATGACTATTGGGCCACCCACCATTGACCAGGCTGCGCTAACCGCAGTGAATGCAGCCATTACCTCTCGCATGTCAACGCGCGCGTTTGCCGCGCAAGAAGTCCCGCGTGAAACTCTGGCCGGGTTGCTGCGTGTAGCCAGTCGGGCACCGTCGGGCACCAACACCCAACCCTGGAAGGTGTATGTGCTCCAGGGCGCCAGCCGCGCGGCGCTGGTCGACAAGGTGTGCGCCGCACATGATGCGCTGCGCGCCAATCCGGCACTGGCAGCCGACTATGCCGAAGAATATGACTATTACCCCGAGCATTGGGTTAGCCCCTATATTGACCGTCGCCGCGAAAACGGCTGGGGCCTGTATGGCTTGCTCGGCATTGGCAAGGGTGACAAGGACAAGATGCACTTGCAGCATCAGCGCAATTACCGGTTTTTTGACGCGCCCGTGGGCTTGATGTTCACCATTGACCGGGTGATGGGGCGTGGTTCTTTGCTGGACTACGGCATGTTTCTGCAAAGCCTGATGGTGGCGGCGCGCGCGCGTGGCCTGCATACTTGCCCGCAAGCGGCGTGGAACGGTTTTGCCAAAATAATTCTGCCCCATATCGGGGCAGGTGATTCTGAAATGCTGGTGTGTGGCATGGCGCTGGGTTATGCCGATAAAAGTGCCGTTGTCAACACCTACCAAACCCCAAGAGTGCCAGTGGATGAATTCACCCACTGGCTGGACTGAGTTGGCTACTTCAGGTCGTCTGCCAGCACGTTGATGATGCGCTGCGCATCGGCCGGTGCGGCGGCGGTGCCATCGGCGTTTTGTACTGACACGGTACTGGCTTCACCCTGGCTGACAACCGATACCCGGAATTTTTGCGGGGACGCGTCAGGTTTGGATGAGTTGAACAATTTGCCCAGAAAACCTGGCTCAGCCTTGTCGGCTGACGGTGCCACGTAACGCACAAAGTACAGGCCCTTGCTGCGGTCACGGTCTTCTACGGTGAAGTTGGTTCGGTCCAGCGACAGGCCAACACGTCGCCAGGCGCGGTCAAAACCGTCGTTGATCTGCACCACGGCTTGACCGTTGACGGTGCTCACGTTGGAGCTGCTTTTGCTGGCACCAGCGGCTACCAGCGCCTTGGATTGCTCCTGGGTGACACCCAGCTTGACCATCAGGCGGCGCAAAAATTCGGCTTCCAGCTCGGGATCGGCGGCGCGGGGTTGCCACACGGTACGGTCTTTCTGGGCCGAGTCATAGACCTCGATCATGCCGCGGTGGCTGATGAAAATGTCGGTGCCACCCGTGGCATTACGTTCCAGCCGGGTGCGGAACTTGTCACGTTCACCGGTGGAATACAGCGAGTCAAGCACTTTGCCCAGCGTGTTGCGGATGAAATCCTGCGGCAACTTCGCGCGGTTTTCTGCCCAGTCGGTTTCCATGATGCCCAGGTTGGCTTGATCCATGGCCAGCAGAAAGCCATTTTCCTGCCAGAAGTCTTTCACCGGCTCCCACAGCTTGTCGGCCGGGCGGTTGATAACCAGCCAGCGCTGGTTGCCAGCGCGCTCAATGCGCACATCGCCCAAGCTTGTAGCCGCCGTCGGCGCAGCCTGGATGGCCGCTTGGCCGACCCGGTAACTGGATGCCGCGACAGGCGCACCGGGCACCACATAACGCGTTTCGCGGGACAACTGGGTCAGGTCTGGCGGCACCTCCAACGAGGAAGTGGGCGCTTTGCCAGCACTTTTGTAATCAACCTTGTCGCCCTGCAGTACCGAGCAGGCGCCCAGGGAAAAGGTCAGGCCAAGAAGTGCGAGTCTGGAGAGAGGGTTCACAAAAGTCCTTTGGGTAAAAAATAGGGCTGCTGCGTGGTAGCTTAAATCAAGCCAACGGCACGCAGTGCGTCTTCAACAATGGCTTCGTTGGCCGGGGTCAGTTCGGTCATGGGCAGTCGCAGTGTGCCACCGCACAGGTTCATGCGCGCGGCTGCCCATTTCACGGGAATCGGGTTGGCTTCGACAAACAGGTTTTTGTGCAGGGGCAGCAGCTTGAACTGGATGTCCATGGCGCGCTTGACATCACCGGCAGTGGCCGCCACGCACAACTCGTGCATCAGGCGCGGGGCCACGTTGGCGGTGACGCTGATGTTGCCCTGGCCCCCGCACAGCATCAGTGCCACAGCGGTCGGGTCGTCGCCCGAGTAAATGGCAAACCCCTTGGGTGCTTCACGAATCAGCCACTGGGCGCGGTCAATGTTGCCCGTGGCTTCCTTGATGCCAACGATGCCGGGCACCTGAGCCAGGCGCAGTACGGTATCCAGCGTCATGTCGGCCACCGAGCGGCCCGGCACGTTGTACAAAATGACTGGCAGGTCAACCGCTTCGGCTATCGCCTTGAAGTGCTGGTATTGGCCCTCTTGGGTCGGCTTGTTGTAATAGGGCACCACTTGCAACTGGCAGTCGGCGCCGACTTTCTTGGCAAACTTGGCCAGTTCAATTGCCTCGGCGGTGCAGTTGGAGCCGCAGCCCGCCATGATGGGCGCACGGCCTGCGGCCTGTTCAACCGACACCCGGATGATTTCCTGGTGTTCGGCCACGCTGACCGTAGGCGACTCGCCGGTGGTGCCCACCACGCCAATGCAATCCGTGCCCTCGGCGATGTGCCAGTCGATCAGCTTGCGCAGGGCCGGGTAGTCCACGCTGCCGTCGGCCAGCATGGGGGTAATCAGGGCAACGATGCTGCCGGTAATTTGGGGGAATGGACGTGTCATGGGGTGGACTCTTGAAAGCTTAGCCAGTTATTTTAGCGAGAGTGGGTGGCGTGCCGGTGCTGGTCCTTCATCGGTGCTGACAGCAGGCGCAATGGCCGCGATGCACTGCACAAAACGCTCGGGCCGCTGCAGAAAGCCGTTCTCATAGGCGACCACATGCAAGCCCTGGCACAGCGTCAGCAATTCCGCCGGTTGCAGCAAAAAATCGGGCCGCGAGGGTTTGCCAACGGTCTCGTTGCCCCGCGAAAAGGTTTCATAGATCAGCAGGCCACCCGGTGCCAGACTTTCAATGAGGGTGGGGAACAGCGCTCGCCACAAATAGTTGGTAACCACCACCACGTCAAACTGTAGCGGCCGACCGGCTTGCAGCAAGGGCCAGGGGCCGTTTTCGATATCGGCCTGAATAGTTGTACCAAACTGGCTGGCGGTGCGCACGGCATCAAGGGATCGGTCAATGCCGGTGACTTGAAAGCCTTGCCGGGCAAACCAGGCCATGTGCCGGCCATGGCCGCAAGCAATGTCAAGTACCGTGCCCGCCGGTTTGGCCAGATGCGACCAGCGTTGCACCCAGTCGGAAGCTTCGCCAGCGCCATGTTGCGCAGTGTTTGTGGGGTGCATAGCTAAAAACAACCCCAAATCTGATTGGCCATCGACATGAAAAAGTCCGGTCGGCCATACATGGCAAACACCCCAGCCAGCACGACCAGCAGGCCGGCATACAACAAGAACTTTTGCAGCGGCTTCATGGCCTCAGGCGGCTTGCGGCACCGGTGTGCGGACAATGGCGGCTTCCTTGATGGGCAGGTTCAGCAGCGCCGCCAGCACGCCCAGCCCAATCGAGATGTACCAGACGATGTTGTAGCTGCCGGAGCGGTCATACAAATAGCCGCCGAGCCAGACCCCCATGAAGGAGCCGATCTGGTGGCTGAAAAAGACAAAACCGCCGAGCATGGACAAGTGCGCCACGCCAAAAATCTGCGCCACCGCAGCATTCGTCGGCGGCACCGTAGACAGCCACAGCAGGCCCATGACCGCAGAAAAAATGTACACGCTGGCAGGCGACAGGGGCAGCAGCAAAAACACGCTGATGACCACGGCGCGGGTCAGATAAATGAAGGCCAGAATGAATTTCTTTTGCACGCGCTGGCCCAGCACGCCCGCCGCGTACGTGCCAAACACGTTAAAAAGACCAATCAAGGCCAACGAATAGCTCGCCACCTGGGGCGACAGCCCCTGGTCTTTCAAGTAACTGGGCATGTGCACCCCGATGAACACCACTTGAAACCCGCACACAAAATAGCCTGCCATCAGCAACTGAAAGCTGCGGTACTTGAAGGCCTCTTGCAGCGCCTGCAGGATGGTTTGCTCGCGAAAATGTCCTGCACCGCCTCTGAAGTTGGGCTCGCGCAGCCACCAGGCCAGCGGTGCCATCAGCAGCGCGGCCAGTGCCAGCGCCACCAGAGCTTCTTGCCAGCCCAGGCTGTTGATCAAAAAGCCTTCGGTGGGCACCATCAAAAATTGTCCAAATGACCCTGCTGCCGCAGCAATGCCCATCGCCACAGAACGCTGGCTGGCGCTGACGTTGCGGCCAATCACGCCGTAAATGATGGCGTAGGTAGTGCCGGCTTGTGCCAGCCCGATCAGCACACCTGCCGTCAGCGAAAACATCAGCGCTGTGCTGGCGTAGGCCATACCGACCAAACCCAGCGCATAAAAAATGGCACCGCCCACAATCACCCGAAAAGCCCCAAAGCGGTCGGCCAGCATGCCGGCAAAAATACCGGAAAAGCCCCACACCAGATTTTGAATGGCCAGCGCGAAGGCAAAAGTCTCACGGCTCCAGCTTTGGGCTTGCGTGATGGGCTGCAGCCATAAGCCAAAGCCGTGCCGAATGCCCATAGAAAGCGTGACGATGGCGGCACCACAGATCAAAATCTGGGTGATAGAGAGGCTGGGTGCATGTTTTGGCATCGCTGGAATATAGCCAATCGGTACCTCTGTTGGCGGACAAGGCCTATTTGAGGGTGCGATTCAAACTGGTGTGCTGTATCGGCTTTGGGGTCAGATCACGATTTTGGCTACTGGCCGCGGAGCTTGCCAATAGTCGCCCCCAAAACTCGTGCTCTGACCCCAATGCTTTAGCCCTGCTGCACATCACGTTGAATCGCACCCCAAAGCTCCGCCACCGGTGTTCGCGATGAAATAACGAGCGACAATCGTCATTGATGCCAAACCTGCCCGACCTCACACAACTCAGCCACGCACAAAAAGACGCGTTGATCCTGACGCTATGGCCCTTGCAGCAACAAGTGCAAGACCTCATGGCACAAGTGGCGGTGATGCAAGAACGCATCAAAGAGCTCGAAGGTCGATTGGCGCTCAACAGCAAAAACTCCAGTAAACCACCCTCAAGCGATGGCCTGAACTAGCCTGCACCGAAGTCCTTGCGAGTTGCCGCAAAAAATTTAACAGGCGGGCAAAAGAACCACCCCGGCAGCACTTTGAATCAAGTCGCGCAGCCCGACAAAGTCGTTGTACACAAGGTGCCAGACCATTGCCAAGCATGTCACTGCGCGCTGCCCTTTGCCTATGTTTCAGAAACCCGCCAAGTCTTTGACTTGCCAGTTGTGAAATACGCAAGTCACAGAGCACCGCGCCATGCAAGCCATCTGCAACTGCGCCCAGGGCAAAGCACCCAACTATGACAGCCAGAAGTACCAACGCGAAGTACGCGATGGGTGCGGTTCAAAGTGATGTGCAGCAGGGCTAAAGCATTGGGGTCAGAGCACGAGTTTTGGGGGGCGACTATTGGCAAGCTCCGCGGCCAGTTGCCAAAATCGTGATTTGACCCCAAAGCCGATACAGCACACCAGTTTGAATCGCACCCGTACGCGATCTGCGCGCCCTGTTTGACGCAATTCTGGAGCATGCTCAGGCAGAAAACCCAATCGAGCCCTCCAGCGGCAAGCGCGGCAGACCCAAACAAAGCAAGGCCATCAATCTGATTGTCCGACTGCGCGATTACAGCGACGATGTCTGGCGCTTCATGACGCAAGCCAATGTGCCATTCACCAACAATCTGGCCGAACAGACGGTGCGTATGCCCAAGGTGAGGCAAAAAGTATCGGGCTGCTTTCGAACACCGCAAGGTGCGCAGAACTACTGCGTTATCCGATCCTGTTGCGCAACGATGCACAAGCAAGGGGCCAATATCTTTGAGTTCCTCATGGCCGCATTCAAGGGGTCAACGCCTCAGCCCTGCTTTGGCTGAATCAGGCGCGCTGGCCTAAATTGGCCTGAGTAGTTACATTTGCTATTTGTTATGTAGCTATTTGCGTATATAGCACGGGGGCTAGAGGGTTATCCTAGATTCCTCAGTTGGATGCGTAGCGCTGTCACCCAAAAGGTGAAGTCGATCAACGCTGAAAAAGCGAATGTTCATGCGAACTTACTGAAAGAAATGCGCGGTCAACTGAGGAATCTAGGGTTATATATCTCGTATTTTTTAGACTGCAGATTCAGCAATGTGCTGGCTGTTGCGAACTGTTCCCTCAAACACGCGGTGCCTGGCCATGCTTGTATTGGCTTGACAGCATTGCATTTGCAATACAATTTTCGAATGAAAACTGCAACCATCCCCCCAATACGCATAGAGCCTGAGTTCAGGGTTGAGGTCGAGGGCGTACTTGCGCAAGGCGAATCGCTTTCGCAATTCGTTGAGAGCGCTGTTCGCGAAACGGTCTTTAAGCGCAAGAATCAAGCTGAGTTTGTGCGACGTGGCATAGCGGCCATTGAAGTGACCAAGCGCACCGGTGACGGCATTGCCGCAGAGGTGGTTATTGCCAAACTGGATGCCAAATTAACCGCTGCAAAACTGGCACAAACTCAGCGCAAGCAGTGATGTATGAGGTTGAGTTCAGCGAACAAGCTGACGCAGACTTGCAGAGGCTGTTTGATTTCGCTTTGCAGCGTGAATTGGACAGTGAAGCGGGCGACCTGGATGTGGCCTATCGAGCGATTCAAGCCATCAGGCGCGGCGTTGCCTTCTTGAAATCTTCTCCATTTGCCTGCCGCAAAGTGGGCGTCAGTCCATTCATTCGTGAACTCGTTATTTCGTTTGGAAGCGCCGGCTACGTTGCCTTATTTGAAATCATCAATGGCAAGCGGGTCATCATTGGCGCCATACGCCACCAGCGCGAGGATGACTACCACTGATTGAAGCTTTTGGACGATGCAGACTGCGA
>JBBQLQ010000152.1:0-7811 GCA_038328055.1 Burkholderiales bacterium
ACAGTTTGCTTTTTTCAGGAATAGGACTGGCACTTGTAGGAGCGGCGGCAGCCGCGAATTCGGGCTTGCCAGCCCTCCCACAAAGTAACAACCAGGCTTTCACCATGCCAAATGGATTCCGTGCGCATCAGGAAGTCTGAAGTTATCACCGAATTTTCCAAAATTCATGTCAGTTGTAGCACGGTAGTTCCGGAGTTGGTGGCGATCTTGCGTCGAATCGGCGTTTCGCCATTTGCGAGGCGCAACGGGGTAGTCGGCGCATGTTTAGCTGAAAACCCCGCCGATACCTTACGCATATCGCTCATGCTGCGGATCACCGCATTTGGCTGGACAGCCCACAAAGAAAACTGTTTGGTAGCGAATCAGGATCAAGTTGCCAAATTTTCCCCATGGTCTTACCATTGGGCATACTTTTGGAAGCCCCATCACGCAAACCGTCACCATCTCCAGCAAAGGCCAACTCGTCATCCCGAAGGTTGTGCGCGAATTGACTCAGCTGTCTGCAGGCGACGAGTTGATCATCATTTGTGTCAATGGTGAAATTCACCTCAAACCCACAGCCTCAAACTACTCTGCCACCGCGCTTGAGGATGTTGCTGGTTGCCTGGCCAAGCCGACCCGTCAACGCCTAAGCAACTCGCAGACCCGGGCTCGTATGGCAGCCAAGCGCAAAGAAAAAAACGCAGTATCAACATGATTGCGCTAGATACCAACATGCTTGCACGTCTGCTCCTGGCGTTTGATCCGGCGCAGATGCGAAGTGTCCAAGCGCTTTTGGCGAAGAAACAGACTTACACCGCCCCCATTTCGGTCATGCCCGAATTGGTTTGGGTCTTGGAAGCCAATGCCTGCACACCGCCTGAAATTGCACGTGGGCTTGGATTGCGATTGGGTCTGGGCAATTTCCAATCGCGTCTTGACGGCAAGTAGCGCCTGGCCAATTTACAAATCGCCGCCCCCCCTTGAAACAACCCACTTCCAACTTGCGACAAATTCCAGCGGGCATCTGGGCGCTGGGTTTTGTCAGCTTGCTGATGGACATCTCCAGCGAAATGATTCACAGCCTGTTGCCGGTGTTCATGGTCACCACGCTGGGGGTCAGCGTGTTTGTGGTGGGACTGATCGAAGGCGCAGCCGAAGCAACCGCACTGATCGTCAAGGTGTTCTCCGGTGCGCTGAGTGACTATTGGGGCAAGCGTAAACCGCTGGCCGTTTTGGGTTACGGCCTGGGTGCGCTGTCAAAGCCACTATTTGCGCTGGCCAGCACAACTGGCTGGATCCTGGGTGCGCGGCTGATGGACCGCGTGGGCAAGGGCATACGCGGAGCCCCGCGTGACGCGCTGGTGGCTGACATAGCGCCGCCCGAGCTGCGCGGCGCGGCCTTTGGGCTGCGCCAATCGCTTGACACGGTGGGCGCATTCGTGGGTCCGCTACTGGCCATCGGGCTGATGATGCTGTGGGCCAACGATTTTCGGGCCGTGTTCTGGCTGGCCACGGTACCTGCTTTTTTGTGTGTCGTGCTGCTGATTTTTGGCGTGCAGGAGCCCGAGCGCGCCAGCACCGCAAAGCGCGTCAACCCGATCAGCCGGGCCAATTTGAAGCGCCTGACGAGCGCTTACTGGTGGGTGGTGGCGATCGGCGCGGTCTTCACGCTGGCGCGTTTTTCTGAGGCTTTTTTGGTATTGCGGGCGCAAAGCGGCGGTTTGGCGCTGGCCTGGACGCCATTGGTGCTGATCGCCATGAACGTGATTTATGCCGCCTGTGCCTACCCGTTTGGCAAGCTGGCCGACCGCATGGCCCATACCACGCTATTGGCTTGGGGGCTCATTCTTTTGATAGCAGCAGATGCCATGCTGGCTTGGTCTGATCACGGTTTTGTCATGTGGGCTGGGATAGCCCTGTGGGGCCTGCACATGGCCATGACGCAAGGCTTGCTGGCCACCATGGTGGCAGACACCGCCCCGGACGACCTGCGCGGCACCGCCTACGGATTCTTCAACCTGTGCAGCGGCTTGGCGATGCTGGTGGCGAGTGGGCTGGCGGGTTGGTTGTGGGACCAGTGGGGGGCATCCTTCACGTTCGGTGCGGGCATTGTTTTTTGCCTGTTGGCTTTGGGAATGATGCAACTGCGACCCCGTTCAAATGCTATCAAATAAATAGCTTATGACGCTGAATTTATAAGGGCTAGAGCCCTATTTGTTTAATTTTTATTTGAACGCGGTTGTTTGTGCACCTGCCGTATTTGCCATGCGTGCCGCGGAGGTGCGATACAGTGGCGTTTTTGAATTTTTCAGGTCGGTCGCCTAACGTTTGTTTCGCGCGCACCATCTGACGCAGCTGAGACAAATAGCATGACCCCCTCTGATTTGATTGACCGTTTTTTCGAACGTCCGGCCTCTGAAAAACTGGCGTTGGCCATTTTGGCTCTGGTGGGTTCTGTGCCGGGCCAAAGCCGGTTGGTCGACTACTTGAACAAAGGCCGCTTCCGCACAGAAGCAGGCATCGCCTTCACCAAAACCTCGATCGACATCGTTTTATCGAACTTGATCAAGGTCGGCTTGGTTGACGACCTCGCGGCCAACGGTTACGGCTGCGCCAAAGCGGTCCAAGTCGTTGCGCTGAAAAGCGCCATGGCAGGCGGTACGTTCGTCAAGATTTGTGATGCCGTGGACGCGGTCGACCGGGTGAATTTTGCCATCGGACGCGCTTACCCCACTAACGTGCACAACACCCGGGTGATGCTGCGCATGGCCCTGTTGCGCCAGCGTGAAACGGCGGAATTACACAAGTGCTTGGCAGTTTATTTCGAGTCCCATGTGCGCGAGCCGGTGCACCCGTACATTGCCTGGTTTTCCCGGCCGTTTGACCCCGCGCTTTTCGAGATGCTGCACCCCAAGGTGCAAAAAGAAATGATGCCGCTGCTGCTGAGCGATGCCGCCAATCAACTGGCACCGATGGCACCGCTGGAGCAGGCGATGCAGCGTTTGCTTCCCAACTCAGAGCCCCATGCACCGTCTTTCATCTCCATTTACGCCGAGCACGGCCTGCTGTGTGGCCGCATCGATCAAGCCTTTGAACTGCTGGGCGCACGCCGGGAAACGGGGGCTCAGTTTGTGCGCAGTGCCGCCTGGCTGCTCAAAGGCGATTTGTCCGCGGCCATTGCCGGTTTTGAGGCTGGCCTGAAAGATTTGCGGGCGGCCAGTGGCAATCGAACCGCTATTTTTAGCGGTTTTAGCGGCTACTTGCATGTGCTGGCCTTGCTGCGCAGCGGCGATGACAAGCTGATCAAAAGAGCGCAAAGTTATATTGATCGAGGCCGGTACAACGCCATAAAGGATGAGTACTCGATCTATAGCCGTTTGAATTACCTGCTCGGCGTGAATCTTGGCAGCCATAAAGTCAATGACCGCGCCCAACTGGTTGAACCCACTCAACCGATTGAGCAGTTGTTGGCAGCACTGATCGACTACTGGGTGGGCTTGCCGCTAACAGCGCTGCAGGAGTTGAGGTTGGTTGAACTGGGGCTCAAAAGCGAAGCGTCGGGTTTTCATTGGATGGCCGTTGTTGCAGCAGAGTTGCTGGAACATGGCAGCAGTGAAAAAATTCGGCTGGAGCAGGTGGCATTTTTCGACCGCGCCGCTAAGCGGCGCAAACAGTTGGGCTTGCTGTCCCTGCTCGACTGGTTTGTGCGTCAAGAGCCCTGGCAGCGCCAACTGGCGGCACTGGTCAAACTGAGCCCAGCAGCCGACACGGCGAATCTGGCTGCGCCGGGTGTGGTCCAGACGCGACTGATCTGGGAATTGATGCTCCACAAAAACAGTGTCTCACTGGCACCGCGTGAACAAAAGCGCAAGGGCAAAGCCGGTTGGACCGGTGGCCGTGCCGTGGCGCTCAGTCGGCTACAAGAGGATGCCGCCAGGTTGGACTTCCTGACAGCGCAGGATCGTGCGGTCTGCGCGTTGATCAAGCAGGAGAACCAAGGCTATTACGGTTCATCCATCTATCTTCTGGACGGCAACCGTGCGTTGCCCCACCTGATCGGCCACCCGCTGGTGTTTTGGGTCGATCCGGTCGGGGTACGGGTCGAGATTTTGCGCGGCGAGTTGGAGCTGGAGATCAAAAAAACCGATGCCGACACCTTGACGCTGCGCCTGCAGCCGCAACTTGGCGGCCAAGCGCTGATCGCCATCAAAGAAACCCCAACCCGCCTGCGGGTGATCGAAGTCACAGACGAGTTGCGCCAGATTGCCAGCATTTTGGGCGACTCCTTGCGGGTGCCGCTGCGGGCCAAAGAGCAGGTGCTCGATGCCATTCGGTCCATCTCATCGCTGATCACCATCCAGTCCGACCTGGATGTGCTGCCCTCCAATATGGAGCAAAGGCCGGCTGACAACCGCTTGCATGTGCACCTGATGCCGCATGGCGAAGGCTTGGGCGTGACGTTGCTGGTGCGGCCCTTTGCTTCTGAGGGCCCGTACTACGCGCCCGGCGCTGGCTCTGACAGCGTGATTGCCGAGGTGGCCGGCATACCAATGCAGGCGCGCCGGGATCTGGCTGGCGAAGTAGCCGCTGCCCGTGCACTGGTTGCCGTCTGCCCGGTGCTTCGCGATGCCAATGAGCAGCATGGTGAACGCCTGGTAGACGACCCACAGGACTGCCTGGAACTGTTGTTGCAACTGCAGGCGCAGGCCGACAAAGTGTTGCTGGCCTGGCCTGAGGGCGAGAAATTCAAGCTAAGCCGTGAACTCGGTAGTTCACAGTTTTCCATGACGATCAAACGCGATGTCGACTGGTTTGCCGTGACCGGTGCGCTGACGGTAGACGAGCAGCAAGTCATTGACTTAAGCAAACTGCTGGAACTCACCGCTGCAGCGCGTGGGCGTTTCATCCACCTCGGCGGCAACCAATTTTTGGCTCTGACCGATGCGTTTCGCCAGCGCCTGAACGAATTGCAGGCCTATGCCGCCCGGGGTGGCAAAGGCCTGCGGGTGCACCGGCTGGCCGCTGGGGCCTTGCAAGAGCTGGCCGATGAAGCCGGCAAACTGAAAACCGACAAATTCTGGAAAGAGCACCTGGAGCGCTTGAGCGAACTCGACAACTTGCAGCCCGCGTTGCCCAGCACCTTGGCTACCGAGCTGCGCGACTACCAGCTTGGCGGTTTCCTGTGGCTTAGTCGGCTAGCGCACTGGGGCGTGGGCGCTTGCCTGGCGGACGACATGGGTTTGGGTAAAACCATTCAGGCCCTGGCCTTGCTGCTGGCACGCGCGCCACAAGGCCCGGCGCTGGTGGTGGCCCCGACCTCGGTCTGTCTGAACTGGCAAAGTGAAATCGCCCGCTTTGCGCCGACTTTGAGGGTGATGGTGTTTGGCACGGGCGACCGGCAAAAGACGCTGACTGACCTGCAGCCCTTTGATGTGGTGATCACCACCTATGGCTTGCTGCAGCAAGAGGCCGAGCGCTTTGCGGCGGTGCAGTGGCACAGCATCGCGCTCGATGAGGCGCAGGCCATCAAAAACCACCAGACCAAACGCTCGCTGGCGGCCATGGCGCTGCAGGGGGACTTTCGTATGATTTTGTCTGGCACGCCGGTGGAAAACCATTTGGGCGAGTTGTGGAACCTGTTTCGCTTCATCAACCCAGGGCTGCTGGGCTCGCTGGAGCAGTTCAACGAGCGTTTTGCCGGCCCGATTGAGCGCTTGCAAGACGCCGGCGCACGCAACCGGTTGCGCAAGCTGATTGCGCCCTTCATGCTGCGCCGAACCAAGTCGCAGGTGCTCACCGAGCTGCCTTCGCGCACCGAAATTCTGCGACTGGTTGAGCTCTCCGCCGAAGAAGCTGCCTTGTATGAGGCGCTGCGCCGTGAGGCTCTGGATCGTTTGGCCAACACCGTGGCCGAAGGGGGCCAGCAATACATTCAAATTCTGGCCGAGATCATGAAACTGCGCCGCGCCTGTTGCAACCCGCAACTGGTGGCACCCGCGCTGGGCCTGCCCAGCAGCAAATTGGAGGCCTTTGGCGAACTGCTCGACGAGTTGCTGGCCAACCACCACAAAGCGCTGGTGTTCAGCCAGTTTGTAGACCACCTGAGCCTGATCCGCCAAGAGCTTGATGCCCGTGGCGTGCGCTACCAGTACCTCGATGGCTCCACCCCCATGGCTGAACGACAAGTGCGGGTGAATGCGTTTCAGTCGGGCGATGGTGATGTGTTCCTCATCAGCCTGAAAGCCGGCGGCACCGGCCTGAACCTGACCGCCGCCGACTACGTGATCCACATGGATCCCTGGTGGAACCCTGCGGTAGAAGACCAGGCCTCCGACCGCGCCCACCGCATCGGCCAAACCCGCCCGGTCACCATTTACCGGCTGGTGGCCAAAGACACCATCGAGGAAAAAATTGTCGACCTGCACAAAACCAAGCGCGCCCTGGCTGACAGCTTGCTTGAAGGCGCTGACATGGCCGCCAAAATGTCGGCTGACGACATGCTGGAGTTGCTGCGCGATGAGTGGCCGTCTTGAAACTATTGGCTTGTTCAACCTGGGCAGCGGCCCCTTTTATCCTGGGCGTTGAACGCCCCGAATCAGTGAATCACTTCAACAAACACCTCGTCGAGCGACTTGGCATCCAGCACCCGGTCACCCCAGGCCTCCAATAGTGCCGTGCTGGCTTGGTCCAGCCGAGGTTTGACCCATTCGGGCAATACGCCAAAGCGGCGGGTCAACAGGCGCATCAACATGGCACCTTCGCCCTGCAGCACACCCTGCAGCACACCCTGCAGCACACCCTGCAGCAGGCCTTGTTGCATGCCTTCTGCCAGGGCCTGGGCTTTCCAGCGGTCTATATTGGTCTCTAGCATGGTGGTTCCTTCCAGTAGTTCTTCGGCTTCGGGCAGCGTCAGGCCCGGCATTTTGCTTTGCAAACGGTATTTTATCCAGCGCATCACCACCCGGTCTATGCGCTGTTTGAACGGCGAGAGTGCCACCGCAGCGGCCAGGTTGCGGATAGCCCGCTTGGCCGCTTGCACGTCCGGGGTGTGCTCGAAGCGGAAGATGGCGGCAACCACCCGGCGCATTTCTTCGAGCTGGGCGGGCTCGAAATCACCTTCGTCCAGCAGCCAGAACCGCAGTCTTGGCTGAAAGGCTTTGAGCACTTGCGGGTGGGGGCGGATCAGATCAAAGAGTTCGGTGCTTTGCTGCCAACGGGCATCGCCGTTGTACAGCACGATGGGCAGCACCGGCGGCAGGCCTTCCCGAGCGCCGGCGGCCTTGCTGCGCAGCAGGTGGTCATACAGGGCGGCCACATACTGCAACATGCGCGCCGGCATGGTGGGGTCTTGCGTGGACTGAAACTCCAGCAAGATGTACAGGTAAATGCGTTCGCCTTGCAGCGATACCGACCACACCACATCGTCCGAGCGCGGCTTCATGGCCGGGGTGACGTAGTTGCCACTCTCCAGCCTGAGCGTGCTGTAGTCCAGCAACTCCGAGACACCCGGCGGGGCAAACACTTCCAAGAGTTCCTGCACCAACTCAGCATGGGAGAACAGGTATTTGTAGCCGCTGTCGTGGAGGTGTGCCATTTGTGGGATTGTAGGAGCCTGCGCGCCGCACCGTCGCGGTCTGTGTACGCCACCGTTCACAGGGGGAAAGAAATGAGATATAAAAGAAATTTTGTAACTACTCAGGCCAATTTAGGCCTCCGCGCCGGATTCAGCCGAAGCAGGGCTGAGGGGTTGACCCCTTAAATGCGGCCACGAGGGACTCAAAGATATTGGCCCCTTGCTTGTGCATCGTCGCGCAATAGGATCGGATAAC
>JBBQLQ010000153.1:0-7790 GCA_038328055.1 Burkholderiales bacterium
CTTCCTGATCCGCACGGAATCCATTTGGCATGGTGAAAGCCTGGTTGTGACTTTGTGGGAGGGCTGGCAAGCCCGAATTCGCGGCTGCCGCCGCTCCTACAAGCCCGAATTCGCGGCTGCCGCCGCTCCTACAAACCCGAAATCGCGGCTGCCGCCGCTCCTACAAGTGCCAGTCCTATTCCTGAAAAAAGCAAACTGTGCCTATACGCATCAGGAAGTCTAAATTTATGGGTGGTTGATTTGAATTCCTTGAAAAGCTCAGGGAATGTAAAAAAATTAATCCGGAATTTTTTTATACGTCAAGAAAATCTCAATGAACGCAAAGCCTTTTTGTCCGCTGACAAGGGACTCGTGGCAGGTTCCGGTTTCGAAGCTTCGCTGGCAACTTTGCATCAGGCCGCCAGCGCCGCCTGGATGTCTTTGGTCAAGCTCGCAGGCGTGTCGGTGGGCGCATAACGCTTGAGCACGGTGCCCTCTTTGCTGACCAAAAACTTGGTGAAGTTCCACTTGATGGATTTGCTGCCCAAGAGGCCTGGGGCTTCTTTAGCCAGCCATTGGTACAGTGGGTGAGCTGATTTGCCGTTGACCTCAATTTTGGCCATCATCGGGAAGGTCACACTGAAATTGAGCTGGCAAAACCCGGCGATATCTTCATTGCTGCCGGCATCTTGCGCGCCAAACTGGTTGCACGGAAAACCCAGCACCACCAAGCCCTGTTGGGCATAGGTTTCGTGCAGCTTTTCCAGACCCGCAAACTGTGGCGTAAAGCCACAGGCACTGGCCGTGTTGACGATCAACATGCCCTTGCCCTTGAACTTACTCAAGGGCACATTTTTGCCATCAATCGACAGCGCCTCAAAGTCGTACACGGTGCTCATGCCAATGCCTTTCAAACCATTGATCAAGCCGACATGCTAAAGCCACCGGCAAAAGCGCGGCGCGGCGCAAGGCCTTTCAGCCATGCGCGTGGTCGTTGCGGGCAATCGCCAGCAGGCGGTTCACCTCGTCCCCATGCTGCACCAAATTGCGCGCGTGCCAGCGTTTGATCAAGTACATGAACCCGGCAATCACCAGTCCAAACATGGTGATAGCGCCAAAGGTCGGCAAACCCAGCCCGGTGGATAGGCTGTAGAGGGCACCTAAGCCCAAGATGCAGGCCTGCTCGTTGAAGTTTTGCACCGCAATCGAGCGACCGGCACCCATCAGGTTGTGGCCCCGGTGCTGCAACAACGCATTCATCGGCACCACCAGAAATCCACCCAGCCCACCCAACAAAATCAAAAATGGCGCAGCCACCCACACGTTGTCAATGAAGATCAGCATGATGATCAGCAAGCCCATGCCAATGCCCAGGGTGATGACCCTTGGCCCGTCTTCCAGACGCATGCGCATGGAGGCCACCACCGCCCCTACCGCCATGCCAATCGCCACCACCCCCTGCAGGGCCGAGGCTTGCGTCACCGAATAGCCCAGCGCCGCTGCCGCCCAGGCCAGCACGATAAAACGCAAATTACCCGCGACGCCCCAGATCAAGGTGGTGGCGGCCAGCGAAATCTGGCCCAGCTTGTCATGCCAAAGGCGGACATTGCAGGTCCAGAAGTCAGGCAGCAGCGACATCGTATGTTTGGGCATGGGCCGCATCAGCACCCCGGTCAGCGGAATGCGGGTATTGAACCAGGCCGCCAGCAGGTAGACAAAAATCAGCACCGAGATGGCCGCCTCGGGGGCGTTGTTGATGCCGGTGTCGATCAGCGGAAAATCGATCGCCAGCAAGTGCGGCGCGATGTGTGGCCCCACCAACTGGCCACCCATCAGCACGCCCAAAATGATCGAGCCAATCGTCAGACCTTCGATCCAGCCGTTGGCCTTGACCAATTGGGAGGCAGGCAACAATTCGGTCAGAATGCCATATTTGGCTGGCGAATACGCCGCAGCGCCCAGCCCGACTACCGCATACGCCAGCAGCGGGTGCGTGCCAAACAGCATCAACAGGCAACCTACTACCTTGATAAAGTTGCTGATCAGCATCACCCGCCCCTTGGGCATGGAGTCAGCCAGTGCCCCGACAAAAGGTGCCAGCACCACGTAAAACAGGGCAAACATGGGCACCAGGGCGGCCTGCTGCCACTGGGGGGCGTGGCTGCTGCGCAGCAATTGCACGGCGGCCACAAATAAGGCGTTGTCTGCCAGCGAGCTGAAGAACTGCGCTGACATGATGGTGTAGAAGCCGCGTTTCATGTAGGACTGGGGCGCGGCATGAGCCGACTCTGATGTATTTGAAATGTCTCCGAACGGTAGGGGGTTATAGCATGGCGCGGTGATGTCAAAATCGCGCCAACTGATTGCCTCACAAGTTATGCCACGCCCCATCCTTGCCACCATCCACACTGCTGCACTGCAGCATAATTTACAACGCAACCGCAGCGCCGCACCCGATGCCAAAGTCTGGGCGGTCATCAAGGCCAACGCTTACGGCCACGGCATTGAGCGCGTGTTTGAAGGCCTGCGCAGCGCCGACGGCTTTGCACTGCTGGACCTAGACGAAGCCCAGCGGGTGCGCAAACTGGGCTGGCGCGGGCCAATTTTGTTGCTCGAAGGTGTGTTTGAGCCGCGTGACCTGGAACTGTGCTCGCGGCTAGACCTGTGGCACACGGTGCATTGCGACGAGCAGATCGACATGCTGGCGGCCCACAAGACCAATGTGCCGCACCGGGTGTTCCTGAAAATGAACTCGGGCATGAACCGGCTGGGCTTTACCCCCGAGCGTTACCGCGCCGCCTGGACCCGCCTGAACGCGCTGCCGCAGGTCGACGAAATCTCGCTCATGACGCATTTCAGCGATGCCGATGGCGAGCGCGGCATTCACCACCAACTCCAGGTGTTCAACCTGTTCACCCGTGATTTGCCCGGCGAACGCAGTTTGAGCAACAGTGCGGCCACGCTGCGCCACAGCACACCAGCCGATGCTACTGCCCTGGAGTCGCACAACGATCTGGCCTCGGACTGGATTCGCCCCGGCATCAGCCTGTATGGCAGCTCACCAGATTACCAGGAGCACAACAGCGCTGACTGGGACTTGCAGCCCGCCATGACGCTGTCATCAAAAATAATAGCTACTCAGGCAATAGATACGTGGGCTACCGTCGGATATGGCTCAACTTTTGTCACCGATCACCCGCTACCCATTGGCGTCGTGGCATGCGGCTATGCCGACGGTTACCCCCGCGTTTGCCCCACAGGCACGCCGGTACTGGTGGCCGGCGTACGCACCCGGCTGCTCGGGCGCGTCAGCATGGACATGCTCACCGTCGACCTGGCCCCGCTGCATGCGGCCGGTCTGCAGGCGGGCATCGGCACCGATGTCACCCTGTGGGGCGCTGCCCGCAATGGCACGGTGCTAGGCATTGACGAGGTGGCGCATGCTGCGGGTACGCTGGGTTATGAACTGATGTGCGCGCTGGCCCAGCGCGTGCCCGTAGTGGTGACCGACTGATGGTGCGTTATGTACCGGTGCCAGTCCATCGGCTAGCGCTTGGCAAGCCCCTGCCCATTGATGTCAGAACGCCCGATGGGCGCTTGTTACTGCGCTGCGGCCAGACTCTGCAGTCAGAGCAACACCGCGACATGCTCGCTGCCCACCAGGCCAGCATGACCGATACCGATGCCCAGGCCTGGGAAAGAAGCCTGCAGCGCAGCCTGCGAGCCATGCAATTTGACGGCATCGACATGGCGGTGATTGCGCGCGCACCCATGCCCAGCGAAATTCTCGAAACTGATTACCTGGAGGGACGCAGGCTTGATGGTGGCTGGCTTGACCTGCAGGAAATCCTGCGCGGCCTGCTGTACCAAGGCGCAGAAGCCATCAGCCCGCTGCAGCGCTTGGCCGACATCGAAAAAAAGGCCCTGGCGTTGCTGCAAAAGGACCCGGACGAGTGTCTGTTCGTGCTGTTTCAAGCCCTGCCTGACCTGAACCTGGGCTACTGCGCTACCCACGCACTGCTAAGCGGGGCAGTCAGCGCGCTGACCGCCGAAAAACTGGCGCTGCCAAGCATTGACCCGGCATTGCTGCTGCGCGCGGCACTGGTCATGAACATTGCCATGGCGCGTCCGCAGGACAACTTGGCACGCCAGCACAAGGCGCCCAACCAGATGCAGCGCGACATCATCGCCGCGCACGCGCCCAACAGCGCGGACATCTTGCGCAGCGTTGGTGTGGAAGACGAAAAACTGCTGGCCATCGTGCGCTGGCACGGTACAACGGACAGCGTGGCCCTGGGTCACGACGCGATGACCGAACTGCGCGTGCTGAACCTGGCCGATGTGCTGATCGCCAAGATGGCCCCGCGTGCCAGCCGGGCGGCCATGTCGCCCCTGAGCGCCACCAAATCACTGGTGCTGGAAAGCACGCCAGACACCGTCCGGTTGCGCCAGGCAATGGCCGCTGCGCTGGGTTTTTACCCACCCGGCAGCTATGTGCAGCTGGTCAACGGCGAAACCGCTGTTGTCATCAAGCGCGGGGCGCGGGCCACTACACCACATGTAGCCAGCATCAAGAAATCCAGTGGCATGCCCATGAGCATGTATGTTTACCACGACACAGCCGATGCCCAAACACCGCAATATGCGGTGCGTGCGCCGCAAAACAGCAGCTCGGTCAATATCAGCATCAGCCCCGAGAAGGTGCGCCGACTGCGCCAGCAGCACGGGGTTTGACCAGATCAAGCACCAATGCCACCAACAGGCCCAAGCCCATGGCGGCAGCCAGGTAAGGCATGGGCAGCCAGTCAAACTTGAACAGGTTTGAAAGCCACGGCAGGTACAGCGCCAACCCCAGCAGCAGCAGCGCTGCACCACACACCAGCCACAAAGTGCGGTTCGGCACCCGCAGGCTGTGCCAGAGCGACCCCGTGCCCGCCCGGTTGGCCAAAATCAGGGCCAGGTTGCCCGCCACCAGCGTGGCAAAGGCAAACGCGCGCGTGGAACCTTCGGCCAAATGGCCCGCACCCCACCAGGTCGCCCCCAGCACCACCGCCAGCATGCCTAGCCCTTGCAACAACGCCATCACCAGCGTCATGCCGCCAAACAGGGGCGTGCTCACATCACGCGGGGGGCGGCGCATGATGTCGTCTTGCGCGGGCTCGTTCTCAAACACCATCGAGCAGGCCGGGTCGATGACCAGTTCCAGAAACGCAATGTGCAAGGGAAACAGCACCGTGGGCCAGCCCAGCAATACTGGCAGCAGCGCCATGCCGGCAATCGGCACATGCACCGCTAGGATGTAGCTCATGGACTTGCGCAGGTTGTCAAAAATTCGCCGCCCCAGCCGCACTGCATGCACCAGCGCGGCAAAGTTGTCGTCCAGCAGCACGATGGATGCCGCTTCGCGCGCCACGTCGGTGCCACGCTCGCCCATGGCCACGCCCACATGGGCGGCCTTCAGGGCCGGTGCGTCGTTGACACCGTCACCCGTCATGGCCACCACTTCGCCATCAGCCTTGAGGGCTTGCACGATGCGCAGCTTTTGCGTTGGCGCAATACGGGCGCAGACGCTGACCGTTTTCATGCGCTGCTGCAATTGGGCATCGTCCAACTGCTGCATCTCATCGCCGGTCAAAAGCCAGGGACTGCCGGCCACCGGGTCGGCCTGCGCAGGGGAGCCCAGATCAAGCTGCGCCTGCCGGGCAATCGCCATCGCGGTGGTGGGGTAGTCGCCGGTGATCATCACCACCCGGATGCCTGCCGTACGGGCCTGCGCCACCGCCGCCGGTATCTCGGCTCGCAAGGGGTCGGCCAGGCCCAGCAGGCCGACAAACTCAAACTCGAAGTCGTGCTCAATGGCGGGCCAGTCCATGCCTTCAAAGCGCGAACGCGCCACGCCCAACACACGCAGGCCCAGCGCCGCCATGGCTTCGACCGCCGCGGCCACCCGCGCCTGGTCGGCGGGGCACATGTGGCACAAATCAACAATCGCTTCGGGCGCGCCCTTGGCCGCCACCACATGGGCCTGGCCGTCAACAGCCTTCCACACATGTGACATGGCGCGCAGCTCGGGTGTCAATCCGTATTGCTGCATCAGGGTCCAGTCGCGGTGCAGGTGCTCGGTGTCTTTCAGGAAATGCTGGCCCAGACGATGAAAGGCTTTCTCCATCGGGTCGAACGGGTCACTGACGCTGGCCAGAATCGAAAACTCCACCAGACTGTGAAATGTCTCGGGCAGTTCGTTGATGCTGGCGTAGTCAATGGCAAAGCTGTCGCCCGGAGCCGCGCCCTCTGACCCAGAACCCGGCGACTCGGCATAGAGCTGCGTTACCGTCATGCGGTTTTCAGTTAGCGTGCCGGTTTTGTCCACACACAGCACGCTGGTGGCGCCGAGTGTCTCGATGGCCGCAATGCGCCGGGTCAGCACCTTGTGTTTGGACAGGCGCCAGGCGCCCAGGGCTGGAATCACGGTCAGCACCACGCTGAACTCTTGTGGCAGCAAGGCCATGGCCAGGGCAATGCCGGCCAGCAGGGCGCCCAGCCAGTCACCGCGCAGCAGCCCAAAAGCCACCACCAGCGACAAACTGGCCACCAGCGCGATCATGGCCAGCACTTTGACCAGTTTTGCGGTCTGCTTGCGCAGCGGAGAGGTCTCGGCGGTGAGCGACTCCAGCGCCATGCCGATGCAGCCGATTTCGCTGCGCGGGCCAGTCGCCGTGACCCGCGCCATGGCGTGCCCTCGCACCAGCAGCGTGCCGGAGAACAGTTTGGACTGCGCCTCGTCCGCGCTGCCCGAGCCAGGCAGCTTGTCCACAGGAATCGGCTCGCCGGTCAACAAAGACTCGTCCACCTGCACGTCCGTACCACTGACCAACACCGCATCGGCGGCCACGCGGTCGCCCTCGGCCAGCAGCAGCTCATCGCCCTGCACCACATCACGCCCGGCAATGCGCAAGGCGGCACCGTCACGCAGCACCAGCGCACGTGGGCTGGTCAGGTCGCGCAGCGCGGCCAGGGCATGTTCGGTTTTGCCTTCCTGGTACAGGGTCAGCGCCAGCACCACCAGAACCAGGCCAAACAAGATGATGCCCTCCTGCAGGTCACCCAGCGCCAAGTAGAGTGCGCCCGCGCCCAGCAGCAGCGCAAACATCGGGTCTGACAGCGTCTCGCGCGCAATGGCCAGAAGGCCGCGCGGCTTGTCTCCCGGCAGGGCGTTGGGCCCGTCCTTCAACAGTTGCTGGGCGGCTTGTTCGGCGCTCAGGCCAGTGGCTGTTGTCAACCCACTTGCGGATGCAGTCTTTGCCCCAACCTCATAAACCATATCGACCCCTAGCCCAAGTAATACCTTTGATTGAAGCTATATAATTTATAGCAAATCGACAGACATTGAAAATTCATGATGTCGTAAACAGCGTAGCACCTTGCGGCGATAAAGTCAGTGCGCTAAAGTAAAAAACCCAGGAATTCCAGCTGCATAGGCCATGTCCATCCGTCCCCCGGCAGCTTCGACACTGTCGGATTTTGCGGATTTTGTGTAACACCATTGCGCTCAATCGCAAGCAGTTGTAACGAATGTCACACCAGCGACGATGGCGTTACGTTTGGCACCAAACTGCAAAAGCGCTGAGGTATCTTCAGGTTTCCTGATTCGCACGGAACCCATTTGGCATGGTGAAAGCCTGGTTGTGACTTTGTGGGAGGGCTGGCAAGCCCGAATTCGCGGCTGCCGCCGCTCCTACAAGTGCCAGTCCTATTCCTGAAAAAAGCAAATTGTGCCTATACGCATCAGGAAGTCTGATCTTAGAACCCCA
>JBBQLQ010000154.1:0-7688 GCA_038328055.1 Burkholderiales bacterium
CATCACCACCTTGCGCGCCTTTGGTCGCAACTTTCCGTCCAGTGGGGGCGGCTACTTCAGGCTGCTGCCCTATGCCTTGTCACGCTGGATGCTTAACCGCGTCAACACTGGCGACAAACAGGCGGGTATTTTTTACTTTCACCCGTGGGAAATCGACCCGGATCAGCCCCGCGTGGCGGGCATCAGCCGCAAGACGCGTTTTCGCCATTACGTCAATATTCACCGCGTTGAAGGGCGGCTAAACCAGTTGCTGCGCGACTTCAAATGGGGCCGCATGGACGAGGTATTTCTGGCTGAATTGGCAGAGGACGCCCGTGCTGCCTGAGCTGTGTTCGCCCACGGTCAAGCGCCTGCAGCCCCAGGACATCGCAACCCGGGCGCGCTGGGATGCTTTCGTGCTGGCTTGCCCGGAGGCCACTTTTTTTCACCGCGCCGGCTGGCAAACCATTTTGCAAGAGGTGTTTCGGCACGACACATATTTTTTGTACGCCGAGTTGGACGGCTGCATTCAAGGCGTATTGCCATTGGGCCATATCAACAGCTGGCTGTTTGGCAATGCGCTCACCGGCTTGCCGTTTGCGGTTTATGGCGGGGTGGCGGCACTCACCCCTGAGGCGGCGCAGGCACTGGAGCTTGAGGCGCAACAAATCGCCAAAAGCTTGGATGTTGACCACCTTGAGCTGCGCAACGTCAACGCCCGCCATGCCGACTGGCCCATGCAAGACCTGTACGTCACGTTTCGCAAAGAAATTTTTCCTGACGAAGAAGCCAACATGCTGGCCATACCGCGCAAGCAGCGCGCCATGGTACGCAAGGGAATCAAGAACGCGTTGGTGAGTGAAATTGACAGCAACGTTGATCGTTTCTTTGCCGTGTTTGCCGACAATGTGCACCGGCACGGCACGCCTGCCATGCCCAAGAAGTATTTTCAGGCGCTGCTGACCGTGTTTGGCGACGACTGTGAAGTGCTCACCGTGGTCGCACCAGACGGCCAAGTATTAAGCAGTGTACTGAGCTTTTATTTCCGCGATGAAGTGCTGCCGTATTACGCCGGTGACTTTGATGCTGCCCGCGACCTGGCCGCCAACGATTTCAAATACTGGGAGCTGATGCGCCGTGCCTGCGCCCGTGGCCTCAAGGTGTTTGACTACGGCCGCAGCAAGGTAGGCACTGGCCCCTACGCGTTCAAGAAAAACTGGGGTTTTGAGCCCACGCCCTTGCACTATGAGTTTTGCCTCTACAAGCGCGATGCCATTCCGCAAAACAACCCCAACAACGCCAAGTACAAGCTCCTCATCAGCACCTGGCGGCGCATGCCGATTGGCCTGGCCAACTGGCTTGGGCCATTCATCGTGCGCAACCTGGGCTAAGGCAAGTCAAGCATGGGCAAGCTGCTTTACCTGGTGCATCGCATGCCTTATCCGCCCAACAAGGGTGACAAGGTGCGCTCCTACCATTTGCTCAAGCATTTGCAGCAAAACCACCAGGTGTTTTTGGGCACTTTCATAGACGACCCGGACGATGTGCAGCACCTGCCCACGCTGCAAAAGCTCTGCCCCGACCAGTATGTCGCGCATTTGAACCCGCGTCTGGCCAAGTTGCGCAGCCTGACAAGTTTGCTGCGCCATGAGGCACTCACGCTGGGTTACTACCGCCATGCCGGCTTGCAGCGCTGGGTTGCGCAGGTCATGCAAAACCATCAGATTGATGCCACCGTGGTGTTTTCATCCGCCATGGCGCTGTATGCCCCAGCGGGTGTGCCGATGCTGGTGGACTTTGTCGACGTGGATTCGGCCAAATGGACGCAATACGCCGCAGCACGCCCGTGGCCGCTTTCATGGCTGTACCGCCGCGAAGGCCAGCGCCTGCTGGCGTTTGAGCGTTCGGTGGCGGCCTCGGCGCGCCACGCATTCTTTGTCACCCCGAATGAAGTTGACCTGTTTAAATCGCTTGCACCCGAGTGTGCGCCTGCGGTAGCAGCTATCAAAAACGGAGTGGACTCTGATTTTTTTGCGCCCGATACCAGCCGCCCCAGCCCGTTTGCGGCGGATGAGCAGGCGCTGGTGTTTACCGGTGCCATGGACTATTGGCCCAATGTGGATGCGGTCGCCTGGCTGGTAGCCGACATGCTGCCCCAGCTTTTGCAGCAGTGGCCGACGCTGCGTTTCTATATTGTTGGGCGCAGTCCCACGCCGCAGGTACAGGCGCTCGCCTCAAGCCGGGTGGTGGTCACTGGCACCGTACCCGATGTGCGGCCCTACCTGCAGCACGCCGCTGCCGTGGTCGCGCCCTTGCGGGTGGCGCGTGGCATCCAAAACAAGATACTTGAGGCTATGGCCATGGCGCGCCCGGTGGTTACCGTGCCCTCGTGCGCCGATGCCATTGGTGCGACTGAGCAGCAGGGGGTCATTCGGGCAGCCGACGCACCGGGTTTTGTTGATGCGCTGGGTAAACTGCTGCAAGACACCGATCGCACTCGCGTGCTGGGGTTGGCAGCACGACAATGTGTTGTTGATACGTATAGCTGGCAGGCGCACCTTGGTGCGATTGATACTTATCTGCCTAACCAAAAAACACTGCAGGGAATTCCATGACTATCTGGCGCAACGCACTTCTGGCATTGGGCGGCTTGCTGGCCTGGTTGCTGTTTTGGTACCGTGACACCGCCCTGGCCATGGCTGGCATCTGGCACAGCTCAGACACCTATGCCCACGGCTATGTCGTGCCAATTATTTCACTCTGGCTTATCTGGCGCCAGCGCCAGGTGTTGCGCGGCCTGACTCCCAAGCCGGGTTGGCTGGCCTGGCCGCTGATGGCGGGGTGTGCGGCGCTGTGGCTGCTGGGCGACCTGGTGGCGGTGAATGCTGCCACCCAATTTGCGCTGGTTGCCATGATTGTGCTGACAGTGCCGGCCGTGCTGGGCTGGCAGGTGGCAGGGGCACTGCTGTTTCCTCTGGGTTTTTTGTTTTTTGCCGTGCCCATTGGCGACTTCATGCTGCCCCAGCTTATGGAGTGGACGGCTGACTTCACCGTGCTGGCGCTGCGTGCCTCGGGCATTCCGGTGTTTCGCGAAGGGCAAAATTTCGTCATTCCGTCAGGCAACTGGTCGGTGGTGGAAGCCTGCAGCGGCGTGCGCTACCTGATTGCCTCGGTCACCGTGGGCTGCCTGTTTGCCTACCTCAGCTACCAAAGCACGCTGCGGCGACTGTTGTTTGTGCTGGTGTCCATTTTGGTGCCCATTGTTGCCAACTGGCTGCGCGCCTACATCATTGTCATGCTCGGGCATTACTCGGGCAACACCATTGCCACCGGGGTTGATCACCTGATTTACGGCTGGTTGTTTTTTGGCATCGTCATCGTGCTCATGTTCATGATTGGCGCGCGCTGGGCGCAGCACCCCACGCCGCAAGCCGATGCAGCCGCCTTGGCGGCCAGCGTGGCGGTGGCCACCAAGGCGGATGCACCTGTGCGGCTATCTGCGACAGTGCTGGCTGCAGCAGCGGTGGCGCTGCTGGTGGCGGTGCCGCACGCCATCAACTGGCATCTGGTGCAAGGCCAGAATCAGGCCGTGCCGGTGGTGACAGCCGTGGCCCCGGCAGCCGGTTGGCAAGCCGCCAGCGCACCCCTGGCAGACTGGCGGCCAGCGTTTGAAAACCCGTCGGCACAGCTGCAAGCCAGCTACACAGCGGCTTCAGGCACTGCGGTTGATGTGTATGTGGGCTACTACCGCAATCAGAACTACCAGCGCAAATTGGTCAGCTCGCAAAACGTGCTGGTTAAAAGCAATGACCCGCATTGGTCGCGCGTGGGCGGTGGGGGCAAAAATATTACTTTTCAACAGCAAGCGCTGGCCGTGCGTACCACTGAGCTGCGCCGCCTGCAGCCCGATGCTGCTGGCCACGAGGCGCGCTTGCTGGTCTGGCAGTTTTACTGGGTCAATGGCCACCTGACCGCCAGCGACGCGCTGGCCAAAATCTATGGTGCGCTGGGCCGCCTGATGGGGCAGGGCGACGATGGTGCTGTCATCATGGTTTACACGCCCAAGCAAGCTGATGCATCCGCCGTGCTGCAGTCCTTCGTTGAGGCACATGGAGCCGCTATGTTGGCTGCTTTTCAGCAAACTCGGGGCCAGCATTAGGCGCGATCAGTGAAAAGATGATAATGTAGTGTTGAGCACTACTTTTTGGAGTTTGAGATGAAAAACATATCAGCAGCACAAGCGAACCGCCATTTTTCCAGTTTGTTGCGTGATGTCGCCACGGGCGAGGTCATTACAGTTCTTTCGCGCGGCAAGCCAGTTGCAACCATCTCCCCCGCCCGTGATGGCGATGAGCAGCGCCAGTCTGCCAGACTGACTTTGCTGGCACGCTTGCGTCAATACAAACCCTCGGGTGCGCGCAATTGGACTCGCCATGAGCTGTATCAGGACTGAAGGATGAGAGTCGCCCTCGACACCAACATCCTGGTTTATGCCGAAGGCTTGGGTGACGAAATTTGCTGCAGCGCGGCATTGCAACTGCTTGAGCAACTGCCTGGGGGTGCCATCTTGCTGCCAGCGCAAGCGCTGGGTGAACTGTCGCGTGTCCTGACTGGCAAAGCAAAGCGCACAGCCGCGGCCGCGCGGGAAGCCGTGCTCGGCTGGGCTGACAGCTTTGAGGTCGCCGACTCAAGCTGGCCGGCCTTTCAGGCTGCGATGGACCTCATGGTGGATCACAAACTACCGATGTGGGATGCCCTGATTCTGGCGGTTGCCGCCGAGAACCACTGCCGGCTTTTGTTGAGTGAAGATTTTCAGAATGGTTTTACCTGGCGCGGCGTGACAGTGGTTAATCCCTTTGCCGCTCAACGCTCCCCGCTGCTGATCGGCTTGCTGCGCCAACCGAGCTAACCAAAAAATACCCAATTCACCCTTGTCAAGAAAGAGCCAAATGAAACCAGTGATCTGCATTGTCGGGGCGCGCCCCAATTTCATGAAAATGGCACCCATTCTGCGCGCCATGGCGGCGCACCGGCCCCCCGTGCCCATGCTGCTGGTGCACACAGGCCAGCACTACGACCGCGACATGAGCGACCGGCTGTTTGAAGACCTGGGCTTGCCGCGCCCCGATATCAACCTGGAAGTGGGCTCGGCCACCCACGCCGTGCAAACCGCTGAAGTCATGCGGCGTTTTGAGCCGGTGGTGGACACGCACCAGCCCTCTTGCGTGCTGGTGGTGGGTGATGTCAATTCAACCCTGGCCTGCGCGCTGGTGGCCACCAAAAAAGGCATTCCGGTGGCGCACGTTGAAGCCGGCCTGCGCAGCTTTGATCGCGCCATGCCCGAGGAAATCAACCGCATCCTGACCGATCAAATCGCTGACCGCCTCTACATTACCGAGCGCAGTGCCACCGACAACCTGCTGCGCGAAGGCATTGACGCGCAACGCATCTGTTTTGTGGGCAACGTCATGATTGATTCCTTGCTCGACAGCAAACCCAAGGCCACCGCCCCGGCGCAAACCCTCAAAGACCACGGCGTTGACCCCTTCATGCTCAGTGGTGCCCAAGGCTACGGTGTGGTCACGCTGCACCGCCCCAGCAACGTGGACGACGCGCAAACCCTGTCCGATTTGCTGCAAACGCTGGCGCAAGTGGCCCAGCAAATTCCGCTGATTTTTGCGCTGCACCCCAGAAGCCGCGCCAATATCGAGCGTTTTGGCTTGATGCCCCTGATCGACCGCAAGCACGTGGCGCTGCTGCCGCCGCAGGGTTACCTTGAAATGCTTGGCCTCATGGCCGGAGCCACCCTGATGTTGACCGACTCGGGCGGCTTGCAGGAAGAAACCACCGCGCTGGGTGTGCCGTGCCTGACGCTGCGTGAAAACACCGAGCGGCCCATCACCATCACACAAGGCACCAACACCTTGGTTGGGCGCGACCGCCAAGCCATCCTGGATGGTGTTGCCGATATTCTGGCTGGCAAGGGTAAAACCGGCCGCGTGCCAGAGTACTGGGACGGCCACGCAGGCGAGCGCATCGCCGCTGATCTGTTCCAGTGGTTGGCTAAGTAAAAAAAGTGATAAAAACACCTCTAGCCCTTATACAGACTGCGTAAGCTGCTATCAAATTTAATATATGACAAACTCAACCGCCTACCAACAATTGCTGAGCCGCTTGCCGGCTGAGCCCAGCTCCTGGCTGATCACCGGTGTGGCTGGCTTTATCGGCAGCAACCTGCTGGAAACCCTGCTCACACTCGATCAAACCGTGGTTGGGTTGGACAACTTTGCCACTGGCCACCTGTATAACCTGGACTTGGTTCAGTCCGTGGTGTCACCGGCCCAATGGGCACGCTTTACCTTCATCCAAGGAGACATTCGCACGCTTGAAGACTGCCGCCAGGCCTGCAGCGGTGTTGACTATGTGTTGCACCAGGCGGCACTGGGCAGCGTGCCGCGTTCACTGGAAGACCCCATCACCACCAACGGCACCAACATCGGCGGTTTTCTCAACATGCTGGTGGCCGCGCGTGATGCCAAAGTCAAACGCTTTGTCTATGCCGCTTCCAGCTCCACCTACGGCGACCACCCCGGTCTGCCCAAACTCGAAGACCGCATTGGCAAGCCGCTGTCGCCCTACGCGGTCACCAAATATGTCAACGAACTGTATGCCGACGTGTTTGCGCGCTCGTACGGCTTCAAAGCCATTGGCCTGCGCTACTTCAACATTTTTGGCCAGCGCCAGGACCCCAACGGGGCCTATGCGGCGGTGGTGCCCAAGTGGGCGGCCGCCATGATCCAGAACGATGCCGTCTACATCAATGGCGACGGCGAAACCAGCCGCGATTTTTGCTTTATTGTCAACGCCGTCCAGGCCAATTTGCTGGCTGCTACGGTCACCTCAGAAGAGGCCAGCAACCAGGTTTACAACATTGCTGTAGGTGACCGCACCACGCTCAATGAGTTGTTTGAGGCCATGCGCGTCACCCTTGCGCCGCAGTTTGTCCACCTGGCCAATTACAAACCCGTGTACCGCGATTTCCGCGCGGGTGACGTGCGCCATTCGCTGGCCGATATCACCAAGGCGCAGGCTTTGCTGGGCTACCAGCCCAGCCACCGCATTCAAGAAGGTGTGGTCGAGGCCATGCGCTGGTATGTCAAATCGGTCGTTGCCTGAGGCACAATTGCTTTCACACTTTTGAAAAGGGAGATGTTGTCATGAGCGTAGTCGCTGTTATTGGTCTGGGTTATGTGGGCTTGCCCCTGGTGGTGGAATTTGGCAAACAGGTCAAAACCATCGGGTTTGACATTTCGCAGCACAAGGTGGACTGCTGCCTGCGCGGCGTCGACCCATCTCGCGAGCTGGCAGACGAGCAAATGGCCGCTGCCAAACACGCCGTCTACACCTCAGACCCGGCCCTGCTGGCCGAGGCCGATATGATCATCGTTGCCGTGCCCACCCCGGTGGACAACGCGCACATCCCTGACTTCAAACCCCTGATTGGGTCCAGCACCAGTGCGGGCCGTTACATGAAAAAGGGCGTGACCGTGGTGTATGAGTCCACCGTGTACCCCGGTGCCACCGAAGAAATTTGCATCCCGGTGCTGGAGCGCGAATCAGGTCTGAAGTGGAAAGAAGACTTCTTTGTGGGCTACTCGCCCGAGCGCATCAACCCCGGCGACAAAGAGCACACCCTCACCAAAATTCTC
>JBBQLQ010000155.1:0-7626 GCA_038328055.1 Burkholderiales bacterium
TTCAGACTTCCTGATGCGTATAGGCACAGTTTGCTTTTTTCAGGAATAGGACTGGCACTTGTAGGAGCGGCGGCAGCCGCGAATTCGGGCTTGCCAGCCCTCCCACAAAGTCACAACCAGGCTTTCACCATGCTACATGGATTCCGTGCGGATCAGGAAGTCTGAAGTTCAGACTTCCTGATGCGTATAGGCAAAATTTGCTATTTTCGGGACTAGGACTGGCACTTGTAGGAGCGGCGGCAGCCGCGAATTCGGGCTTGCCAGCCCTCCCACAAAGTCATAACCAGGCTTTCACCATGCCAAATGGATTCCGTGCGGATCAGGAAGTCTGAAATTCAGACTTCCTGATGCGTGTAGGCAAAATTTGCTTTTTTCAGGAATACGACTGGCACTCGCACTGTCACTGTCACTTGTAGGAGCGGCGGCAGCCGCGAATTCGGGCTTGCCAGCCCTCCCACAAAGTCACAACCAGGCTTTCACCATGCCAGATGGATTCCGTGCGGATCATGAAGTCTGAAATTGAGATTTTTGGCCAGGCCGATGATGGTGCGCACCAGGGCGACAGCGTTGTCGTCGCCCGGAAGATTCCTGACAAAGCTCTGGTCGATCTTGAGCTTGGTGATAGGCAGGTCTTTCAGAGAGCCTAGTGACGAGTAGCCCGTGCCGAAGTCATCCAGCGATATCCCGATGCCAAGATTGCCGATGGTGGTTGGCAATTGTTGTGCCAATTCCAGGTTTTCCATCACCGCCGTTTCGGTGATCTCGATCTCCAGCAGTTCAGGGCGCGCGCCCGTCACATCCAATGCCCGAGTGATCTTCTCGACCACATTTCTGTCGCGCAATTGTCGCGGCGACAGGTAGACAGCCACTTTCAAGGGGTGCCTGCGGCCGACCATAGGGCGATTTGCCTGCAGGCAGTTTCGATCACCCAGTCGCCTATGGGCAGGATCAAACCGGTGGTCTCGGCCAAGGGAATGAAGCGGGTCGGCGACACGTTGCCAAGTTCATCGTCACACCATCGCAGCAAGGCCTCGCAGCCCACAATCTCCCCGGTTTGTGTATCGACCTACGGTTGATAGTGAAGAACCAGCGCGTCTGCATCGAGCGCATGTTTAAGCCGCACGTGCAAAAGCAGATCGTCTTGCAATCTGCGGTTCATTGACCCGGAAAAGGTCACATGGATTCCTCGTCCCGAACTCTTCGCCTGGTACATGGCGACATCGGCAAAGCGCAACAGTGTTTCGCCGTCTGGCCCATCTTCCGGGAAAAAGCTGGTACCCAGGCTGCCGCCGACAATCACGGACTGATTACTCACCGTGCAAGGCGCGGCGAAGCTCAACAAAATCTTTTCAGCGACCTGTATGGCTTCGTCAGCGCGATCCATGTGGGAGAGCAAAATGCCAACTCGTCTCCGCCCAGACGCGCCAGAGTGTCTTCCTCACGCAGCTTCCCCCTGATGCGAGCCGAAATATTCAGCAGAATTTCGTCACCGAAGGCATCGCCGAAGCTGTCATTGACGGTCTTGAAGTTGTCCAGATCGAGCATCAGCACGGCTAGCCAAATATGGTTTCGATCATCGGATTCACTAGCCCAATTTTTCCCTCGAAATTGATACAGATCACACCGTCCGGCGCCGCATCGAGCATGTAGCGAAACAGTGCTTCGCGCTTCTCGACTTCCAGTCTTGACAGGTCAAGTGGGGTTGACGGGGTGATTGCCGCTGTTGCTGGCGGATGAACAGAGCGTCGCAGGATAAGGTTCATGGTGCAAGCGTCCGAAGCCCTAGCAAAGGTGCCAGGCTTGCCGCCAACTCGGCAAAGTCTTGCGCGCCTCGGGTTTGCGGTGCATAGTGACGCACCGGCTTGCCAACCCCGAACGCTTCTGCCAGCCGGATGTCACTGCGGATGCCCGGCAGCATGCGAAGAGCGCCAAAGTGGCGCGCCACTTCCCCAGTCACGACCCGATGTTGGCGAACCCGTTCTGCAACAGTGTTCGGCACGAAGCCCAGAATCTTCAACTGCGGATTGGCATGGGTCATCACCTTGAACAACACCCGCACCAGTTGGCGCACGCCCTCAAATGACAGGGGGTGCGGAACAAAGGGGACCAACACCCAGTTGGCAGCGGTAAGTGCGTTCAATAGCAAAACGTCCAGCGATGGTGGCGTGTCTACGATAACGATGTCGAAGCGCTCGACAATCTCGTCTTCGGCCAGTGCGCGGTCCAGACGGCGCTCGTCGCGCAAGCCACTGCCGTGTTCGAACAACTGATCGGCCGGCGCCAGGGCGAGATTGTCAAAGGCGGTGGGTCGCACCACATCCGCCAGCCGCGCATGTGCGTCGGTGAAAAGCCTATGCACCAGCGCATCGCCGTTGCGCAGCTTGATTCCCAAACCCACGGCGCAGTGTCCCTGCGAATCCAGGTCAACCAGCAATACACGCCGCCCGAGCGTCGCCAATTCTGCGGCCAGATTGACTGCGACCGTGGTTTTGCCAGCACCGCCTTTGCGATTCGAAACAGCGATGATATGGGGAGCTGCCATGGTGGGTGAGTCTGAATAGTGTTGATGTAATTGCCGGTCGGGCTTCAGTGCTGACAAAGTACCGCAGCCTCATGGCGATAGATCAGTACCGCCGCATCGGCATTCGCATCAGACCAGCGCGCCAGCAAGCTGCCGGCCTGATCGTCCCCCGTTGACCGGGTGTTGGCAAGGGCTTCCCGCAGCGGGAAAAACGCTTGCAGGCCGTCAGAATAAAGCGCCAGCACGTCGCCCGAAGCGAGCGTCCTGGTGGTCGATTTCAAACGCCCATAGCCGCCTCCCACAACGCCTCTGGTGCATGCCAAATGGTCGTCCGTGTTGCCTTTGAGTAGCACTGCGCGAACACTTCCGACCAAAGCCATGGTCACGCGACCACTGCCCCTGTCGATAACGGCGACTGCCAGTGACACACCACCCCTATTGCGCAAGCGGACATCACAGGCAGTGAATGTTTCTTCGATAGAACGATCCAGGCGGGCACCAATACAAGCGATGGCGGTCTCCGCAGCGCACCCTGGCCCGGGTTCCCGGCCATAGGCCACCGCCATGACGATTCGCCCAGACGTTTTCCACCAACCGCAGCGATAACTGCTATCGTTTTGTCCAGCGCGAGCTCGCGTGGAGCAGCTAATCGCTACCCCCATGTTGGTAACACCATGTGCGTGCCCTCCTTCAAAACAATTGAAACTTGGGCAGATCGTCCGCCCGCTCATTCGCGATCGTGGGTGCAGGCGCGTGACGCTGTTCGTTCGCCAGGTATTCATCCAACACCTCACGCATATCCTCTGGCAATTCGGCCAGATTGCTTTGGGGGTTAGCCAGCCTGCGTGGCAAATCGCCGAGGACATTGTTGCGTTGTGCCACCGCTGATTCGACGCGCTCAATGCGTTGTCGCACCACGTCCTGGTACTGAATCTGGCTCAAAATTTCAGCAATCTCCGATGCTAGCTTGCTGTTTTGTTCCGTCACCGCGACAAACAAAGACTTGTAATACTGACGCATGCGTTCGTAGTTATCTTGCAGTTGACGAATCGATCCCACCATCGCACTGGCATCCCCTGTCTGTTTGTCGATCAAGTTCAGGTTCGCTCCTTCACGCATGGTGCGTTTGGCATCGATCAAGCCTTTCTCGATCATGGCTGCAGCCTCGGCCGAGCGCTGTGAAAGCTTGCGCACTTCATTGGCAACCACTGCAAAACCGCGCCCCGATTCCCCAGCATGGGCGGCCTCGATGGCAGCATTGAGCGCCAGCAGATTGCTCTGCAGGCTGATTTCCTTGATAACCGCGATGAAGTGCCCCAGGCCGTCGATTTCCTTGACCGCAGCCTTTTGCACGATGTCGATATCCTCGCGGATCATGTCCGGCAAATCCTGGACAAACGTGTTGATCTGCGCCATGGATGCGACACTGCCATCGATCTCCTTTTCCATGTCGTATGCGGACAGGTCGGAATTGCCGAGGTGACGCAGCAATGCGTCAGCCGTACCGTGGAGGCCACGCATTTGCGCAATCAAATTCATCGCCGACGATTCGGTGTCGCTGATGACCACCTTCAACTGTTCATCCATGGCCTCGTCCAGGCGCAGATGGTTCTGCAGCAATTGATTGGTCTGGTGGGCCAGGGATTCATTGAGTCTGACACCCTCGTCAATGGCAGATTTCAGCCAGACCAGTTCTTCACGCAAGAAAATACGGGCCAGCAGGATCGTGATCGCGGTGATCGTAAGCATGGACAACAGGCTGGTAATCGTGATCTCGCCGGCATAGCTCACCCCCACTGGAACCAAAATGGTTTCGTGCAGCCAGGGCGAGAAAAACCAGGCGAACAGGCCGCTTGCCAAGGTAGCAGCCAACGCCGCCCACAGAATGGGGGGAATAAGGCGCGGCTTGGGAACTGGATAGTCAAGAGGTTCCATCCGACTTCCCTCAAGCACCCGGAAGCACTTGTTTGATGATGCCCAGCAAGGCCGCCCCCCCCACTGGCTTGACAATCCAGCCGGTAGCGCCAAGTTTTTTTCCTTCCGCACGTTTTTCCGTCTGGCTTTCGGTGGTCAGCGTCAGAATAGGCGTAAAGCGAAAACCCGGCATCGCCCGAACATTCTTGATCAATTCCATGCCCCCCATGTTGGGCATATTGATGTCAGTGATGATCAGATCAGGCTTGGTCCCGTTTTTAAGCTTGTCCAAGGCCTTGACACCATCGGCTGCCGTATCGACCTTGAAACCAGCGATTTCCAGAATCGTCCTGACACTCATCACCATGGTGGCCGAGTCATCGACGATAAGAATTGTTTTTGCCATGCAAGTTCTCCAGGAATAAGTTTTTTTAACGTTCGGTCGTGACGATCACTGCCCGACCAAGGCAGACTTCAACCAGTTTGCGAACTGCGTGTCTGCTGGCCAGGCACTGATGACCGGTCTGGCCGCCATCAAGACCTGTAAATTAGCGGGATGCAGATGGGTGCAGGCCGCCAGATCGATACGACCCGCCGTTTTCTTCTGCAACCACTCCAGCAACACTTCGGCTTCGTCCACGCTGACGACATCGCTGAAAACTGCTTGTTTCTTCGTGTACTGAGAGCCAAGATCGGCAAGATTTTCAATGTATTGCGGGCCACCATGCCGGGTAATATACAGCGGGTGCAGTACATAACCCCCTTGATGTTGGTGTCCACCATGGTGTCCCAGTCATCCATGTCCACCCGGTGAGCAGGCTCAAGTCCCAAAGCCAGACCGGCGTTATTCAGCAGCACATCAATGGAGCGGAAACGTTCCGGTAACGACTCGATTGCTCCTTGCACAGCATTACGGTCGGTTACATCGAGAGGAATTATGTGCACGTCTGCGTTTGTCGCCAGTTTATCCTGCAGCTTCAGTAGCGGGTCAACTCGTCGCGCCGTCAGAATCAGCCGATTGCCATTGGTGGCGAACATGCGCGCACATGCCGCACCGAAACCTGCCGATGCACCGGTGATAAAGATAGTCTTTTCTTTCATGCCGCCTCCTGAAGTGCTAGTGGATAAACTGTTTCAAGCAGAATTTTTTGGCCGATTCCTCTCCGTTCACAGAGATTGAGCAGCTCATCTGATAGCGGAGAGCTGACGGTCAGTTTACCCGACTCGGCCAGGGCAAACGTCGTCCGGAAAGAATGGAGCGCAAATCCCGATAACTCCGGTAGGTCACCGCCACCGTAGCGCTTGTCACCCACGACCGGACGACCGATTGAGGACAAGTGGCGACGAATCTGGTGCATCCTTCCGCTGATCGGGGTCACGGCAAGTAGTGAACAGTTTTCACCGGCGAGAAGAATATTATACCGGGTCTCGGATTCCTTGCCATCGAGCGCCTCTTTGATGATACCACTGTTTTCAGGAACTCCCCATACCAGAGCCAGATAGAGTTTGTCCAGGCCGGTCTCTTTTACCTGTCGACCATAGATGGCAGCAGAACTTGAACTTTTAGCCATAATGACCGCTCCGGATGTGCCGCGATCTAGTCGGTTGACCGGATACAGTTTGCAGGGGGTATCACGCTGAATCATATACCCCTGACCAATCTCTACAAGATTGTCCTCAAATTCGGCTGTGCGGTGCATCGGCAGGCCGGGGGGCTTGTTGACAATCAGAATATGGCTGTCTTCATAGAGTATGTCCAGCTCCGGTCGAACCGGTGTCAGTTGAGCAATCGTGGTGGAACTCTCTTTGAGGGTGATGGTGTCATGAAGAGCCAGCAAATTGTCTGCTGTTGCCGGAACGCCATTGAGCTTGGCGGCACCACTTTTGATCAGTTTACGCGCATAACCGAACGGCGATGCCGGCATCAGTGTGCGTAGATAGCTTTCCAACCGGCGACAGTGGTCTTGGTGGGTGATTTCAAAGGAGAGCATACAGTATAACAGGTTGGAGTGACCAGTCTTAGACGACTAAACGGTCATCCTTGTAGCCTGCATTTACCTCCAGTGCTTCGTTCATGGCACGAATAGCAACTTCAATCTGACTGTCGTCAGGTTCGCGGGTGGTCAGGCGTTGCAGCGCCAGTCCCGGGCTGATCACCAACTTAACGAGCGGATGGCTGTCGTGTGTGGCGCTCCATTTAAGAAACTCATAGGAAATACCAGCAATCATCGGCAGCAGGAATATCCGCGAACCAGCTTTGAGGTAAAATGGCCAGAGTTTAGGAATAATAGAAAATACAGCTATACTTACTAGCATGACAATCAGCAGAAAACTGGTGCCGCAGCGTGGATGGAGGCGGTTATATCTACGAACATTTTCAACCGACAGTTCAACGCCATCCTCAAAGGCAAAAATAGATTTATGCTCGGCACCATGATACTGGAAAACCCGTTGAATATCTTCCATCCGTGAGATCGCCCAGATATATAGAAGAAAAATAACTACCCTGATAACGCCATCCACAAGGTTGAAGACGATGTTGTTGTCACCGATAACCGGTGTCAGCAATTTAGTCAGATATAGAGGAAACAGGAAAAAAAGGCAGATACCGAAACCGAAGGCAATTGACATTGTTCCTGCCATAGCCCACGAAGAGAGCTCGCTCCCCCCTTCTTTGCCGCTATCCTTGTTTTTCACATTCTCTTTTTCTTTTTCATCTTCGGACATCGCTTCATTAGCTGAAAAGTTCAGTGCCTTGATGCCGATGATCAGTGAGGTAAAGAGTGCCACCGCGCCACGAATGATTGGCCATTTAACAATAGGAAAACGCTCGGAGAGCGGCACAACCAGCTCTCTTTTGACAACAATCTCTCCATCGGGACGGCGAACTGCAATAGCAACCGAGCGGGGAGCACGCATCATTACCCCTTCAATAACCGCCTGACCGCCTACGTGTATCTTATCCATGTGACCTCTTTAGCAAGTTGAAAATAATTTAGTGAACGCACTTGATCCAATTTATTCTAAATTCTTGTAAAACTCTCTGACTTCAGTCGTTTGTCCGCAACAAAATTTTCCTTCAGGGCAGAGCCGCCGGACGGTATGTGGCGGCGCAACTCGTCCAGGAGCGCGGGCTCGTCGGCGTGGTCGGGCAGAAGGAGCTGGACCTGACGAAACTGCGCCCCCTCCCA
>JBBQLQ010000156.1:0-7598 GCA_038328055.1 Burkholderiales bacterium
ACAGTTTGCTTTTTTCAGGAATAGGACTGGCACTTGTAGGAGCGGCGGCAGCCGCGAATTCGGGCTTGCCAGCCCTCCCACAAAGTCACAACCAGGCTTTCACCATGCCACATGGATTCCGTGCGGATCAGGAAGTCTGAACTTGTCTGTCTATCTTCGAAATGCTGTCAATTTACTATCATAAACATAGCTATCAACGCTTATTAAATAAGGGCTAGATGGTTATTTTATGCATCAAATTCATTTGAACGCCGCATCTGCGCCGTATTGGGGCAGCAGATACTGCTCGCGTCCAGACCGACTCTTGCTGCACATCACTTTGAATTGCACCCGTCTGGGTTACCATGGCTGCTGTAATTAAGTTACCAATTTTTGAAGAAGATATGAAACTCAACACCACCGTTGCCGCCGTGACCGAACGCATCCGCCAGCGTAGCCAAGCCACCCGCAGCGATTATTTGATACGCCTCGATGCGGCTGCCCGGCGGCCTCCCAGCCCCCAGCGGCTGGGCTGCGCCAACGTGGCGCACGCTTTTGCCGCCATGCCCGAAGGCGACAAAGCGCGGGCCACGGCACAGGGCAAGTTCAAGCTGGTGGCCGAGCGCGCGCCCAATATCGGCATCGTCACGGCCTACAACGACATGCTTTCAGCCCATGCCCCGCTGCAGCACTACCCCGATTTGATCAAGGCCGAGGCGCGCCAGCGGGGTGCGACGGTTCAAGTAGCCGGTGGCGTGCCGGCCATGTGCGACGGCGTGACGCAGGGCACGCCAAGCATGGAGCTGAGCCTGTTTTCCCGTGATGTGATTGCCATGGCGACTGCGGTGTCGCTCAGCCATGATGTATTTGACGGCGCTTTGATGCTGGGTGTGTGCGACAAGATCGTGCCAGGCTTGCTGATTGGCGCGCTGCATTTTGGCCACTTGCCCACGGTGTTTGTACCCGCAGGCCCGATGACTTCGGGCTTGTCCAACGGTGAAAAATCCAAGGTGCGTGAGCTGGCCGCGCAAGGTCTGGTCGGGCGGTCTGAGCTGTTGCAAGCCGAGTCGGCCGCCTACCACAGCGCGGGCACCTGCACCTTTTACGGTACTGCCAACAGCAACCAGATGCTGCTCGAAGCCATGGGCCTGCATGTGCCGGGCACCGCCTTCATCAACCCCGGCGCGGCCGTGCGCGACGAACTCACCCGCGAAGCCTTGCGCACGGTGCTGGGCAGTGCTGATTTCAAATGCCCGCCGATTGGCCTGCTGGTGGACGAGCGCTGCATCGTCAACGCCATGGTGGCGCTGCTGGCCACCGGTGGCTCCACCAACCACCTGATTCACTGGGTGGCGGTGGCGCGCGCAGCCGGTATCGTGATTGACTGGGATGATTTCTCGGCCCTGTCCGAGGTGGTGCCACTGCTCAGCCGCGTCTACCCCAATGGCAGCGCCGATGTGAACCAGTTCCAGGCGGCGGGCGGCCCTGGCTATGTGATTCGCGAGCTGCTCGATGGTGGCTTCATGCATGCCGATGTGCTGACCAACCGCGCCGGTGGCCTGCGTGAGTACTGCGCCATACCGCAGACCAGCGGTGCAGGTGCGCTGCAATGGGTGCCGGTGGGTGCCAGTAAAGATGAGTCGGTGGTGCGCCCGGTCAGCGCACCTTTCAGCGCTCACGGTGGTTTGAAGCTGTTGCTGGGCAACTTGGGCCGCAGCGTGATCAAGATTTCAGCGGTGCCCGATGACCGCCATGTGATCGAAGCGCCGTGCCGGATATTTGACTCACAGGACGCCTTGCACCAAGCCTTTGCCGCCGATGAATTGAACCACGACCTGATTTGCGTGGTGCGCTGGCAAGGCCCGCAGGCCAACGGCATGCCCGAGCTGCACAAGCTCACCCCCCCGCTGGCGGTGCTGCAAGGCAAGGGCTACCGCGTGGCGCTGGTGACCGATGGCCGCATGAGTGGCGCGTCGGGCAAGGTGCCCGCAGCGATTCATGTGTCACCCGAAGCCGCCGCCGGTGGTGCGCTGGCCAAAGTGCGTGACGGCGATGTGATTCGCCTCGATGTCAATACTGGCACGCTGCAAGTGCTGGTGTCAGAGGCCGAGTGGGCCGTGCGTGAGGTGCTGGCCATGCCCGCCGCGCTGCGCGCTGCCAACGGCGTGGGCATGGGCCGCGAGCTGTTTGCCAACATGCGCCGAAACGCCAGCACCGCAGAGCAGGGTGCCTGCAGTTGGCTATAACCTCAGACTTCCTGATGCGTATAGGCAAAATTTGCTTTTTTCAGAAATAGGACTGGCACTTGAAGGAGCGGCGGCGGCCGCCGCGAATTCGGGCTTGCCAGCCCTATCAAAGTCACAACCAGGCTTTCACCATGCCAAATGGATTCCGTGCGCATCAGGAAGTCTGAACCTACACAACCGGAGAAATTTTTTGAATTCAAACCAAACCCTGACCGCCCTGCAAGTGATGCAGGATGCCCCCGTGATTCCGGTGATCGTGCTGCACGACGTGGCCCACGCCGTGCCGTTGGCGCGTGCCATGCTGGCCGGTGGCATTCGCATGCTGGAAGTGACGCTGCGCTCGCCGCAGGCGCTGGCTTGCATTGAGGCGATTGCGCGTGACGTGCCTGAGGCCGTGGTGGGTGCCGGTACCGTGCGCAACCGTGCGGATGCGCAAGCCGCTGCCAATGCCGGAGCCCGTTTTGCTGTAAGCCCCGGCTACACGTCAGCTGTGGGCCAAGCCTGCCGTGATGTGGGTCTGGCGCTGTTGCCGGGCGTGGCCACCGGCGGCGAGATCATGCGGGCACAAGAAGACGGGTTCACCGAACTGAAGTTTTTTCCGGCACTGCAAGCCGGTGGTGTGGCGATGTTGAAAGCCTGGGGCGGGCCGTTTTTTGACATCAAATTTTGCCCAACCGGTGGCATCACACTGCAAAATGCGCCCGACTTTCTGGCCTTGTCCAACGTGGTGTGTGTCGGCGGCTCCTGGTTGATGCCGGCCAATGTGGCGCAGCTGGGTGACTGGACGCGTGTGACCCGGTTGGCCGCCGAGACCCGGAATTTAAGAAAAAACAGCCTCTAGCCCTTTATTTGTATGCGCAAGCAGCTATTTAATAGATAGCGGTTCTCCAGCAAAGGCCCGCGCATCTCGAACCTGGCGCACGGTGCGTGTCATCGACAAACCGGGGGATACCTGGCTAAGGAACCGAGAAATAATAAATTGAACAATTATCCGATTGCAGACAAGATGCTAGGCAAGGCGCAGAACGCGCCGTGTGGCTGGCCACACAAGTGTTTTGCAACGCAGCATAGCGCTCGCATGCAAGATGGAGAATGTTCAAGTTCAGACTTCCTGATGCGCACGGAATCCATTTGGCATGGTGAAAGCCTGGTTGTTACTTTGTGGGAGGGCTGGCAAGCCCGAAATCGCGGCTGCCGCCGCTCCTACAAGTGCCAGTCCCATTCCTGAAAAAAGCAAACTGTGCCTATACACATCAGGAAGTCTGAAGTTATTATTTCTCGGTGACTAAAGCCCTTGACGTTGAATCAGCTCGACCTTGTAGCCATCCGGATCGGTGACAAAGGCTATCACCGTGCTGCCGCCTTTGACTGGCCCCGGTTCCCGCGTGATGCTGCCACCGGCGGCGCGAATTTTGTCGCAGGCCGCATAAATATCGGGCACGCCCAGCGCGATGTGGCCATAGGCGGTGCCCAGTTCGTAGTGGTCCACGCCCCAGTTGTAGGTCAGCTCCAGCTCGGCATGGTCGGGGTTGCTGCCGTAGCCGACAAACGCCAGCGTGTACTTGTACTCGGGGTTTTCGGTTTTTCGCAACAGCGTCATGCCCAGAACTTCGGTATAAAAATTGATGGAGCGTTCCAGGTTGCCAACGCGAAGCATGGTGTGAAGTAGTCGCATGACAGGGATTGTGCTGCAGTGCCAAAACCGCTTGGCAATGTCCGGATAATCCTCGCAACCTGTCACTGTTGAAACACCGCCCCCATGCCACACGCCACCTTCACCAAAACCATTCTTTTTACCGATGCCGACGGCCGGGCGCGCTGGCGCACAGAGCTGGTGCCGCTGGATCAAGGTTCGCCGCAATCTGCGCTGTCTGCGCTATTTGCCTCGGGTGGCTACCAGTTGCGCACCAGTCCGGTGGGCTTTCGCAGCAGCTTTCACTGCACCACCGATCCGCAATGGGTGTTCATTTTGCAGGGACAGATGGAGATCAGCCTGCAAGACGGCAGCGCCCGCGTCTTCAAGCCGGGTGAGCACTTTTATTCAGCCGATGTGCTGCCTGGTGGGCAAGTTTTTGATGTCGCCGTGCACGGCCACTGGAGCCGACAAGTCGGACCAGACCCACTGGTGACGCTGTTTTTGCGCGGCTGAATGCAAAAAAGCGCTATTTATACAATAGCGCTTTAGGCAGTATTGATAAGGGCTAGAGCCCTAAATCATGCAAATATCTTAGCGTGAACCGCCGGGGCCACCTGAGCGACCACCGCCACCGCCACTGCTGGAACGGTTGCCGGTGCGCGGGCGGCCAGGGCCGCCACCAAAACCACCACCGGGTGCACCGGCATTGCGGTTGCCGCCAGCATAACCGCCACCACCACCACCGCCGCCGCCACCACCACCACCACCACCACCACCACCACCACTGCGGCGTGGGCCGCGGTCGGCCATCATGTCAACGCTGGTGCGCATCGGGTCGGGTTGACCGCCGGCTGAACGCACTGGTACGGCACCGCCGTAGCCACCGCCGCCCCCGCCAAAGCTGCGCGCCGGACGCTGACCGGGGTTGCGCACGGCTTGTTCGGCAGCCGACAAGTGGCTGCGTGGCTCGGCTTCGCGGCCACCGCCGTCGTTGCCAAAGTCACCGCTGTTGGGGTTGAATCCGCGTGGCTCGCCACCGTTGGGGCGCTCGTCACGACCGCCGCGACCACCACGTCCGCCACCGCTGCCTGCTGGGCCGCCACTGCGTCCGCCCCGGCCACCACCATTGCCACCACCGCCGTTGCCACCACCGCCGTTACCACCACGGCCGGAACCAGCAGCAGCGCCTGGGCCTTTGCTTTCGCGCACGCGAGTCAGCATTTCGGTGCGCGCTGCTTTGCCTGCGGCCATCATCACGTCGCGGCTCGGTGGTTTACCGGCACCGCCCCAGATGGTCTGGCGGCCCATGGCGATGGGCTCGGCCTTTTCGCCGGGCTCGGGCATGTAGCCTTCAATGATCTGCACCGGAATGTCTTGCTTGGTGTAGCGTTCAATGGCTTGCATGAAGCCTTCTTCGTCCAGGCAAACCAGGTTGACCGCGGTGCCATCAGCGCCCGCGCGGCCGGTGCGGCCAATGCGGTGCACGTAGTCTTCGGTCACGTTGGGAATGTCGTAGTTCACCACGTGTGGCAGGTCATCAATGTCGATGCCGCGGGCAGCAATGTCAGTGGCTACCAGCACGCGAATGTCGCCGCTTTTGAAGCCCGACAGTGCCTGAGTGCGGGCAGTCTGGCTCTTGTTGCCATGCAGTGCCAGCGAATTGATGCCGGCCTTGGTCAAAAAATCGGCCACGTTGTTGGCACCGAATTTGGTGCGGGTAAACACCAGCACCTGGCTCCAGTTGTGCTCGTTGATGATGTGCGCCAGCAAGGCTTTTTTCTTGCCGCGACCGACCGGGTGGATCAGCTGGGTGATGCGCTGCACCGTGGTGTTGCGCGGCGTGACCTGCACGCTTTGCGGGTTCTTCAACAGGTTGGCGGCCAGTTCGCGAATTTCGTCGCTGAAAGTGGCTGAGAACAACAGGCTTTGCTTGTCTTTGGGCACTGCGGCCAGCACTTTTTTCACGTCATGGATAAAGCCCATGTCGAGCATGCGGTCAGCTTCGTCGAGCACCAGTATTTGCACCTGGCTCAAATCCAGCATGCCTTGCTGCATCAAGTCCAACAAGCGCCCCGGGGTGGCCACCAGAATGTCCACGCCTTTTTTCAGGCGGCTGATTTGCGGGTTCATGCCAACACCGCCAAAAATGGCGGCAGAAGTCAGTTCAACGTATTTACCGTAGGTTTGTACCGATTCTTCGACCTGGGCGGCGAGCTCACGTGTTGGGGTCAACACCAGGGCGCGGATGGCGACACCACCAAATTTGTTGCGCGGGGCTTCTGTGCTGCTTAACTTGTGCAGCATGGGCAGCACAAAAGCGGCAGTTTTGCCGGTGCCGGTCTGGGCACCACCGAGCAGGTCGTGGCCTTCAAGCACGACCGGGATGGCTTGCATCTGAATCGGCGTGGGAGTTTCGTAGCCTTGCTCAAGCACGGCTTTGATGATGGCCGGAGCCAGATTTAATTCTTCAAATTTCATAGAGAGGCACCCCAACTAGGGCGCTAGGACATCGGCCTGTTCTGGCGCGGGTAGCGACAGTTCAGTGAAAGGCAGATGGGATCAAAAACGGAGTTGCAAAGTGTTGCAGCCTCCCAGCGAGGTGCTGGCGTTGCGGGCAACTGAAGCCCCGCAACGGTTGGTATTGTCGCATGGACTGGAAGTCCATGGTTTTTGACCCTAATGCCGGGTCGTGCGGGCTTCAGGCGGCTGTGGCCATGCGTGGTTTGCGGGCGGCGGTGCGGGCACGTTTGGCAACGGTAACAACCACGTTGTTGCCGGCAATTTTGCTGGCCAGGTTGGCTGACTTCTGCTCGATCTGGCTGGCCAGTGTGCTGAGCAGTTCAGCACCGGGCAACGCTTTTTGCGCCAGCGTGCTGAGAACGTGAGCACCGGTTTTGCCTTCAAAACGGCTGGCATTGGCCGCCACCGCATGCACGCCGGAGTCCGCCAGTTTGACCGCTTTATTGACTACGCCCTGGGCTGTGCCAGCAGTCAAGGCCAAGCCCTTGACCGAATAGGTCTGCAGCAAGTTTTCCAACGAATTGGCATTGCTTGCAACACCCGTGGCCAACTGCGAGCGTGTTGCCTTCAGTGCGCGGTTCCAGCGTTTGTCGAGCAAGCCCACCACGCGCTCACCACCGGCGCGGTAGGCGCGGATCACGTTGTTGGCAGTATTGCCGTAAGCCTGAATGACATGGCAGGTAACGGTAGAGAGTTTTTTGGCGCTCATGATTGCTCCTTTGATAGCAAGTGAAGATGAGCTAATTATCGAAACTACTCCCTAGTGAATGCACCCTAAAAGCCTAGAGTTGCGCGTCCAGAAGCGGGGTTATTGACGGGAAATACACCTCTGTCCGCCATCCTCGCGGATGCGGGGAATCAACGTCAGACTTCCTGATGCGTACAGGCACAGTTTGCTTTTTTCAGGAATAGGACTGGCACTTGTAGGAGCGGCGGCAGCCGCGAATTCGGGCCTGCCAGCTCTCCCACAAAGAGTTCGGGCTTGCCAGCCCTCCCACAAAGAGTTCGGGCTTGCCAGCTCTCCCACAAAGAGTTCGGGCTTGCCAGCCCTCCCACAAAGAGTTCGGGCTTGCCAGCCCTCCCACAAAGAATTCGGGCTTGCCAGCCCTCCCACAAAGACACAACCAGGCTGTCACCATGCCAAATGGATTCCGGGCGGATCAGGAAGTCTGAAGTTTGTCCGTCACAAGCGAGCGCAGCGCGGCAATCCATGGCTG
>JBBQLQ010000157.1:0-7492 GCA_038328055.1 Burkholderiales bacterium
CGGGGCATCGTCATCGGTGCGCGCGGCCTGAGCACGGCTGAGAGCCTGCTGCTGGGCTCTGTCGCGCAGCAGGTGGTTCATGCTGCACAAGGCGCTGTACTCGTGGTGCGTTCGCCGGCTGGTCTATTAGCTGGCACCGAAGATGGGGCATTGGCCAACGTAGGCTCATGACAGCATGAACCAGGCCCGACGCTTTCGCTCTTGGCTGCGCCACTTGGAGCCGCGCGTTTTGGCCACCTTGAATAGCCCGATGCTGAGTCGCTTACAGCCGTGGCTGAACCGGCATGATGTGTTCAGTTTTTACCGGGAACCCCTGGCCCGTGGCGTGGCCATCGGCATGCTGTGCGGGTTGATACCGGGGCCATTACAGGTTTTGGGATCGCTGGGGCTGTGTGCCTGGTTGCGCGGAAACGTCATTACCGCGGTGCTGGTCACCGCCTATACCAACCCCTTGACGATCGTGCCCTTGTACTGGCTGGCATTCAAAATCGGTGCGTTTTTGTTACCCGGCCAGCATGTGATGCCGGCATTTGTAGCGCCGAGCGGCGGTGTCGGCGCGTGGGCCATCGGTCTGGGTGAATGGATGACCGCGCTGGGCTGGCCCTTGCTGCTGGGCTTGCCCGTGCTGGCAACCCTGCTGGCCGCCAATGCTTATGCACTGGTGCAAATTTTCTTTCTGACACCGGTGGTTCGGCGGGCGCGGCGCATGCACGCCCGGCTTGGCAGGTAACGCGGCCAGCGCCAGACATCAGGCTGCGGATAGGCCGCGCTTTTGCAGAATAAAAGCGGCTAAACGCTTGTCTGTATGCAAAATGTGATTGATCAGCCAACCGTTCAGGAAAGAGAGCAAATCTTCGCGCGAGATCAGGTTGCCGGTTTTAATGGATTCCCGCACCGCAACCACCTTGGCAGAAAATTCGCGGTGTTGCTGCAAATGCGCGGCGCAATGGTCTGCATTGTCCTCAAGGTAGTTGAATTCCTGCATCAGCTCTTCTTCGGTCTCAAAGTGGTACAACGCATAACTCAACAAGTCGCGCGAAATCTGCTCCAGAATATCCGCGCTGGTATGGTCGGCCAGCCGGGTATTGGCTTCGTTGATGCTGTTGATCAAAATGCGGTGTTGTTCGTCAATTTCGGTAATGCCCGTGACAAGATTGTCATTCCAGACGATCAGTTCGTATCCAATCATGCGGCGTCTCCAGTTAGTTGAAGTAAATCACTTGTTGCGTAGTTATCAGCGATCACGTCTCGCAAGTTGCTCAACATTTGATCCAACTCATCTTGCTGTGCCAGCAATTCGACTTTGTCAATTTGAGCCCCAACACTGTCGCCATTGCATTGATGGACGCGCAGGCGCACGGCCAATTGGTGAACACGCTGGTGCAGCGGCTCAATTGAACGAAACCAGTGGTTTGAACTGAAGTGACGCATGCCTTCGTCGTAATACCACTGGCCAAAACGACACAGGTGATGGTTGGCAATGACATCCGGATCAGCGGCTTGCGGTGAGCCTTCGAAACTCGCCAGGAATTGGTTGACCCAGTGATGGTGATTGGCTTGCGCCAGCAGCACTTCAAAATAACCACGTGAAGGCAACTTTGACCGCGCCAGTGCCCACAAGGGGTTCGGCTCGAATGACTGCAGCCAGCGGGCAAGCTGGTCTGCCGGCATGGGTCGGGCAATGCCATAACCCTGCATCAAATGGCAGCCCATTTTGATCAACAACAATGCGTGATCATTGGACTCCACACCCTCAGCGATAACCTTGCGCCCAAACGATGCGGCCAAACCAATCACGGCGCTCACAATCGCCAAATCTTCCGGATCGCGCAGCATGCCGAATACAAAACTCTGGTCGATCTTGAGTACATCAACAGGCAAACGCTTCAAATGCGCCAATGAAGAAAATCCGGTGCCAAAGTCATCCAGCGCAACGTGAATGCCCAAGGCACGGCATTGGCGCACGGCTTCAGTAACCGCATTGATGTCTTCCAGTGCCGCTGTTTCCAGGATTTCAATGCCCAGGCGGCCAATCACATCAGCTTCGTAATCGGCCAACAATTCCTGCAGGCGCGTTGTAAAGTTGGCGTGATGCAGTTGACGTGCCGCCACGTTGACGCTGATGGTGAGGTCGATGCCCTCTGAGCGCCATTGCATCAGTTGCCTCAAGGCTTGTTGAATTACCCATTCACCGACCGCGATGATCAGGTCATCTTGTTCAAGCAATGGAATAAATTCAGCGGGCCCCAACAAGCCCAGAATCGGGTGTTGCCAGCGTATCAAGGCTTCAACCCCGGTCACCTTGCCCAGCCGGCAATCCACCTGGGGCTGGTAAAAAAGAACAAGCTGACCGGCCTCCAATGCTTTGGCAATTTTTTTCAGTGTTGCCTGTCCCGCCCGTTGCTGATTCTGATGGGTTGGGTTGAATAAGCGGAAGCAATTTTTGCCCCCTTCTTTCGCTTCATACATGGCTTGATCCGCATGCCGCAACAATTGATTGGCGGAACTGCCGTCGTTGGGGAAAACGGTCACGCCAATGCTGGCCGTCACGTGGGCCACATCGCCCACCACCGCATAGGGTTCTGCCAAGGCCAAACTGATGCGCCGCAGCAACTTTTCGCATTGGCTGATATCTTTGAAGCCACCCAGGATCAGGGCAAATTCATCGCCGCCAATGCGGGATGCCGTGTCCGACGGTCGAATGCATTCCTGCAACCGCCTGGCCGCTTCAACCAACACCAGGTCTCCCGCCTGGTGCCCCATCCTGTCATTGACTTGCTTGAAACCATCCAGGTCGATCACGCAAATCGCCACCAGTTCGCCCGACCTGAGAGTCAGGGCCAGCGTCTGCTCCATGCGGTCGGTCATCAACCGGCGGTTGGCCAGCTTGGTGAGGGGATCGTAAAAAGCCAGCAGCTTGATCTCGTCGCTGGTCTTCTTACGCTCGGTAATGTCGCTTTTAACGGCCACATAGTTGGTCGTCAAACCATTGGCATCCCTGACCGGGGCTATTTGGCACTCTTCCCAATAAAGCTCGCCGTTTTTGCGCTTATTGATGAGCTCGCCCTGCCAGACCTGGCCGGCCATCACCTTGGCCCACATTTCGGGGTAAAGCTGGCTTGATGTCTGGCCAGACTGCAAGATGCGGGGGTTTTGTCCAATCACCTCCTCCGGGCTGTAGCCGGTTACGGCCGTAAAACGCGGGTTGACGTATTGAATGCGCGCATCAATATCGGTGATCACCACCGATGCCGGGCTTTGTTCGATCGCCACGGTGAGCCTTCGCAACACGGCTTGGGTTTTTTCATGCTCGCCGATCTCAGCCTCAAGCCGATCGCGCTGCAGCACCATCTGCTTGCGAAACCCCTCGCGCTCCAGCAGGTTGCGAATGCGTTGGCGGGCCGTTTCGACCTGAATCGGCTTGGTGATGTAGTCCTGCGCCCCGAGTTCAAGCCCCTTGATCTCGGATTCGATTTCGTGCAGGGCCGTCACAAAGATGACCGGAATGTCCTTGAGCCGCGGGTCGGCTTTGAGTTGTCGACAGGTCTCAAACCCATCCATGCCGGGCATCATGATGTCCAGCAAGATCAGATCGGGCGGGCTTTTCTGCGCCAAGCTCAAGCCCATTTCACCGCTATTGGCAATCTGCAGCTCAAATTCGCTCACCAGTGCCGACCCCAAGGTGAACAGATTGGCCGGCGTGTCGTCAATGGCCAGAATGCGTGGCTTTACAGGCATGGCTTATGTCACTTTCGCCGCACTCAGCCACTTGGCCAAGGTCAAGCGCAAGGCCTCCAGGGCCACTGGCTTGGGTAAAAAATCGTCCATTCCAACCGTCCGGCAATGCTGTCGGTCTTCTTCAAACGCATCGGCGGTCAGGGCAATGATGGGCACGCGCGCCCGGTTATTGTTGGCCTCCCAATCGCGTATTTGCTGCGTGGCACCGTAGCCATCCAGCACCGGCATGTGCAGGTCCATCAAAATGGCATCGGGTGCATCGCCGCCACAAATCAAAGTCACGGCCTGCTGGCCATCATGGGCAAACGTAACCTGCAGCCCAAATTGGGTCAACAAGCCTTCAATCACCATGCGGTTGACCAGGTTGTCTTCAGCCACCAGAATGCGACCGCTCAAATTTTCGGGTGCCCCGTTTGCGCCACGGGCTGTGTTGACGTTAGCGTGGCTGTTGGTTGTCTCACTTGCAAACGGCACCGCGCGTGCGATGCTCCGGCTATCTTCAGCATTGGCCAGCACGCCAGCACGCACAGTGAACCAGAAGCGCGAGCCTTTTCCGGGTTCGCTTTGCACACCCACCCCACCGCCAAGCAAGCCGGCCAGCCGGCTGACGATCGACAAGCCCAGCCCGGAGCCGCCAAACTCGCGCGTGGTGGAGTTGTCGGTCTGTGAAAACGGTTTGAACAACAAGGCCAGCTTGTCCGCTGCAATGCCAATGCCCGAATCCACCACGGCAAATTCCAGCAGCGCGGTGTCCCGATCGCGTTCAAGCTCTGTCGCCTGAATCTGCACTTGGCCCGCGGGCGTGAACTTGAGGGCATTACCAACCAGGTTGGCCAGCATTTGGCGCAGGCGGTGGCCATCCGTCTGGTAGCGCTGGCCCGGTGTGCCACGCCACGCGATGCCAAGCTGCACGCCCTTGGCATGCGCGGCGCCTGAAAACAGCGCCTGCGTCTCATGCAGCAGTTGCTCAGGCTCGACTGCGAAGGTTTCAACCTGAAACTTGCCGGCCTCAATTTTTGACAAATCCAGAATGTCATTGAGCAAGGTCAACAGCGATTGCCCCGAGTTCAGTACTGTTCGGACGTAGTCGAGCCGCTTGCTTTCTGGCAACAAGGGGTTCATCAGCAGTTGCGCCATGCCCAAAATACCGTTCATGGGGGTGCGAATTTCATGCGACATGGTCGCCAGAAAACGACTTTTGGCCAGGTTGGCGGCTTCGGCATCTTGTTTGGCGTGCAGCAGCTCCTGTGCGATGACGCGCTGGGTTTTCAAGGTTTCCAGGTGGTCGTTGTAGCCCTGAACGAGTTGCAAAATCTCATCGGGCACACCGCCGATTTGCAATGGCTTGTGCTGCGCTTGCGGGTCAGTCGCCATATAGCCAAACCCCTGTGACACCGCCCGAATAGGTTGCACCACCGTGCGCCCCACATACCAGGCCAGGCTGACCACCGCCAACAAGGCCAGCGTGAGCAGGCCCAAGGTGGCAAAGGCCAGTTGGTTGACTTTTTGCGTCAACTGGTAACGCGGCGTGATGACCACCAGAAAGCCTTTTTTCTGCGGCATTTTGGCGACGTTCAGCAAAACATCGGCACCGTCGAGCAGCAGTTGTGGCACCGGCGTGGTAGCCCGTACCTGCTCAAACAGTGCCGGCAGCAAGGGCTGGCCAAAGCGATTCGGGTTGGAATGCAAGGCGATGTTGCCCTGCTCATCCACTGCCATCAATTGCGCACCCGGGGCCAGTGCGACACCCGCGACAAATTTGCGCATGATGTCATTGTCCAGGCTGATGACCAGCACACCGACCACATCCGACTTGCCAGTGTCGGGTGAAAAATGCTGAATGCTACGCACCACACTGATGACCTTTTTTTGCTCTGACCGGGTGTTGATGTTATTGGCAATACCGCGCCACTGTGTTGAGGTGGTGGCTTTTGCTGCATCGGCCAGCAGTTCATCCAGCGTGGGTTTTTCAACCTGGCTCACGTCCAGCGTTTCACCCACCTGAAAGCGTGCGCCACCCGTTGAAAAAATATTAATCGACACCAACCCCCGGGTGCGGACATAGTTGTTAAGGATGTAGCCCATGCGCGCACGCGTGTTAAGCATGTCAAAGGTGTCCGCCGTATGCTCATCGGCACGGCGCAAGGCCTGGCCAATATCGGCATTGCCGGCAATACTGGCCGACAAGTCTTCAATCTGGCTCTGATAGAGCTGCATGTAAGACGAAAAACTGGCCAACAGGCGGGTGTTTTCGGTCTCGGCCTGCTCAATGACGATACGTTTGGAAATCTCGAACGCCGCGGCCCCCAGCACCACCACCGGCAAGACACCCGCCAGCAACAAGTAAATCAGCAGTTGTGCCTTGAGATTGGAGTGCCACTTCATCATTTATTCCGCCGCTTGAATCAGACTCAAAGACCTTTGCCGCCCATCACTTGGGCGTTGCTGCCGTGATCAACTGGGTGTCGATGGTGGTTTGCGCTGGCACCACACTGCCTTGCGTCAGGCGCAGAGCCAGCGCCACGCCCTGGTAGCCCTGCTCGGCGGCTTGCTGGTCAATGGTGGCCACCATTTTCCCGGCCTTGATCTCGGCGACTGCGTCAGACAGCGCATCAAAACCGGCAACTTTGACATCGGCGTGTCCGCTTTCCTGCAGGTATTTGACGGCACCAATGGCCATGATGTCATTGGAGGCAAACAGCAGCTTGATGTTGGGATGCTTGCCAAACATTTGCTTGGTGACTTCATAGGCCTCGTCAATTTTCCAGTTGGCGGTCTCGGACGCCACCAGCTTGATGGACTTGTTTTCCTGAAACGCGCGACGCGCACCCGTGGCACGTTGACGGGCATTTTCGGCACTGCGGATGCCCTCCAAGATCGCTGCCTCGGTGGGTTTGCTGATGCCTTCACTCAAAAATTTCCCGGCCTTGTAGGCGCCAGCTTCGTTGTCAACACTAACAAATGGAATGAGAGGCAAGCCTGCTTGCTTGACAGTTTCAGGGTCAAGATAATTGTCAATATTGACAATTTTGATGCCCGCATCATGGGCTTTTTTGAGCGCTGGCACCAGACGCTGCGAGTCGCCCGGGGCAATCACAATGGCATCGACTTTATTCGCGGTGAGGTCTTCAACCAGTTGAATCTGCTGCTCAATCGAGGTTTCCTGCGCTGCGGTCTTGACCGTCAGGTTGACCCCGAGCTCTTTTTCGGCGCGCCGCGCACCCCGTTCCATTTCAACAAAAAACGGATTGGTCAACGTCTTCATGATCAAGCCGATTTCTTTTTTGACCACCGGTGCCGGCGCTGACGCAGCCGGTTTTTGCGGCGTATTAATGCTGGGGCCACTGGACTGCCCGCAACCGACAAACCCGATGCCGGACAAGATCAAAGGGAGTAGACGAAATAAACGCATGGTGAATCCTCTTGTTTTGCACTGATAGCCAACGACAACTGTAGTTTTTTTGATAGCAAGGCGCGGTGCCTCACAGGCGGCAGATTATCCCCAAAAAATCTGCGCACAAAAGTCTCAAACCAGACTGACCCAGCGCCCCTGCTGCGCGCTTTGCTCACCCAAAGCCAGCAGCTGCATCACGCGGCGCACCTGCTCGGGCGGCACCAGCAAATCGCCCAAACCTAACAAGTGGTGGCGCAAGTTGGCGTAATAGTTCAAATAATTGCCTGGCGGGTTGGGCGCGGCGCGGCGCACCGACACGGGGGCAGCCACGCCGGGCATGGTTGCCATGTGCAGTACCTC
>JBBQLQ010000158.1:0-7351 GCA_038328055.1 Burkholderiales bacterium
AAAAATAAGTCAAAAGGCCCCAATACCAAGCCAGAAAACCGGGGACAGACGCTCCAAACTCCAAAAACCTACAATTCCCGCTGCACTGTGATTTGCTGGCAAAAACCATCGGTCACGCTCGACCGGAATGACCGGTCACGATGCCGGAATCATCGGTCACGATCACCGGAATACGCATGCTGAGCTGAAAAAATCATCCAAGCTCAGACTTCCTGATGCGTATCGACAAAATTTGCTTTTTTCAGGAATAGGACTGGCACTTGTAGGAGCGGCGGCAGCCGCGAATTCGGGCTTGCCAGCCCTCCTACAAAGTAACAACCAGGCTTTCACCTTTGCCAAATGGATTGCGTGCGGATCAGGAAGTCTGAACTTGCATGGCAACAGACAGCCCAAATCATGAAATATCGTCATTCCCGCGAAAGCGGGAATACCCACATGACTCCAGGGCACTGGGTTCCCGCCTTCGCGGGAATGACGTATGGGTGTATTTCACGTTATCGATGACGCACGAATGTTCGGCAAGATAAACCGGGTGAATGAATTCTGAGGCGCTCCCTGTTGATTTGGCATGCTTTCATATATTTAAATTGATATAAGGTAATCAAAATAATGTAGTTTGAGTTTTAGCGATGCGCCCGTAAAGTCCAGCCCATGCATGACATCGCCTTTATTTTTGCCGGATTTTTTGTGGGTATCGTGGTCGGACTGACCGGGGTCGGTGGCGGTTCGCTGATGACACCCCTGTTGATCTTTTTCTTTGGTGTCAAGCCCTATATGGCCGTAGGCACCGACTTGCTGTTTGCAGCCTTCACCAAAATGGGCGGCACCGTCAAAATGGCCCGCTCAGGTCTGGTGCAATGGCGCGTGGTGCTGCATTTGTCGGCCGGCAGCATTCCGGCGGCGCTCATCACGCTGTGGTTTTTGAAGACTGTTGGCCCCGCCAATGCGGCCGTGCAGCACCTGATGACATCCACCTTGGGTGTCGCGCTGCTATTGACTGCCGTTGCCACTTTATACAAGGCCCTGCGCAGCCAGGCTGCCCCCACCCGCCTGGTCAGCGGGCAGGAAGCGCAGGCCACAAAGGCGCGCCACTGGAGCCTGCCGCTGCTGTTTGGTGCGCTGATTGGCACCTTGGTGTCGCTGACCTCAGTGGGTGCCGGGGCCATTGGTGTCACGGTGCTGATGCTACTGTACCCGTTGCTGCCGCTGCCGCGCATTGTCGGCACTGACATTGCCTACGCCGTGCCACTGACCCTGGTGGCAGGGCTTGGGCATGCGTCGATTGGCTCGGTGAACTGGCCCATGTTGGCCCTGCTGCTGACGGGCTCGCTGCCTGGTATCTGGCTGGGTTCGCACTTCATGAGCCGCGTGCCCGAGCGGCTCATCCGTTCACTGCTGTCGCTGCTACTGGCCTTTGCCGGCACCAAGCTGATTGCGCTTTAACCCAATTTTTTCCAGTCCACCATGTACCATTACACCGACTTTGACCGCCAATTCATCCAAAGCCGCGCCGCGCAGTACCGTGACCAGCTTGAACGCAACCTGAAAGGCGAGCTGGGCGACGACGAATTTCGTCCCTTGCGCCTGCAAAACGGCTGGTATGTGCAGCGCCACGCCCCGATGCTGCGGGTGGCCGTGCCTTACGGCGAACTCGCCAGCCGCCAACTGCGTGTGCTGGCCAAAATCGCCCGCAACTACGACCAGCCCAGCGCCCAGGTGTACCGCCATGCCACCGACAAGCAAGCCGCGCTGGGCACGCAGCACCTGCCCACCGGCTACGGCCATTTTTCGACCCGGCAAAACGTGCAATTCAACTGGATACCGCTGATTAAGAGCGCTGATGTGATGGACTTGCTGGCCACGGTTGACATGCATGGCATCCAGACCAGCGGCAACTGCATTCGCAACATCACTACAGATGCACTGGCCGGCGTTGCGGCTGACGAGCTGATCGACCCGCGGCCCTACGCCGAAATCATGCGCCAGTGGAGCACACTGCACCCTGAGTTTGCGCACCTGCCGCGCAAGTTCAAGATTGCCATCTCGGGTGCCCTGGAAGACCGCGCTGCCGTGGCCTGGCATGACGTGGGCTTGCATTTGCGTTTTGACGATGCCGGCCAGATCGGCTTCAAGGTGCTGGTGGGCGGTGGCATGGGGCGCACGCCGATCATTGCCAGCACCCTGCGTGAGTTTTTGCCGTGGCACCAAATCCTGAACTACCTGGAGGCAGTGGTGCGCGTCTGCAACCGCTGGGGCCGGCGTGATAACTTGTACAAGGCGCGCATCAAGATTCTGGTCAAGGCCGAGGGCGCACGCTTTACCGACGAAGTCGAGGCCGAGTACCAGGACATCCTGACGCACGACGGCGGCGCACACACGATTTCGCAGACCGAACTCGACCGGGTATCAGCATCATTTATGCCTCCAGCCCTTATCAATAAAGCGTATGTAGCTATTAATTTAATAGCACAACATAAAGCCGATTGCGCCGAGTACCAGCGCTGGCTCAGACAAAACGTCAAGCCGCACAAAAACCCGGCCCTGCGCGCTGTCACGCTGTCATTCAAGCGCCTCGGTTTTGCACCCGGCGATGCAACGGCCGACCAACTCTGCGCGGCAGCCGATATCGCCGACACCTTCAGCGCCGGTGAAGTGCGCGTCACCCATGAGCAAAACCTGCTGTTGCCCTGGGTGCAAGCCGCCCAACTGCCCGCGCTGTGGTTGGCCGCCCGCGAGCTGGGCCTGGCCCGCGCCAACATTGGCCTGCTGACCGACATGATTGCCTGCCCCGGCGGCGACTTTTGCGCACTGGCCAATGCGCGCTCCATTGCGATTGCCGAATCCATCAGCCAGCGCTACCAGGACATGGACGAACTGTTTGACCTGGGCGAGATCGACCTGCACATCAGCGGCTGCATGAATTCCTGCGGCCACCACCACAGCGGGCACATCGGCATTCTGGGCGTGGACAAGGACGGGCGCGAGTGGTATCAGGTGTCACTCGGCGGCTCTGATGGCTCGGTGCTATCGGGCGATGCCACGCCGGGCAAGGTCATCGGCCCGTCATTTGCCGCCTCTGAAGTGGCCGATGTGGTCGAAGCGCTGCTGGACATGTACCGCGACCGGCGTTTGGGCGGCGAAACCTTTGTCGACACCGTGCGCCGCATCGGCTTGGACCCGTTTCGTGTTGTCGCCAATGCAGTGCGCTCTGTCACCGGCGATACAGGCCAATTGCCGCACATTCAACTAGAACGCGCCCTTGCGCTGACGGACTAAGCCGTATGCAACACGCGGCAAAGGCCCACCAAAGAATCGTCATGGCGAGGAGCGTAGCGACGCGGCAATCCAGGACTTCCGGGGTGCATGGATTGCCGCGCTGCGCTCGCAATGACGATACCCGCATGGATTGCCGCGCTGCGCTCGCTTGTGACGATACCCGCATGGATTGCCGCGCTGCGCTCGCTTGTGACGATACCCGCATGGATTGCCGCGCGGCGCTCGCTTGTGACGATACCAGCATGGATTGCCGCGCTGCGCTTTCCAATGACGGCTACTGCATTGATCTGACATCCTAGAGCTACTCATCATGAAAAACACTATCCAATTAATAGCTACTAACGCAGATATGACGGGGGCTACAGGCCTGAATATCGTTCAACTTGCCAATGATGTCGACCCACGCACGCTGGCGCTTGACGGCGTTGACCGCATCAACCTGCAGTTCCCCAAGTTCACCGACGGGCGCGCCTACAGCCAGGCATTTTTGCTGCGCCGCAGGATGGGCTTCACCGGCGAGCTGCGCGCCACTGGCGACGTGCTGATCGACCAACTGCAGCAAATGCAGCGCAGCGGGTTTGACAGCGCCGTGCTGCGCGCCGACCAAAACCTGGCCCACGCCCAACGCCAACTGCGCTACTTCACCGGTTTCTACCAGGGCGACGCGGTGACGCTTGCGCCCCATTTCACCCTGTTGGCAGGCCAGTCCGCCGCCGTTTTTGGAGCCGCAGCATGAGCGCCATCGCTCTCAACGCCCGCCCCAGCAGCGACTTTGCCGCCAAGCTGCTTGCCACTACCACACTGCTGCTGCAGGCCGCGCATGACTACGCCCCCAGCCAAGGCAGTGCTGCCACGCGTATCACGCTGGCCTGCAGTCTGGGCGCTGAAGACGTGGTGCTGGCGCACCTGATTAACCAGCTCAAGCTCAACATCGGCATTTTTGTACTGGAAACCGGCCAGCTGCACCCCGAGACGCTGGCGCTGCTGGGTCGCCTCAAAGCCAGCTCACGCGTCCCGGTCGACGTGTTTCTGCCGACGACTGAGGCGGTCATGCAGTTTGTGGCGCGCGACGGCAAAGACGCGATGTACCAAAGCATCGCCCTGCGCAAAGCCTGCTGCAACCTTCGAAAAATGGAGCCCTTGAGCCGCGCACTGGAGGGCAAAGCAGCCTGGATCACCGGCCTGCGCCGCGAGCAATCCGGTGCCCGCGCCGAAGTGCCGTTGATCGACACCAGCGATGCCGCCCGCGTCAAGTTCAACCCGCTGGCCGACTGGACCTGGGGTGATGTTTGGCACTTTATTGCGCTGAAACAAATCGACTACAACCCGCTGCACGACCAGTTTTACCCCAGCATCGGCTGCGCACCCTGCACCCGGGCTGTGTCCGCCGGTGAAGACTTTCGCGCTGGCCGCTGGTGGTGGGAGGACGAAGCCGCCAAGGAATGCGGTCTGCACGCCAAAGACAGCGCCCCATCCAGCCCACTCCCGCCAGCAGCCCAAGACACTCAAACACAACAAAAGGCCACCGCATGAACGCCCGTACCCCCACCGAACTATTGCAACCCATGAACCGTCACCACCACGACCCCTTGAGCAACGCCCACCTGGACGCGCTGGAAGAAGAAACCATTTTCATCCTGCGTGAAGTGGCCGCCGCGTTCGAGCGCCCCACCCTGCTGTTCTCAGGCGGCAAAGACTCGCTGGTGATGCTCAAGTGCGCCGAAAAGGCCTTTGGCACCCCGGCCGCCGGGGGGCGCATCCCCTACCCGTTGCTGATGATCGACACCGGCCACAACTTCTCCGAGGTGACCGATTTCCGCGACGCTCGCGCCAAAGAACTGGGGGCCGAATTGATCGTGCGCCGTGTCGAAGACTCCATGGCGCGCGGCACGGTGCGCTTGGCGCATCCGGGTGAGAGCCGCAACGTGCACCAGTCGGTCACGCTGCTCGAAGCCATTGAAGAATTCAAGTTTGACGCGTTGATTGGCGGTGCCCGCCGCGACGAAGAAAAAGCCCGCGCCAAAGAGCGCATCTTCAGCCACCGCGACAGCTTTGGCCAATGGCAACCCAAAGACCAGCGCCCGGAGTTGTGGACACTGTTCAACACCCGCCTGCAGCCGGGCGAACACTTTCGCGTGTTTCCGATTTCCAACTGGACCGAGCTCGATGTGTGGCAATACATTGCCCGCGAACACATCGCGTTGCCATCGCTTTACTACACCCACAAGCGGGACGTGGTCGAGCGCAAAGGCCTGCTGGTGCCCATCACCGACCTGACACCCGCCAAACCGGATGAAACCGTTGAGTCGCGCGACGTGCGCTTCAGAACCGTCGGTGACATCACCTGCACTTGCCCGGTCGAAAGCCTGGCCGCCACGCCCGAGCAGATCGTTTTTGAAACGCTGGTGGCCGATGTGAGCGAGCGCGGTGCCACCCGCATGGACGACAAAACCTCCGAGGCCTCAATGGAAAAACGCAAGAAGGATGGGTATTTCTGAACTGCAGGTTTTTTGGAGGCGTTCACGGTTGAACCTGCAAGTCATGGACTGCCACGCTGCGCTCGCAGTGACGCTCTACAAATCAACCACTTACGTTTAGAACAATTTCACCGTAGGATTCGCCTCGCTAGACACTGAAAAAGTATCCACATTGACTTGAATCCAAGGTCAGACTTCCTGATCCGCACGGAATCCATTTGGCATGGTGAAAGCCTGGTTGTGACTTTGTGGGAGGGCTGGCAAGCCCGAATTTTTTGTGGGAGGGCTGGCAAGCCCGAATTCGCGGCTTTGTGGGAGGGCTGGCAAGCCCGAATTCGCGGCTGCCGCCGCTCCCACAAATGCCAGTCCTATTCTTGAAAAAAGCAAATTGTGCCTATACGCATCAGGAAGTCTGAAGGTATTCAAAACTCATGCAAGCCAACGCGATCTGCGCAGCAACCGGATGGGGTGACCCCCCGATTTCCGGTACCCCAGTATGAGGGGGGCATCCCATCCGGTTGCTGCGCGGCGACGACCCAACAGCCCCGACTGAATTCAGTCCAAAAAGTGACCATAGACACAGAAGCGATAGCCCAAAACTTAACGGAAAAATTACCATGAACACTATAACTTCGATAGCTACTCACGCACAATCCACAAGGGCTACAGCCCAATATGACCATCAATCAGCACTCAAGTTCATCACCTGCGGCAGCGTGGACGACGGCAAGAGCACACTGATTGGACGCCTGCTGATCGACAGCAAAAGCGTGCTGCAAGACCAGTTGGCCAACGTGTCCAAAAGCGGCGAGGCCGACTTGGCCCAGTTCACCGATGGCTTGTCGGCCGAGCGCGAGCAGGGCATCACCATTGACGTGGCCTACCGTTATTTCGGCACCGACAAACGCAAGTTCATCGTTGCCGACTGCCCCGGACACGAGCAGTACACCCGTAACATGGCCACGGGGGCGTCGACCGCAGACCTCGCGATTGTGCTGGTCGATGCGCGCAAGGGATTGCTTACCCAGACTCGCCGGCACAGTTACATCGTGTCGCTGCTGGGCATTCGCCATGTGGTGTTGGCGGTCAACAAGATGGACCTGGTGGATTACAGCCAGGCGCGCTTCGATGCCATCGTGTCCGACTATCGCGCACTGGCCGAGACCCTCGGCATTGAACACGTCACCGCGATCCCGTTGTCGGCACTGAAGGGCGACAACATGCTGGCACGGTCCGCCGCAACGCCGTGGTATGGCGGCGCAAGCCTGCTGGGTCATTTGGAAACCGTGCAGGTGAGTCGCGATGCGAGCGACATCGGTTTTCGGATGCCGGTGCAATGGGTGTGCCGGCCAGATCAAGCGTTCCGTGGCTTCGCAGGCACCGTGGTGGCGGGCAACGTCGCGCCGGGTACGGAAATTGTCGTGCTGCCCTCTGGCAGGCGGTCAACGGTTGCCCGGATTGTCACCGCCGATGGCGATCTAGAACACGCACAAATCGGGCAGGCCGTTACGCTGACACTGGCCGATGAGATTGATGCCAGCCGTGGCGATGTCATCGCACTGGCCAAGCAGCCGCCGGAAGTCTCCGACCAGTTCGCC
>JBBQLQ010000159.1:0-7345 GCA_038328055.1 Burkholderiales bacterium
CGCTTTATTGAGAAACTCCAAAAACGCCGCATGAACCATCGGGTCATTCAATAAATCAGGCAGCAGCAGTGGATTGAACGCGCGCAAAGCGTCATTCCACATCACCTTTGCAGCACTGTGTGGCGCGTCCTCATCATCAGGTGCTGGAGCAAACGCGTTGGCATCATTCCCGACATCCTCGTCGTAAATTTCACTAAAGGTGTCGTAGGAATTTTCTTGCAAATTCTCAAAGTACCCCACATAAGCTCCCGCCTCCTGTGGCGTTAATGCGGATATCAAGTGCAAACTCTCGCGCAAATTCCATTCGCCATTGTCTGTATCTGGCAATGCATGAAACAACAATCGGTTGCGGCGTAAATGTTGAAACAAAAGGCGGTATGCATCCCAGGTTTGGCTAGTATTGATGGCAAAAAGGAAGGACACATCCGCCTTCAGCTGCGTGACTGCCGCTGCCGATGTTTCATCAATGCCCGCACGGCTATCGAATAAGGTCACATCGATTGAGTGTTGCGCTTCGAGCGTCGTTAAAAATTCATTCAAGCGTTGTGCATACGCCTTTCCATCCGGGCTTTGACGATACAGGCGTGCCAGCTTGGCGACATAGGCTTGAGTTTTTTGGCCGTATGCGGGTGCAACCAACAATTGCCCTTGTAAGGCCAATCGGGAATTCAATGGGCTATGCTCCACCACTTGCGTAAGCGCCATGCGTTGCAAGGTCTCGACATCCGCCCCCAGCGCTTGGGCGGTCAACCAATCCACCACACCGTATGCAGGTTGCCCATCATTGCGCGGCAACAGACTAGAAGACAGGCCGGGGGATTCAAAATCACCATCCACCACCAACACCCGTTTTCCTCGGCGTGCCAGTTCAATAGCCAACATGGTGAGTGCAGAACTTCGGCCTACCCCCCCTTTGATACTAAAAAACACGCATCGTTTAGCTTTCCGAGAGGCACCACCCTCTTTGGGAGCAGGGGAAAGCCAATCCCTATCTCTTTCTTGTCGCTCCAAAAGCATCAATTGAATGGGCGGATATAGCAAAGGCAATAAGGAAGGGTCACTCCAGTAGGAATCGGCACCAAACAACTCATCCCGACACATCACCCAAGTGGGCAATGCAAGACTACCAACTTGCAAACGCAAATCCTCCACCAGTGGCATGCACTCTGATCGCTCAAGTTCGCTTCGGGCGCAAGGCAGCAGCAGCATCAGTTGGCCATACCAATTCCGAACCAAAATGATGGGTTCCCCGGCGACCAGAATCTGCAAGTTATGCTTGAGCGGGTGGTTTTCCAGCGCTTGCACTAGCCTTTGCTCCACCGTTTCCCAATCTAATAAATTGGCGAGTGGATTCATATCAGCCCCAATAAACAGTTGTTCATGAGTAAATGGGCTTCGGTAGCCCCCTTTTGCTCCTGCAAGACAATTGCGGGTACAAAAGTGGATTGCGACTCGTAGCGTTGGTGTATCTTCCAACTGGCAAAGCGAGGGCTCAACCCGGCAATCTGACCAGCTAATGCGGTATTGCCAGCCAAAGTCGGAGCAACATTGCACAACTCTGAAAAAAGCAACGGTATATGCCCCTTATTTCCAGAAAAATTCGCGTTCGGATTGAATTTCCGCGCAATGGCCTTCAACGAACACTCGGTTGAAATTCCAAACAAATGACTCGCATTCGCCAGACGCGGTGAACTGTGTGCATACAACAATCCCGCATCGTCAAGATGCCGCTTGGCTGCGTCCTGATAATCGTCCATACGTGTCTTAATCGATGCGGGGCTTTTGGGCGTGCCAATCGGTGGCCTGCTGGAAGCGATGCGCCACATTGAGCAGCTTGGCCTCTTGCAAATAATTGCCGATCAGTTGCATGCCGACCGGCATGTGACCGGCACCGAAGCCCACGGGAATACTCATCCCCGGCAAACCAGCCAGCGAGCCCGGCAAGGTGAAGATATCAGCCAGGTAATCGGCCAGCGGGTCATTGCCATGACCACCGAGCTTCCAAGCCACTGTGGGTGCCACCGGGCCGGCAATCACGTCGCATAGCTTAAAGGCTTGCTGAAAATCATCGGCAATCATGCGGCGGATTTTTTGCGCCTGCAGGTAATAGGCATCGTAGTAACCGTGCGACAGCACATAGGTGCCAATCATGATGCGGCGTTTGACCTCATCGCCAAAACCTTCATCGCGGGTTTGCAGGTACATGTCATTCAAGTCGGTGTACTGCTTGGCGCGGTGGCCGAATTTAACGCCGTCAAAACGGCTCAAATTGCTCGATGCCTCGGCCGGCGCAATGATGTAGTACACCGGAATCGACAGCTCGGTGCGTGGCAGCGTAATCGGCACCAAATTGGCACCCAGCGCCACGTAATGCTGCAAGGCGGCATCCACGGCAGCCCGCACATCGCTGGCCAGACCGTCGCCAAAAAACTCGGTCGGCACGCCAATGCGCAAACCCTTCAGCGAATCGTTGAGCTTCAGGCTGAAATCTTCAACCGGCAGCTCCAGCGAGGTGGAGTCGCGATCGAGATCGGGCCCGCACATGGCCGACAACAACAGCGCACAGTCTTCTGCCGTGCGTGCCATTGGACCGGCCTGATCCAGGCTGGAGGCAAACGCCACCATGCCATAGCGCGAGGCGCGGCCATAGGTCGGCTTGATGCCGGTGATGCCGCAAAACGAAGCGGGCTGGCGAATTGAGCCGCCGGTGTCGGTGCCGGTGGCCGCCAGGGTTAGGCGCGCAGACACTGCAGCAGCACTGCCGCCGGAGGAACCACCCGGCGTGCGGGTGATATCCCAGGGGTTTTTAACCGAGCCAAAAGCCGAATTCTCATTGGCCGAGCCCATGGCAAATTCGTCGCAATTGAGTTTGCCCAAGGTCACGGCACCTGCTGCGCCCAGGCGTGACACCACGGTGGCATCAAAGGGCGAGCGGTAACCTGCCAGCATCTTTGAGCCTGCGGTCGAGGCAAAGTCTTTGGTGACAAAAATATCCTTGTGGGCGATCGGCACGCCTTCAAGTGCACCGGCTGTGCCTGCCGCCAGCCGGGCGTCGGCTGCACGAGCCTGGGCCAGCGTGACTTCTTCGGACATATCCAAAAACGCACCTAGCTCAGCGTGCGACCTGGCACGCGCCAGAAAATGCTGCGCCGCCTCGACGCTGGAGACCTTGCGTTCGCGCAGTTGCGTGGCCAGTTGGGCCACGGTCAGATCATGCAGATCATTTGATGTTTTCATCATGTGAATTTTTGTTGGATTTACTCGATGACCCGGGGCACCAGGAACAGCCCATTTTCAACAGCCGGGGCACTGCGTTGGTTGGCCGTGCGGTTGTTGGGCTCGGTGGCCACATCGTCGCGCAGGCGCAAGGCGATGTCACCCATCACATCCACCGGGTGCGCCAACGGGGTGATGCCCGTGGTGTCCACAGAGCGCATTTTTTCAACAATGCAAAAAAAGTCATTGAGCTGAGCGCACAGGCGCTCGCGCTCTTGGGCTTTCAGGCCGAGCCGGGCCAAGTGGGCCAGCCGGTCAATGTCAACGGAGGTCAAAGACATCATCTTCTCAATCGAAACAGGGTGTAAAACAAGTGCGTCGTACTGGTAAACCAGTAGTCATGCACAGGCGATAGGGTATTATCTCGCCTTTGGGCAGCCGGACGGCAGCCTGCGGTTTTTAGCCGCAACAACACCATTTTTGAACACGTTACAGGTTGACATGCGGGCCAAAGCGCCCCGTGTACCCGAGAGGATTTTGCAATGTTTGGAGCATTTCGTCAGTATTTTTCCACTGACCTAGCCATCGACCTGGGCACCGCCAACACCCTGATTTACGTGCGTGACAAAGGCATCGTCCTTGATGAACCGTCCGTTGTGGCCATTCGCCACGAAGGCGGCCCGCAAGGCAAGAAAACCATCCAGGCCGTCGGCAAGGAAGCCAAGGCCATGCTGGGCAAGGTGCCCGGCAACATCGAAGCCATTCGCCCGATGAAAGACGGCGTGATTGCCGACTTCACCGTGACTGAGCAAATGCTCAAGCAATTCATCAAGATGGTGCACCCGCGCTCCATCTTCCGCCCCAGCCCGCGCATCATTATTTGTGTGCCTTGCGGCTCCACCCAGGTCGAGCGCCGTGCCATCCGCGAAAGCGCCCTGGGTGCCGGTGCCAGCGATGTCTACCTGATTGAAGAACCCATGGCAGCGGCCATCGGCGCTGGTCTGCCGGTGTCCGAGGCTCAGGGCTCCATGGTGGTCGACATTGGTGGCGGCACCACCGAGGTGGGCGTGATCTCACTTGGCGGCATGGTGTACAAGGGCAGTGTGCGCGTGGGTGGCGACCGCTTTGACGAGGCGATCATCAACTACATCCGCCGCAACTACGGCATGCTGATTGGCGAGCCCACGGCTGAAGCCATCAAAAAGAACATCGGCTCGGCCTTCCCGGGCAGTGAAGTGCGCGAGATGGAAGTGCGCGGGCGCAACCTGTCTGAAGGCGTGCCACGCAGCTTCACGATTTCCAGTAACGAAATTCTCGAAGCCCTGACCGACCCGATCAACAACATTGTGTCAGCCGTCAAAAACGCGCTGGAACAAACCCCCCCTGAGTTGGGTGCCGACATTTCCGACCGCGGCATGATGCTCACCGGTGGTGGCGCGCTATTGCGCGATCTGGACCGCTTGCTGGCCGAAGAAACCGGCCTGCCAGTGCTGGTGGCTGAAGACCCGCTGACTTGCGTGGTACGCGGTTGCGGCATGGCGCTGGAACAAATGGATCGCCTGGGCTCCATTTTCACCAGCGAATAACGGGCCTGCACAGCGATGCCACTGGGTACGCTGGACGGCACCCCCCCTCCGTTTTTCAGACAGGGGCCGTCTGCCCTGTCGAAACTGGTTTTCTTTGGCGTTCTGGCAATTTTGCTGATGGTGGCAGACACGCGTTTTCGCGTTGCCCAACCCCTGCGCGCATCCATTGCAACCGCGCTTTACCCGCTGCAATGGCTGGTGCTGCGGCCAGTCGTCTGGAGCCGCGATGCCATCCAACATTTTGAGACCATCAACACGTCGCAAACCAACGAGGCTGCCGCGCAATACCGGCTCGGACTGCAATCGCAGCGCGCCCAACAGGTTGAGCAACTGACCCTGGAAAACACCCGCTTGCGCGCACTGCTGGGCTTGCGTGATCGTCTCAACAGCCCGGCGCTGGCGGCCCAGGTGCTGTATGACGCGGCCGACCCCTTCACCCGCAAAGTTGTCATCAACAAGGGCTCGCTGGCCGCTGTGCAGGCCGGTGCCCCGGTACTGGATGAGGCGGGCATTCTTGGACAAGTGACCCGGGTCTACCCGCTGGTCAGTGAAGTCACCCTGCTAACTGACCGCAATCTGGCCATTCCGGTGCTCAATGTGCGCAGCGGTGTCCGCGGCATGGTGTTTGGCGACTCAGCCGGGAGTGGCGGCACGCTTGAGATTCGCTTCATGGACGCCCATGTGGACATGCAAGCCGGCGATCTGCTCACCACCAGCGGGGTTGATGGGGTCTATCCGCCAGGTCTGCCGGTGGCCCGTGTGACCAACATTGAGCGCCGCGCGGATTCGGTCTTCGCCCGCATCAGTTGCACGCCGGTGGCACACGCCGCAGGCAGCCTGCATGTCTTGGTGCTGCAGCCGCTAACATCGCCAACACTGCCCCAACCAGAACTCCAAACCGCAGCGCCCGCCAGTAAAAAAGGAGGCAAACCATGATCATGCCGCGCGGCCAACAACTGCTGTTACCGGCCAGCCCACTGTTCATCGGTGTTAGCCTATTGCTTGCTTTGGCGCTCAACATGTTGCAAAACATGGGGCCGTGGGGGCGCGCCACCTGGGTGCCCGACATGGTGGCACTGGTGCTGATGTTCTGGGCCATCCATCAGCCACAGCGGGTCGGTGTCGGTATCGCTTTCATGCTGGGCTTGATCATGGACGTGCACCAGAGTTCGCTGTTGGGTCAACATGCGCTGGCCTACTCGGCATTGAGCTTTTTGGCAATCGGCATTAATCGCCGCTTGCTCTGGTTCAGCGTGCCAAGCCAGGCCGCCCAAGTGCTGCCGCTGTTTGCCGTCGCCCATGCACTGTCGCTGCTGATTCGCCTGCTGGCGGGCGGTGATTTTCCGGGCTGGCAGATGTTGCTGGCCCCGGTACTTGAGGCCCTGCTATGGCCCGTGATCAGTGTGCTGTTGCTGTTGCCCCAACGACAGGCGCCAGACCCTGATGCCAACCGCCCACTCTGATTTGGTATGACCGTCATTCGCAACGTCCAGGCTGAACTGTCGCGCTTTCGGCTGCGCGTGCTGGTGGCCAGCGTGGTGGTGGTGGTGTGTTTTGGCCTGGTCGCGGCGCGCCTGTTTTACCTGCAGGTCATACGCCACGACGATCTGCTCGCCCAGGCCGAAAACAACCGCACGGCGATTGTTCCGATCGTGCCCAATCGGGGCCTGATTCTCGACCGCAACGGCATTGTGCTGGCATCCAATTATTCGGCTTACACACTGGAGGTGATGCCCTCAAAAGTGGCCAACCTGGAGCAAACCATCGATGCGCTGTCGCAGGTGCTTGACATCAGCCCACGCGACCGCAGGCGCTTCAAAAAGCTACGCGAAGAAGGCAAGAGCTTTGAGTCGCTGCCGCTGCGCAGTCGACTCAGCGATGAGGAGGTCGCCAAATTTGCCGCCCAGCGCTACCGTTTTCCGGGCGTGGACATCAAGGCCCGGCTGTTTCGCAGCTATCCCTATGGAGAGCTGGCCAGCCATGTGATTGGCTACATCGGACGCATCAACGCGGCTGAAAAAGACCAGCTCGAAGAATCAGACGATCCAGCCAATTACCGCGGCACCGAGTACATCGGCAAGCTTGGTATCGAGCAAAGCTTTGAAGAGCAGTTGCATGGCATCACTGGTGTTGATGTCATGGAGACATCAGCCGGCGGACGCGCTACCCGACGCCTGTCCAGCCAGCCGTCGATCCCGGGCAATACGGTCAAGCTGGCCATTGACATCAAACTGCAAAAACTCATCGAAGACATGTATGGCGAGCGGCGCGGTGCCTTGGTGGCGCTAGACCCCAAGACTGGTCAAGTGCTGGCCTTTGTCAGCAAACCGACCTTTGACCCCAACCTGTGTGTCGAGGGCATTGACCAGGAAAGCTGGCAGATGCTCAATGAGTCGATCGACAAGCCGCTGCTCAACCGGGCCTTGCGCGGCACCTATCCGGCGGGCTCCACGTATAAGCCGTTCATGGCCATGGCCGCCCTGCAAACCGGCAAGCGCTCAGCCACTGCGCTGATCAACGACCCGGGGTTTTTCATGTTCGGC
>JBBQLQ010000160.1:0-7301 GCA_038328055.1 Burkholderiales bacterium
CCTGCGCCATAGCCGTCACCAATTGGGCGATGCGCTCGATCAGCTCCAGCGGTGTGAGCACCAGTTCGTCCGAGTATTTGTCGGACTGCAGTGGCTCGCGATGGGCACCCCGGCATCAACCGAGAATCCGCCACCGTGTGCATAAGCCGCCATGTCTTTGGCGTCATGCGACTCCAGATGGCCGCGTGCGACAAAGGCGCGCAGCAGGCGTTTGCGCACGTTGGCCTGCACTTCGGCAATAGCGGCATCGTCGATCTGTGCTGGGTGAAACGTCGGTGAATGTCGAGCTAGTTGTCGCCTGAGTGCTTAAGTTCAGGCGATTATTTCAATCGTTATTACTCCCTCCCTTAGGCTGTTTTAGATGGTGCTCGTTTTGGAGACAGGAGTCCAGGTTCGGTGCTATTTTCATTGCCGCAGTGGACGCCAACAAGGCATCCTGCCCGCCTCCTGCTGGCGTCGCTGTGCCGAGGGCATGGCATGGAGTGGTGGCGCCTGCCCAACGTCAAGGAGCTGGGCAGTATCGGTATTTTGGACCGCACCCGTAGCAACCCTGCAATTGACACGGTGGCCTTCCCGGCCACACCGCCCACCTCGTTCTGGTCCTCGTCCCCCTATGCGAGCAATGCGCCCTACGCCTGGGTCGTCGATTTCAGCTATGGCGGCGTCAACAGCGTCAGCGTCAGCTTCCGCGTCAGCGGCGACGCAGTGCATCTGGTGCGGTAGGGGTGTGGCGTGCCCGTCAGTGCGTTGGGCGGCGCAGCCGCTTTTTCGGGGGGGGTGGCTGGGCACCAACTCCATGTACTTCATGGACGCGCTCGAAGACCTGTGGCTTATCCCTAAAACAACATTTTTCAAAGGTATGGCTGAACTTTTTCGAAAAGGTTTTTAGCAAAGAGTTCAAATCCAAATATGTTTAATCTCAACCCGTCTATGATCTGCAACGGCGACCGCTTGCGTTTCGCACAGGAATACCAACGTGCATCAACAGCAACAAAATAGGCAGTTTCTACTGACGAGTAAATAACCGCCACCAGCATTTGAGGTCTTCATCCTGTACCATCTTCACTGGAGAACCACCATGAACACCGCCACACTAGACCCAATTGTTTCTGAGTTCCACACAGAGCAGGAAGCCGCTAGTTATGACCGTTGGTTTTGCGCCAAGGTGCAAGAGGCTATCGACAGCAAGGATCCAAGAATTCCCCATGATGAAGTCATGGCCAAAATGGATGCACTGGTCGCCAAACTCAAGCAACCAAAAGCAGCTTAATGCATGACGTCCGTCGAAGTGCTTCGCGTTTTGCACTCACGTCAACAGTACCCCTAACAGGAACTCAGGGGTCAGGTCCCGCACCTGGAACTTGGCAGACTTCAAGCGCGCCGCGCAATTCAACATCAAGGTGCTGACACCGCGGGTTTTTTTAAGACTATTGGAGAACTGACCATGAGTGTTATCAGTGTTCGCTTGCCCGATTCTCTGCATCAGCTAGCGCGCGACATTTCTGCACAAGACCGCACCTCGCTGAACCGGTTCATTGCATCGGCGGTGGCCGAGAAGGTGTCGGCCTTGACCACCGAAAACTACATTGCCGAGCATGCCGCACGGGCCTCGAAAGCCCGGTTTAAGGCAGCACTGGCCGCTGTGCCATCGGTTGCGGCGGCACCGTACGATGCGCTTTGATTCGCCATGTGGGTCTGTTAACAAAAAAATGCCTTTGACGCGTGTACACACATGGCGGGATCGGCGCTGGTGACCGGCTTGGCCGACTGATTACCCCGAGCGCTGTCCGAGCTTGCGGTACACGGTGGCACGGCTGATGCCCAATGCCTTGGCCGCTTGCATCACGTTGCCACGGGCATCGGTGACGGCCTGGCGGATCAGGGCGGTTTCAACATCGCGCAGCGGGGCGCCATAGCTTGCTTCGGGTCGTGCGCTGTCCCGGCTGCGGCCTTCACCGGCACGGGTCATGGCGAGTGCCTGCAGCCGCAGCCCAGTCCACAGCGGCAGCTCAAATGACACTGACTTGCGGGCTGCATCAAACAGCAGATCAGCCGCCACGCCAAACACATCGCTGACATGCACGCTGGCCGGGTTGGACGCGCTCAGCTCGGGCAGCATCTGGCGTGCCACGCTGTTGGCCCCGGTGATGTGGCCGCCCGCGTCCAGGCACAACAGGCCATCGGCATCACTGCCCATGGCGTTGCCGGGCCAGTTCAGCCGCAGCAGCAAGGCGTGGTCTTGCCGTAGCAGCAAGGCATTTTCTATTCTGCTGGCCGACTGCGTCACCAGGTGTTTGAGTTCGGGGCGCTCCACGGCTTCAATGCCGGTGACATCAAGCATGCCGATGCAGGCACCATCGGGCCCGAACAGCGGCGCACCTGCGCAGCTGTAGACCGAGGTGGTGTCAAAAAAATGTTCGCCCCGGTGCAGCCAGACGCTTTGGCGCTCGGTCAGTGCGGTGCCGATGGCGGTGGTGCCAATGCTGCGCTCGGACAAATCAGTGCCCACGCGGCTGATCAGGTGGGCGCGTGGGTCATGGTGGTCAATGGCACCGCTGGCATCCACCACCACGCCGCTGGCGTTGGTCAAAAGGCAGAAGTAGCGGGTGTTGACGATGGCCCGGCCCAGGTTTTCCAGGATCGGTTTGGCAGCGCAGATCAGGGCGTGGTTGGCCTCCAGCGTGCGCTGCAATTGCTGCGCAGACACCTGATCGAACGCCACTGCTTGTTGCGCCTGCAAACCCAGACTCAGGCATCGCAGCCATGACTGCGCTACCCATGGGGCGACCCAGGGCAGCGGCAATGCCGTGCCCTCTTGCATGACGCTGCGGCGCGCTTGTGCGATGGCGTCCAGGCGAGTGGTGGGCGTGGCCAGAGGTGTGGTGAGGGGCGGCATGGTCAGGTCAATGCTACCGCCAAAAGCGACTGCGTGATGGGTTCACGCAGCGCTTGCGTGCCCAGGGGCTCCCTATTTCTTGCCAAACACCAGGTACATCGGATCGTCAGACGATGCGTGGCGAACCTGGGCGTTGTCGAAGGCGGCAAAGCCAAAGCCATAGCGTTTTCCCATGTCGGTAAACTGCACGTCAAACTTGCTGCCCGTCACCAGCTTGCGGCTGACGACCGAGGTGTGCATGCCATTGGCAAAACTATTGGCCACCCGTACGTCTCCACGATCAGTACCAGTCAACGGATTGATGAGGATGGAAGCCACTTCATCACCGGCCTTGAACTTGCTGTCGTCAAACGCCACCTCTTCACCACGTTTGATGTAGTAAGTGCCGCCCGCATTGGCGGCTTTGGCATCGCGGCCCATGAACTGTGGCTTGCCGTCGACCAATGGCACATTGGTATATTCACCGCCGACAGGACCTGGGTCACCCTTGCGACCGGCATTGGGTGCCGTCTTTGCGTCATAACGGGTGTCGTCGGTGTACTGGTCATCCACAAAACCCAGGGGGCCGGTGCGCTGGCCTTTCATGTGCCACATATCCAGCAACTGTCCCGGCAAGTTGGTGTATTTGTTGCCATAGGGCTTTTCTTGCCCCTCATGGCAGGCCATGGCACAACCTTCTTTGTCAAACTGCTTGGCGGTTGCCTCATTGGTAGGCCAAATCATGGCCCACTTGTCTTCGTAATACACGTTGTCATCGCCACCCTTGTCTGCCGGATCCTTGAGTTTCTTCCAAGAACCGTCTGCCTGCTTCTGGTAAGGCATGCGGCGCACCGAATTGGTTGGGTCTTTGTATTGGATCAGCATGTACAGCATATCGGCGGTGTAGGCCGCTTTCAGCGTGACTTTGGATTCACCTTTGGCACCGGGCTTGGCACCAAAGTTGATACCCCCCGTCAGTTCAGCCGACAGGGGGCGTGCCTTGGCCCAAAGGGGATCAGCCGCACCGGCCGCCAGATCGGGCGCAGCCGAGGTGAAAGTCGCCACCAAGCTGTCGGGTGCTACCTTTTCCTCTACGGCCTGACAACCAGCCAGTGCCAGCAAGGCTGTGCCCATCACGGCGGTAAACAGTTTCGTCTTCATACGCATGCTCCTTGGTTAAAAATGGTGTATTGCACTCTACACCTTTGGCAGAAATAATTTTGATTAAAGTCAAAAGAAAATCTTGCGGCCTGTGCAATCTCAGGGTTACTTGATCTTCATCAAAAAGTGCATGACAAGCGGGCCGACCTTGAGTGGCAGTTTTTTTTCGCCCCCGTCTGATGGTTTTGATCTGTCTCAATTTGAGAATTTCTGTTTTAAACCCGGTTGCTCTCAGGGTTAGTCCTAGGTTTCAAAACGCTGCCAGCTTGAACAATCGCTATGCAGTTGATTTCATAGGAATAGCATGGCCGAAGTGCTGTCCGATTTAGATTTTTACTTTATTCACAGGAGACCCTCATGCAAAAGGTGTTGCACATCAACCCGGATAAATGCACTGGCTGCTTGCAGTGCGAAATGGCTTGTGCCTTTGAGAACTACGGCACCTTCGCTACCGCCAAGTCACGCATCAAGGTATTCAACTTTCACCACACCGGCAAGAAAGTGCCTTACACCTGCACCCAGTGCGATGAGGCCTGGTGTTTGCATGCCTGCCCGGTCGAAGCCATCACAGTTGACAAAGCCACCGGCGCGAAGGTGGTGAACGAGGTCACCTGCGTGGGCTGCAAGGTGTGCACCATTGCCTGCCCGTTTGGCACGATTAACTACGTTCAGGAAACCGGCAAGGTGCAAAAGTGCGACCTGTGCGGTGGCGAGCCAGCTTGCGCCGAAGCCTGCCCCACAGCGGCCATTACCTTCATTGATGCTAACTGGACCGGTCTGGGCAAGATGGAACAGTGGGCCGACAAGCTCGGCAATCAAGTAGCGTGAAACTTTGCGGGACAGACCGTAGCTACGCGTAGCGAGCCAGCTCTGTCCTCAACTTATTAAATAGGAGCACACATCATGTCATGGGCTGGAAAAATCCTTCGCGTTAATCTGACTGCTGGTACGGTCACGTCTGAACCCCTCAATATGCAATGGGCGCAAGCCTATATTGGCTCGCGTGGCCTGGGTACCAAATACCTGGTCGAAGAAGTCGACGCCACGGTTGACCCGCTGTCGCCTGACAACAAAATCATCTGGGCCACCGGCCCGCTGACCGGCACCATGGCCAGCACCGGTGGCCGCTACACCGTCATCACCAAAGGCCCGCTGACCGGTGCCGTGGCCTGCTCCAATTCAGGCGGCTACTGGGGTGCCGAGTTCAAAATGGCCGGCTGGGACATGGTCATTTTTGAAGGCAAGAGCGCTAAGCCGGTCTACCTGTATGTCAATGACGACGTGGCCGAATTGCGCGATGCATCGCACCTGTGGGGCAAGAGCGTCTGGGAAACCGAAGAAATCATCAAGAAGGGTCTGCAAGACCCGCTGACCCGCGTGTCGAGCATTGGCAAGGCCGGTGAAAACGGCGTGCTGTTTGCGGCGGTGGTCAATGACTTGCATCGTGCGGCCGGTCGCTCGGGTGTCGGCGCGGTAATGGGCAGCAAAAACCTCAAGGCGATTGCGGTGCGTGGCACTAAGGGTGTTGGCAACATTCGTGACCCGAAGGCGTTCATGACCGCGGTCAAGGCCGCCAAAAAAGTGCTGGCCGACAACGGTGTCACCGGTACCGGCTTGCCCGCCATGGGCACCCAGGTGCTGATGAGCGTGATCAATGAAGTCGGTGGCCTGCCCACCCGCAACCACCAGGACAACCAGTTTGAAGGTGCCAAAGACATCGGCGCTGAAGCCATGGCGACACCGCGCAAGACCGACGGCAAAAAGCAGCTGGTGACGAACCAAGCCTGTTTTGGCTGCACGATTGCCTGCGGGCGCATCAGCAAGATGGACGAAGGCCACTTCACCATCGAGAACAAGCCGCAATACCGCGGTGCCAATGGTGGCCTGGAATACGAAGCCGCTTGGGCGCTCGGTGCGGCCAATGGCGTGAACGACCTGGAATGCCTGCAATACGCCAATCTGTTGTGCAACGAAGAAGGCATCGACCCCATCAGCTTTGGCGTCACTGTGGGCGCGGTGATGGAGATGTATGGCATGGGGGTGCTGACCAAGGAGCAGATCGGCATTGAAGCGCCATTTGGTTCGTCCCGCGCGCTGGCCTTTTTGGCCGAAGAAACCGTCAACGGGCGTGGCTTTGGCGTGGAAATTGGTCAAGGCTCCAAACGCCTGACCGCCAAATATGGCCACCCGGAGCTTTCCATGAGCAGCAAAGGCCAGGAGTTTCCAGCCTACGACGGCCGTGCTATCCAGGGCATTGGCCTGGCCTATGCCACCAGCAACCGCGGCGGCTGCCATCTGCGCGGCTACACCATTGCGTCAGAAATTTTGGGTATTCCGGTCAAGACCGACCCACTCGAATCCGCTGGCAAGCCAGAGCTGGTGAAAGCCTTCCAAGACGCAACAGCTGCGTTTGACTCGTCGGGCCTTTGCATCTTCACCACCTTTGCCTGGGGCTTGCAAGACCTGTCGCCGCAAATGCAGGGTGCGTGTGGTGAGCAGTACACCATTGAAGAACTCGCCAAGATTGGTGAACGCATCTGGAACATGGAGCGCGAGTTCAACAACCGTGCTGGTTTCACCAAGGCCGACGACAGCCTGCCGCCGCGTTTGACCAGCGTCGAAGGTGCCTGCAAAACCGGCCCGGCCAAAGGCAAGTTCAACGAACTCGCCACCATGCTGCCGCTGTATTACCAAGCGCGTGGCTGGGACACAGAGGGTCGGCCCACCGCAGAAACCCGCGAGCGCCTGAGTCTCTAGGTTAATGGGGTCAGATCACCGCCGAATGGGCGTGTGCTCTGACCCCAATGGACCGGAGCACATCAAATAGTCAAGCGGTCTTCAAGACCGTTTTTTTCTGGAGACAACCATGACCCATCACGTCATTCTGGGCAGTGGGCCCGCCGGTGTCATTGCCGCCGAGACCATCCGCAAGCAGGCGCCACTTGACGAGATCACCCTGATCGGCGATGAGCCCGAGCCGTCTTACTCGCGCATGGCCATCCCGTATCTGCTGATGGGCAACATCGACGAGAGCGGCACCTACCTGCGCAAAAGCCCCACGCATTTCGCAGATTTAAAGATTAATCTGCTGCTGGACCGCGTGCGCTCTGTGCAGGCTGCTACCAAAAGCATTGTTCTCAAAAGCGGCGCGACGCTCACTTTTGACACCTTGCTGGTCGCCACCGGTTCGCACCCGATCACCCCGCCGATTCCGGGCATCCACTCCGAGGGCGTGCACACCTGCTGGACGCTGGAGGACGCCCGC
>JBBQLQ010000161.1:0-7296 GCA_038328055.1 Burkholderiales bacterium
AGCCTGGTTGTGACTTTGTGGGAGGGCTGGCAAGCCCGAATTCGCGGCTGCCGCCGCTCCTACAAGTGCCCGTCCTATTCCTGAAAAAAGCAAACTGTGCCTATACGCATCAGGAAGTCTGAACCTATGACCATCGACACCTTGTTTCTTGGCCGCGTGGACTACCAGCCCATTTACGCCGCTATGCAGGAATTTACAAGCCAAAGAGGCCTCCAGCCCCTACAGGATATGCGTGACCAGCTATGGATTTGCGAGCATAACCCGGTCTACACACAAGGTCTGGCGGGCAAGGCTGAACATATTTTCAACCCCGGCCACATCCCGGTGGTGCAAACCAACCGGGGCGGCCAGGTGACTTACCACGGGCCGGGGCAAGTGGTGGCCTACCCGCTGATGGACTTGAAACGCGCGGGTTATTTCATCAAGGAATACGTCTACCGGATTGAAGAAGCCGTCATTCGCACGCTGCTGCACTTTGGCGTGACCGGCCACCGGGTGGCGGGCGCACCGGGAATTTATGTGCGGCTGGACGACCCGGCATCGCACGCGATGCTTCCTCAGCGGCCGCAAAAAATCGTCAAAGCTGCGCAATTGGGGTCAGATCCGTTCCGCTACGCGGCCGGGTCTGACCCCAATTCCTGCGCCGATACGCCGTCAGTTCGCCATCAGAAGGTCAACCCCAACTTCACCGGCCTGGGCAAAATCGCCGCTTTGGGCATCAAGGTCAGCCGCAACTGCACTTACCACGGCGTGGCGCTGAATGTGGCGATGGACCTGGAACCCTACTCGCGTATCAACCCCTGCGGCTACAGCGGCCTGCAAACCATCGACCTTTCTACAATTGGCGTTTGCGCCAGTTGGGATGAGGCAGCGCAGGTTTTCAGCCAAAAGCTCTCAAGCTACCTGGCACCCTGATTTCAGGCAATTTTTATTAATCCACGGTTCGAGTCTGTCAGAGACCCGTTCCATGAACAAACACACTGCCCTTGAACAGGTTCGGGGCGAACGGACAAATTGATGCAACCCACAGAAACGATTCGCGAAGCCCAGTCGCAAGCCGACTACAACCCGTCGGCCAAACAAAAAGCCGGGGCCAAGCTGTCGCGCATCCCGGTCAAGGTGGTGCCGGGTGAAATTTTGCGCAAACCTGAATGGATTCGCGTCAAGGCCGGCTCACCCACCACCCGCTTTTACGAGATCAAGGAAACCTTGCGCGCCAACAAGCTCGTCACCGTGTGCGAAGAAGCAAGTTGCCCGAACATTGGCGAATGCTTTGGCAAGGGCACCGCCACCTTCATGATCATGGGCGACAAGTGCACCCGGCGCTGCCCGTTTTGCGATGTCGGCCACGGCCGCCCCGACCCGCTCGATGCCAACGAACCGGTCAACCTGGCCAACACCATTGCCCAGCTCAAGCTGAAATACGTGGTCATCACCAGCGTCGACCGCGATGACTTGCGCGATGGCGGGGCCGGGCATTTTGTCGCCTGCATCCAGGCCATTCGCGAGAAATCGCCACAGACGCAAATCGAGGTGCTGGTGCCCGATTTTCGCGGCCGCGATGACCGCGCACTGGAAATTCTCAAAGCCGCCCCGCCCGATGTAATGAACCACAATCTGGAAACCGCACCCCGCCTGTACAAAGAAGCCCGCCCCGGCTCGGACTACCAATTCAGCCTGAATTTGCTGAAAAAATTCAAGGCCCTGTTTCCCGACATCCCAACTAAGAGCGGCCTGATGGTCGGCCTAGGCGAAACCGACGACGAGATTTTGCAAGTGATGCAGGACATGCGCGACCATGGCATCAACATGCTGACCATCGGCCAATACCTGGCACCCTCGACTTCCCACCTGACGGTGAAGCGCTACGTGCACCCCGACACCTTCAAAATGTTTGAGGCCAAGGCTTACGAGATGGGCTTCAACCACGCCGCTGTCGGCGCCATGGTGCGCTCCAGCTACCACGCCGACGTGCAAGCCGGACACGCCATGGGCCAGCGCTGAAATGTCAGCGCCATCGTTCTTTGCAGGGCTGACATTCCGGTGGTATGTCGGTTAGTGCTCGTGGCCGAGTATCGACAAGATGTCTTGGCGCTCGCCCAATAGACAAATCACATCCAGATGGTCCGGGCGCTCAAAGTACAGCCAGACCAAGGGGAAGCCTGTGACGCGCCAGGCACGCAATCCGGCCACTTCAGAAAGCTGTCCCAACCGTGGCGAACCGATGCCCAGATTGGTTTGCATTTGTTCTAGCGCGAGTCCGGTTTGCGTGGCAAGGCGACAGGCGACTTCCTGTCCGGCCTTTTCCCGGTAGTACCGGACTTCAGCCCTTCTGTCTTCTTTGGCCAGGGGACGTAACAGCGCAAGCTTCACGCGACGATGTCACCGCGGGCAATGGCTAGCAACTCTTGGGTGTCGGAATCAGTCAAGGCTTGTGCTGGACCGGAGGCCAGACCCTCTTCAATATAAGTTCGCAGACGTGCCTTGGCTTGCTCGAATTGGTCTTTACGCACCAATTCGCGAAAGTATTCGCTCATGTTGCCATAGGCACCGGATTCGACACGGGCAGAGACATACGCCCGCATTGAATCAGGAATCGCGATGCTCATGGTGGTCTTGCTCATGGCCGCAGTGTAGCCAAGTTGACAACTATTGTTAGCCAAGATGTCGGCGTTGACGCTAAAACCGGGGTCGACTTTCATTTTGTGAACGGCTGACTGGCGAGCTTGCCAACGGGCCACGCCAACATCGTGCGCCGACCCCAATGCTTTCGGCCATAGTCAAAGCTCTCGTAAAATCGGCCGTTTTGAAAAGCAGTCCCATTTCAAGCGCAATGTTCGCCGCCATGCCCGCATCCGGTTCGCGACTCCCTGTCCGGCAGAGCCATGTTTCAGGTGAATATTTACTACTATTTAAATAGCTGCTTGCGCAATCAATACAAGGGCTAGAGGCCAATTTCATGCTTAACAATTACCACGCACCCGGACTCTGGCTGGACCTGGCCTCGCTGGTGCAGCGCTGCGAAAACGCCACCTACACGCGCGGCCTGGAACTCTACCGCAACCAGCGCGTGCTGGAGCTGGAAATTGAAGAGATCGACGCGGTTGACAACTTCTGGCTGCTCGAAGGTTCGGTGCAGGGGAGTGCACGGCACCCCTACGAGGTCTCCATTGAGGTAAAGCGCGATGCCCGAGGCCACATCCAGGCGTGGGACAGCGACTGCACTTGCCCGGTCGGTTACCAATGCAAGCACGGCGTGGCGCTGATGATCAAGGCAGCCTACAAAGGCTTTCAAATTCTGGGTGGCGGCGCGCAACCGCTATCGGCAGCCAAACCCGCCACGCCCGAGCAGCTTGAAAGCCAGCGCCAGGTGATCAACGCCCGGGTGCGTGAAATCGCCCGCATCGAGGCTGATGCACAAGTCACCCGCTGGCTTGACGAGCTCGACCGGGCCGATCGGCACCCCAAAGTCGGCAACGAACCGGTCTACGCCACCCATTACGCGAAGCCCAAGCCGGTGGTGCGCGATGAGCAGTTTTTGTACCTGCTGAGCGTCATCAACCAACAGGGGCCAAAGCCCCAACTGCAGCTCGAAGCCGTGGTGTCATACACCAAAGTGACGGGCGACTGGGCCAAGGCCAAGCCGCTGAAATTTCAGCCCGAAAAGGGTCAACCGATTTTCGATCAGGCCAGCGATGCCGACCACGACGTGCTGCAACTCATGCGCGCCATGCCCAACGTCAGCAGCGGCTATTACTACGGCTACGACAACCACGCCAAGGTCACGCCTGACGGCAACTTTGGCGTGGTGACACTGGAAAAAGCCGCCAGCACCGGCCGGCTGTTTGTCAGCGACGGCAAGGGCCAGCCCCTGAAACAAGCCCACTGGGGCCCGCCCCTGGCCGTGCAATGGGAGTGGCACGAAGTCACCCCGGCGAACGACACCGAATCGTCTTGGGCGCTGCGTGCCAAATTGGGCAGTGCCAACGTCCGCCTTTGCCTGAACAATCCGCCGCTGTACCTCGACACCGCCAGCGCTCAGTGCGGTCTGGCCGAAGTGCAGGGCATGAGCATGGGACAAGTGGCCGTGCTCTTGAAAACCCCGCCGCTCAAGGCCGAGGCGCTGAAAAAACACCAGCTTGACCTGGCCCGGCGCCTGGGGCCGGTGCCGCTGCCACCAGTGATGGAGTCCTTGACCACCCTGACCGGCATCACCCCCAAACCCTGCCTGCACCTGAAAGCCGTTCCGGCAGAACATGTGCCAGCCGACGGCCTGATGCTGGCCACTTTGAGCTTTGACTACGCTGGCCACCGCGGCTGGTGGGTGGGTCAAGGCACCACCGTGGTGATCAACGATGGCCAGACGCGCTGCTTGCTGCACCGCGACCCGCAAACCGAGCTTGAAGCCATCATCCAGTTGCGCGAGATGGGACTGGTAGCGGATGGTCGCGGCACTTTTGGCATACCGGGCGAACACTCGCAACAGGCCTGGCTGCAATGGGCCGACAACGACTACGCGCCACTGCGCCAGGCCGGCTTTGAGCTCACCCTGGACGAGACCCTGGCCGACTGGATCAGCCGCGCCGACACACTGGCGGTGGACTTGTCGGCACATGGCGATGATGAAGCCACTTCGCCCTGGTTTGACTTGTCGCTGGGCATGGAGATCAACGGCCAGCGCCACAACATCCTGCCCTGGCTGCCCGAGCTGATTGCCACCGCCGCGCAAAGCCCACTCGATGCCGAAACCGGCCTGCCCGACATCCCGCCTTTTGTCTACTTGCGCGACCCCAAGGGTGGTTTTATTCGTCTGCCCACCGACAGCCTGAAACCCTGGCTCGGTGCGCTGCTGGAACTGGTTGGCGACCGCAGCCACGATTTTTCTGGCGACAGCCTCAAATTGTCCAAATTTGATGCCCTGCGCACCACCGCCGCTTTGGGAGAAGGTGCCGTGTGGGACGGCAGCAGCCACCTGCGCGAGATGGTGCAACGCCTGAGCGGCAAAGCCGAGTTGCCTGAAGTGGTGCTGCCCAAAAGCGTCAACGCCAGCCTGCGGCCCTACCAGCAGCAGGGTGTCAACTGGCTACAGTTCTTGCGGGAATACGGCCTGGCCGGCATTTTGGCCGATGACATGGGTTTGGGCAAAACACTGCAAACGCTGGCCCACATTCAGGTCGAAAAAGATGCCGGTCGGCTGACGCAACCGGCGCTGATCATTGCGCCGGTCAGCCTGATGGGCAACTGGCAGCGCGAGGCGGCGCGTTTTTGCCCGGACTTGCGCAGTCTGGTGCTGCACGGCCAGGGCCGCCATGAGGTGGCAAGCAGCATGGGCGAGCACGACATCGTCATCGCCCCGTATTCGTTGTTGCACCGCGACCGCGAGCGCTGGCTGGAAGCCAAGTGGCATCTGGTGGTGCTGGACGAGGCGCAAAACATCAAAAACGCCAACACCAACGCCGCGCAAGTGGTCACCGAACTGCAAACCCAGCACCGCCTGTGCCTGTCGGGCACGCCAATGGAAAACCACCTGGGCGAAATCTGGAGTCTGTTCCACTTTTTGATGCCAGGCTTTTTGGGCAGTCAAAAGCGCTTTACCGAGCTGTTTCGCATCCCGATCGAAAAGCGTGGCGACCCCGAGGCACTGCGCCAATTGCGCGCGCGTATCACGCCGTTCATGCTGCGCCGCACCAAAGCCGTGGTGGCCGATGAGCTGCCACCCAAGGTCGAGACCGTGATGCGCGTCGAGTTGTCGGGCAAGCAGGCCGATCTGTACGAAACCATCCGGCTCGGTATGGAAAAAACCGTGCGCGAAGCCTTGAACACCAAAGGGCTGGCGAAGTCGCAAATCACCATTCTGGATGCGCTGCTGAAACTGCGTCAAGTGTGTTGCGACCCGCATTTGCTCAAGCTCGATGCCGCCAAAAAGGTCAAAAGCTCCGCCAAGCTGGAGCAACTGATGGAGATGATTCCCGAGATGCTGGCTGAAGGACGGCGCATTTTGCTGTTTTCGCAGTTCACCAGCATGCTGACGCTGATCGAGGCCGAGTTACTCAAACGCAACATCAAGTGGGTCAAGCTGACCGGCCAAAGCCAGAAGCGCGATGCACTGATCGAGCAATTCACCAGCGGAACCGTGCCCTTGTTTCTGATCAGCCTGAAGGCAGGCGGTGTCGGCCTGAACCTGCCGCAGGCCGACACCGTGATCCACTACGACCCGTGGTGGAACCCGGCCGTTGAAAACCAGGCCACCGACCGCGCCCACCGCATCGGCCAGACGCAAAGTGTCTGGGTGGTGAAGCTGGTGGCGCAAGGCACGATTGAGGAGCGCATTCTGGCGCTGCAGGAGCGCAAGGCGGCGTTGGCCGAGAGCATGTACAGCGGCTCGGTCGGGCGCAAACAGCCCTTGTTCTCGGAAGGCGACTTGGCCGAGTTGCTCAAACCACTGGGAACCTGATGCGTCAAATGCTATTTAATTCATAGCGCTATACGCATGATGTACAAGGGCTACAGGCTCTTTTTATCTAAAACAGCCGAACTTTTAAGAAACTGCGCGACTCCGGCCACTGCCTTGTACGCGGTGGCAAGCGCAATCCCCGCACCGCTGCGGCTGCGAATCCAGTCCTGGTGGGCCAGCAGCGCGCTGCGGTTGGGCTGCATGTCGATGAAGTTTTCTTCGCCCACCAACGTTTTGATGACAAAGCGCAGGTCATCGGCCGCGGCATCGCCCTACGACTTGCGCACGATCATGCAAGGGTCTTGCACAGTGAACTTGATGCCCTTGGTGTTCCAGCGTGCGTCCACCGGCAGTTTGCCCTCGCGAATCCACTGCGCATAATAGGCGATGATGCTTTCCGGGCGAAAATTGGCCTGCAGCCCAAAACGCTCGATGCCATGCCACATCGTGTAATAACTGTGGCCACACTCGGTATTGAGCCAGACCTGGCAGCCCAGCGCATTGACCGCACTGACGCGTTTCTGGATCACTTCTTTCCAGGCCTCTTCATCGCCGGTAACCATGCAGAAATTTTCGGCTGCCCAACCCTTGGAGGCATACGTCCAATCGGCCCCAACGATGTCAAACACCTTCCACAGCGGCACCATTTCATCGGGCTCATTCATTGGCTCGCGTGAATTCTGGTTGACAAAAAAAATAGGCCCCCGGCTTGTCGATCGGGGCTTGCAAATGGCTGAACTGTGGCTGCTTGACGCGCACGCACTCCTTCAAGCACATCGTTCACCACAAACTCAAAGTCTTGGGGCGACAGGCCCATGGCGCTGGTGGACTCCGTCGAGCGG
>JBBQLQ010000162.1:0-7233 GCA_038328055.1 Burkholderiales bacterium
AACTCTGCGCCGCTACCGACTGCCAGAACCTGGTCAAACACAATCTCTTGGCCAACGTCCGCAGCAATCTGTTCTACTTTAATTTTTTCGCCAGCAGCAACTCTGTATTGTTTGCCACCAGTTTTTATGACCGCGTACATATAAACCTCTTCGATATAGCTCCGCGAACGGATTTTCGCAGAGCCTCGGATTATGTCACAGCAAGATACTTATGGCAAATTCAGGCCTTGATGCGGGTGCGATTCGAACTGGTGTGCTGTATCGGCTTTGGGGTCGGATCACGATTTTGGCTGCTGGCCGGTGAGCTTGCCAACAGTCGCCCCCCCAAAACTCGTGCTCTGACCCCAATGCTTTGACTCCGCTGCACATCACTTTGAAACGCACCCCCTTGATGCTGTCACAGATCGTCTATTTCGACGTTTGGCAACCATGCGCCCATGGCCATTTCAGCCCATGGGACAATCGGCAGATGCACCTACTATTTGAAGAAACCGGAAAATTCCTGGCTGGACGCATGCTGTCCGAATCCGATGCGTCGGCACAGGTCGAGCTTGACAGCGGCAAACGCGTCAAGGTCAAGGCGGCCAACATCCTGATCAAATTTGACAAACCCGATCCAGCCCAACTGATGGCCGCCGGACAGGCCGTAGCCAGCGGCATTGAGCTGGAGCTGGCCTGGGAGTTTGCCAACGACGAAGAGTTTGGTTTTGCCGACCTGGCACGCGATTATTTTTCTGCCCAGGCCACGCTGGCTGAGCAGGCCGGCATGTTGTTCGCCTTGTATGACGCGCCGCATTACTTTCGCCGCGCTGGCAAAGGCCGCTTTCGGAAAGCTTCGGCTGACATTTTGGCGCTGGCGCTGGCCGCCATCGAGAAAAAGAAGCAAGTCGCCCTGCAAATTGAAGACTGGGTAAAAGCCTTGAGTGCGGGCGTTTGCCCGCAGCCCATTCGCGACCAACTTTACAAAATTCTGTTCAAACCCGACAAAAACGCGCCCGAGTACAAGGCCGTGGTGGAAGCCTCTCGCGCCACGCATCTGGGGCCGCTGGACTTGCTGATCAAAGCCGGTGCGATAGATTCGCCCTACCAATTCCACTGGAAACGCTTTCTGCTGGAAAACTTCCCCAAAGGCACTGGTTTTCCCAAACTTGAGGCACCGCTCATCACCGATGACCTGCCCTTGGCCACGGCCCGCGCGTTCTCGATAGACGACTCTGCCACCACCGAGATTGACGATGCCCTGTCGGTGCAAGGTTTGGGTAGCGGCGAGGTGTTGCTGGGTATTCACATCGCCGCGCCAGGTCTGGCCATCAAACCGGGTAGCGCGATTGACCAACTCGGCCGCTCGCGCCTGTCTACTGTGTACATGCCCGGCTACAAGATCACCATGCTGCCCGACGAGGTGGTGCAAAACTACACCCTGCTGGAGGGCCGTGACTGCCCAGCCGTGTCGCTGTATGTCACGCTGGATGAGGCCACGCTGGAGATCAAATCCAGTGAGACCAAGCTGGAGCGGGTGCATATTGGTGCCAATTTGCGCCACGATCAGTTGGATGCCGTGGTCACGGCCGCTTGGCTGGAAGACCCGGCTTTTATGCATGAAATAGACCCTCAGCCCTTATTGAATAAGCGTGAGCAGCTATCATTTTTATTTCGCCTGGCAAAAGACCTGAAGGCCAAGCGCGAGATCGTGCGCGGCAAGCCTGAAAACTTTAACCGGCCCGATTACAACTACCGGCTCATTCGCGGCGCCGGGCCGTCCCAAGGCGCGAACGCCCCCATGGGGGGCAGCGAAGCACATGAAATGGCGAGCGTAGGGGCCAACAAGCTCGGCAATGACGGTGCCGAGCCACAAGGCACCGAAGAAGTGCACATCAGCATTCGCCAGCGCGGTGCCCCGCTGGATTTGATCGTCTCTGAGTCGATGATTCTGGCCAACAGCACCTGGGGCGGCTGGATGGCCGAGCTGGGCGTACCCGGCATTTACCGCAGCCAGGCCAGTATGGCACCCGGTGTGAAGGTGCGCATGGGCACCAAGGCGCAGCCGCACGCCGGCATTGGCGTGAAAAGCTACGCCTGGAGCAGCTCGCCGCTACGCCGCTACGTTGATCTGGTCAACCAGTGGCAAATCATTGCCTGCGCCCGCCACGGAAAAACCGCGGCGCTCGTTGCCCCCTTCAAACCCAAGGATGCCGAGCTGTTTTCGATCATCAGCAGCTTTGATGGGGCTTACTTTGCCTACAACGGCTTTCAAAACGCCATGGAGCGCTTTTGGATTTTGAAATACATCGAACAGCAAGGCATTACCGAAGTAGAGGCCACGCTGTTCAAGGACAACCTGGTGCGCGCTGACCACTTGCCCCTGGTATTGCCGGTAGCCGGTGCACAAGGCTTGCCCCGCGGTGCACGCGTCATGGTGCGTCTGGGTGACATTGACGAGGTGTCACTGGACATTCACGGCACCGTCACAGCCCGGCTGGATGCCGAGCCTGATGCAGCACTTGACGATGATCCGGAAGACGATGACACCGTGGCTGGCCCCATCGCCATTGCCATGAATGTCGACGAGAACGTTGGCAGCGCCAGCGACGCGGCCCCCGGCGATACTCCTGCCCCGTGAACCTGCGGTCTTTCAGCACCTTACAAATTGCGCTTGGCGTGTCTTTTGCCGTGCACGCAGCGCTGCTGACCGTGCGTTTTGTCGACCCCGAAACCTTCAACCGGGTGTTTGAAGACACCCCGCTGGAAGTGATTCTGGTCAACGCCCGCACCAACGAGCAGCCTGAAAAGGCCCGCGCCATTGCCCAGGCCAATATGGCAGGTGGCGGCGAACTGGAAAAAGGCCGCGCCACCAGCCCGCTACCACCGGCCCTGGTTTCCATGGCGGGAGAGGACAGCGAACAAGACCAGCAACGCCAATTGCGTGACATGCACGAGCAGCAAAACCTGATGCTGGCGCAAGTCAAAACCATTTTGGCGGCCATGCCACCGCCGGATCCGCAGCAAGCCAACCCAAGCCCCGAGCAGGCGCTGCGCGAACAAAAGCGCCGCCAGCTCATCCGGCTGCTGGCTGAAATCGAGCGCCGCATCAACGAAGAGAACGCCCGCCCCAAAAAGCGTTACATCAGCCCGGCGACCCGTGAGGCGGTCTACGCCGTGTACTACGACCATTTGCGCCGCGCCATCGAGGACAAAGGCACCGAGAATTTTCCTCAGTTGAACGGCCAAAAGCTCTATGGCGAACTCACCATGATCGTCAATGTCAATCACGATGGCCGGGTGATCTCGACTGAAGTGGTACAAAGCTCAGGCATCCCGGCACTGGACCGTCGTGCCCAGGCGATTGCCAAAAGCGCCGGGCCATATGGCAAATTCAGCACGGCCATGCGCCGCCAGGCTGACCAGATTGCCGTGGTGTCGCGCTTCAATTTCACCCGCGATGACACGCTTGAGACCAAATTCAGCGCCAAATAACACCAACCACCTTTAAAGCCGCCATGAGCAACGATCTTTATTGCGTCATGGGCCATCCGGTGGCCCACAGTCAGTCGCCCTGGATTCACAGCCGCTTTGCCGAACTGACCGGGCAGGTGATGACCTACACCAAGCGTGAAATTCCGCTCGATCACTTTGCCCGAAGCGTGCAGGCGTTCATCGATGAAGGGGCCAGCGGCTGCAACATCACCGTACCGTTCAAATTCGAAGCCGCCGCGCTGGCCACCCACACCAGCGAACGCGCCCTGCTGGCACAAGCCTGCAACGTGCTGACCTTCAAGGACGGGCAGATTCTGGCCGACAACACCGACGGCATCGGGCTGGTTGATGACATCGAACAAGGCGCAGACGTTCGTATGTTGGGCAAGCGCATTTTGCTGATAGGTGCCGGCGGTGCAGCCGCTGGCGTGCTGGGGCCGCTGATCCATGCAAAACCGGCACACATCAGCGTGGCCAATCGCACAGTAGGCAAGGCTGTCGACCTGGTGGCGCGCCACCAACCCTTGGTGCCGCTACAAAAAACAGAGCTACTGGCGCTTGATTTAAAAGGGCTAGAGGGTGATTTCGATGTCATTATCAATGCCACGGCCAGCAGCTTGGGCGGCCACGGCGTGCCGGTCAGCGCGGGGGTGCTCAAGCCCGGCGCTCTGGCCTACGACATGATGTACGGCCCCGGCGCGGCAACCTTTATGGACTGGGCGCACGCGCACGGTGCCGTGGCGCGTGACGGCTTGGGCATGCTGGTCCGCCAGGCTGCTGAGGCCTTTCTGATCTGGCGCGGTGTCATGCCGCCGGCGCAGCAGGTGCTGGCCGAGCTGCGCGTGCGCCTGAGCCTGAGCGCCTGATTACCATGAAAGCCGCGCTGCGCTGGCTGGTTTTGGTGGCGACAGCTGCACTGCTGCTGCAAGTGTTTTTTGTAGCACGCATTGCCGCCATGCTGGTAGTCGACCCGCAGTCGACTGCGTTTGAACGCTCCGAAGCCTGGCGCGTCGTCACTGAAAAAGGCACGCTGCGCTGGCGCCATCAGTGGGCACCCTACGAAAAAATCTCAAGCAACCTCAAACGTGCAGTCATTGCCAGCGAAGACGATGGCTTTGCCAGCCACGATGGGGTGGACTGGGATGCCCTGGAAAAAGCCTGGCAAAAAAACGCCAAGGCGCAAGAAATGTCGGACAAAGCCCAAGCCGCGATGGCTGCGCGCGATGCCGCCAGGGTCGCCAGAAATGGCACGAAAAATCAAACCAAAACACCCGCAAAACCGAGCACTGCAACACCTACAACACCTGCAAAAGTCGTCAAGACACCCAAGGTGATAGGCGGCTCCACCATTACCCAGCAACTGGCCAAGAATCTGTTTTTATCGGGCGAGCGCACGCTGTTGCGCAAAGGCCAGGAATTTATGCTGACCTTTGCACTGGAGGCCCTGCTGAGCAAGCAGCGCATTCTGGAGATTTACCTCAACAACGTCGAGTGGGGTGAAGGGGTTTTTGGTGCCGAGGCGGCAGCCCAGCATTACTACCGCAAGAGCGCCGCGCAGCTCAGCGCCTATGAAGCGGCGCGACTGGCGGTGATGCTGCCACGCCCCAAGTACTTTGAGAAGCTGCCCAACTCCAGCTACGTGGCCGGTCGTGCTGCCATCATCGCGCGGCGTTTGGAAAGCGCTGAGCTGCCATGAAACCGATTGTGATGGACGTGCTGGCCAAGCTGATGAGCTATTTTTTGCTCGGTTTGATCCGCATTTTGACCGGTGCCCAGGCACGCTGGTGGGGTTGTCCGCCCAAGGCTGAGCAACGCATCTACTTTGCCAACCACCAGAGTCACGCCGATCTGGTGATGATCTGGGCTGCGCTGCCGAAGGAACTTCGCCACAACACCCGCGCTGTGGCAGCACGCGACTACTGGACCAAAACCCGCTTCAGGAAATGGATCACCAGCGCTGTGTTCAACGTGATTTACGTATCGCGTGAGCGCCACGCGGACGAAGACCCGTTGGAGCCCTTGATTGAGGCCATGAACGCTGGCGACTCGTTAATCCTGTTTCCGGAGGGCACACGCGGTTATGCCGATGAGCCCCAGGTCTTCAAAGCCGGGTTGTACAAGCTGGCGTTGAAGTTTCCGCAAGTTGAATTGGTGCCGGCCTGGATCAATAACGTACAACGCGTCATGCCCAAAGGCGAAGTGGTGCCGGTGCCGGTGCTGTGCTCGGTGACCTTTGGTGTGCCAATGCGGTTGCTGGCTGGAGAAGACCGCCAAACTTTTTTGACCCGTGCCCGCAGCGCTGTGCTGGCCCTGCGCGATGTTTAAAGTGAAAGCGCTTTTCACATGTACCAAGCTCTGAAAAACCTCACCGCGACCCAACAAATTGGAGCCTTGTTCGTCATCATCTTCGGCTTGTTGCTGATCTCGGGCCTGGTGCTTTTTCTGCACTCCATGCGTGAATTTGAAGACCCACAAGCAAGCCAGAAGCACAGTGACGATGTGTCAAATCTGACGCAATTGCTTAAAACCAGTTGGCTGCTGATTTTTGTCTTCTGGATCGCCTGGCTGGCCGGCGACATTTCCCGACTGATCCTGTTTGGACTGGGCTCATTTTTCGCCCTGCGCGAGTTTTTGACACTCTCACCCACCCGCCATGGCGACCATCGCGGCCTGGTGCTGGCGTTTTTTGGCGTGCTACCGTTTCAGTACTGGCTGGTGGGCACCGAACACTTTGACCTGTTCACCGTCTTCATCCCGGTCTATGTATTTCTGGCATTGCCAGTCGCCAGTGCGCTGGCCAATGACCCGCAGCGTTTTCTGGAACGTAACGCCAAGCTGCAATGGGGCATCATGGTGTGCATCTACGGCATGAGCCATGTGCCGGCGCTGCTGCTGCTCGACTTCCCCGGCTACGACAAGAAAAATGGCTTTTTGATGCTGTTTCTGGTACTGGTGGTGCAAACCTGCATGGTCACCCAGCATCTGGTGGCGCGCCGCTTGATAGCACTGCGCAAGCCACTGGCTGCCCCCCACATCAGCCAGAGTTTTACCTGGCGAAGCTGGTGGGCGGGGATGGCAACAGGTAGTTTGCTGGGCGCTTTGCTTGCCGGCATTACCCCATTTGTACCTGGGCAAGCATTTGCCATGGCCTTCATCGCCTGCGCAGCCGGCTCACTGGGGCATCTGGTAATGAAAGCCCTCAAACGCGACCGTGGCATTCCGATCTGGCGTGGCCACGGCAAGGGTGTGACCGGTGCCGGTGGCATGCTCGACCGGATCGACTCATTGTGCTTTGCAGCACCGATCTTTTTCCATTCGGTTCGGTGGTACTTTGGACTTTAGCAAGGCTGCAACGCGGTCAAGAGCATTGTCCAGAAACGAAAAAGCCCTAAAACATCACTGTTCTAGGGCTATCGTTTGGTGCGGCTGGCAGGAATTGAACCCACGACCCCTTGGTTCGTAGTCAATACCAAAATAGCTTTATTAGATTCAACCGAGTTCATACTATTTAACAAAATCGTTACAAATCAATAACTTACAACAACTTAGCGTCCAATATCAGCCTAAGATGTACAATGACTGCCAGTGAGAAACGGCAACCGAACGGCAACCAGCCGGGAGAAACGGCAACCGAACGGCAACTGGAAAGTAAGTCATGGGCATCATCACAGACAAAGAAATGGGGTCCAAACCGAACGGTGCAGACCAGTGGTTTACAGACCCTGCTCCGCGCGGTGCTGGCCGCTTCCTGGGCAGGAT
>JBBQLQ010000163.1:0-7052 GCA_038328055.1 Burkholderiales bacterium
GAGGCTCACGTGCGATTAAGCAGCGAGTGCGAAACGTTCGTCGTTTGCAGTTAGTTTTTTTGAATCAGTTTTACGAGCGCATTCAGCTCGACATGCCCTGCTGCGCGTCCGAATCCACGTCGAAACCAATGCAGCCCCAAGCCTGCTATTTTATGCCAATGCCAACAATTGCAAGAGCTCAGCCGCAGAATTAATATGGGCATGCGCTCCCCACTGCCGGGTATCGGTCTTTGCCCCCAGATAACCGTAGGTGGCAGCGACCGTGCCCATGCCCGCAGCCAGGCCGGCAACGATGTCGCGTTCATCATCGCCCACGTACACACAGCGCCCCGGCTGCACACCCATACGCTGGGCCGCCTCCAGCAAGGGCTGCGGGTGTGGTTTGGCGTATGGCGTGGTGTCGCCACTAATGATGGTACCGGCCGTGGCAAAAAGAGGCATGGCGCGGGTCAATGGCTCGGTAAAGCGCGCCGCTTTGTTGGTAACAACACCCCAAGGCACTCCGCGCGCAACCAGGGCCGCCACTAGTTCTTCCACTCCCTGAAAAACCAGCGTGCGCTGGTTCAGACAACGCTCGTAGTTTGAAAAAAATTCCTCGCGCATGCCCTCAAATTCCGGGTGATCAGGGGTCAAGTCAAACGCAATACCCAGCATCCCCCGGGCACCAGCGCCTGCCATGGGACGGTACTGTGCCAGTGGCAAAGACGGCAAACCGCGGGCCACACGCATAGCATCTGCCGCAGCGGCCAAGTCTGGGGCGCTGTCGATCAGCGTGCCGTCCAGATCAAACAACACCGCTTGCACCTTGGTGAATGGTGCCGCAGTAAGCATCACGGCTGCATGCCTATTGGTCTTTGCGTGGCCAACAAGTAGTTGACGCTGGTATCCGAATTGAGCCAATAGCGCTGCGTCAAAGGGTTGAATGACAGGCCTTTGCTGTGCAGCACATTCAGTTCTGATGTCCGACAAAAACCAGCCAATTCACTGGGGCGGATCATCTTGGCATATTCATGGGTACCACGCGGCAGCATGTTGAGCACATATTCAGCGCCCACAATGGCCAGCAAAAACGATTTGGCGCTCCGGTTCAAGGTGGAAAAGAAAACCCAGCCACCGGGTTTGACAAGTGTGGCGCATGCCTGAACCACAGAGGCCGGATCGGGCACATGCTCAAGCATCTCCATGCAGGTCACCACGTCAAAACTGGCAGGCTGCTCATCGGCCATCGCCTCTGCGCTGATTTCGCGGTAATGCACGTTCTCGGTTTGGGCATCCAAGGCGTGCAATTGGGCGATGCGCAGCGCCTTGGTTGACAAATCAATACCGGTCACGTTAGCGCCAGCACGGGCCATGGAGTCGGTCAATATGCCGCCGCCACAGCCGACATCGAGCACATTCAGTCCTGCAAGCGGACACAAACCGTTGATCCACGCCAGGCGCAGCGGGTTGATCTGGTGCAAGGGGCGAAACTCGCCGTCGGCATCCCACCAGCGATGGGCCAGTTCTGAAAATTTGGCCAGTTCGGCAGCGTCAGCATTGATTGTTGGATTCATGTGGGGATTATCCGAAATTTATGACGCTAAAAAAAGAAACGCCAACCATGAATGGTCGAAAAAAAACCCACCATGAAGGTGGGTTTTTTCAAGCAAAAAAACTTATGCCTTTTTGGCGTAGGCGCTGCACCAGCCTTTGCCCGAGACTTGCTTACCAGCAAACAATGGGCAGCCACCGGCTGCGTCAGCTGCTTTGCCCTGGAACAACGCGCAGTTGTTGCACAGTTGTGCTGCAGTATGTTTGGGGTATTTTTTGCCGTCTGCTTTGGCAGAATCAGCAACATAGCCCAGTCCCTTGGCTGCAGCGTCAGCCTCATCAACCATAGGGGCAGCGGCCATTGCCACGCCAGAAGCCATTGCGCTGGCACCGATAACCGATTGCAAAATAAAGACGCGACGATTTGTCATGAGCATGTTTCCTGAGTAGTTGAGATGATTGCGGCTGAAGATGATGGAGTCCAACCGTCAGCGCGGATTTTCCACCTTGACAGTCGCCATGTCATCTTTTTTCGCAAAATAACCTTATAAATAAGTCAGTTGTTATAAATGCCAGTGGCAAACGCGCAACATATGGGCTCTTGGGTTGCGTCCATGCCTTTTTGCAGACTGATCTGGGCTTCAAAACTGACCAACAGGCACCAAGAAACCTTTTGGCGCACGCTAAAAATAACAGGCGATCAGTGCGCCAGGTAGTGCGCGAAATCTGCCTTGAGCTCGCCCATTGAAGCCTGGCTGAGTCGGTTACCGTACTGCGCCACCACGCGACCTGCGGCCTGATTGGCCAGCCAGGCTGCTTGGGCGTGGCTGTGGCCGTGCGTCACGGCATACAAGAACGCGCCGGCAAACATGTCGCCCGCACCATTGGTGTCAAGTGCCTTGACCTTGGCCGCCGGCACGTCGGTATGCTGGCCGCCCTGCAAAACGATACAGCCTTTGGCGCTGCGCGTGAGACACACCACGCCCGCTTGTTGGCTGATCTGCTGGCAAATTTGTGTGATGTCCTGGGTGCCGCACCAAACTTGCGCTTCTTCCTCGTTGCAAAAAAGATAGTCAAGCGTGCCCGTATCGGCATTGCCAACCATGGCATCGAGGCCTGCACGACAAAAATTGATCATGCTCATGTCGCTCAGCGTGGTGGCCAGCGCCACCCCCGCAGCTTTGGCTACCGCGCGGCCCTGAATGGCTGCATCAAGCCCGGTAGGTGATGCAGCCAGGTAACCTTCCATGTAATAGACCTTCGACTTGACGATGTCAAGCGCTTGCAGCGACGAAGCATCAATGTCGGCCGTGGCACCCAAAAAAGTGCTCATGCTGCGCTCGGCATCCGGTGTCACCATGACCATGCAGCTACCGGTCTGGCCTTGCGTTGCACGGGTGTTGGTCAGGTTGGTGGCAACACCATGCGAGAGCAGGTCTTTGGTATAAAAATCGCCCAACTCGTCGTCTGCCACCCGGCAGGAGTAAAACGCCCTACCCCCCAACTGGGCCAGCGCCACCACGGTGTTGCCCGCGGATCCCCCGCCAGTGCGGCGCGAATGAAGGCCATGCACATGCTTGAGCAGTTCCGCCCGCCTGTCGGTGTCAATCAGGGTCATGTGGCGTTTGGCAACACCGGCCGCCTGCAATTGCGCATCCGAAACATCGTACTCGGAGTCCACCAGCGCGTTGCCAATGGCATATAAGTCGTGGTGAGTGGTCATGCTTATTGCTCCACAAAAGCACGTTCCACCACAAAATCGCCTTGTTTGGTGGTGTTGCCTTCGAGGAAGCCACGGTGCTCCAGAATCGCCTTCAAATCGCGCAACAGCGCCGGGCTGCCGCACATCATGGCGCGGTCGTACTCGGGATCAAACTTGGGCAAACCCAAGTCGGATTGCATCTTGCCGGACTCAATCAGGTCCGTGACCCGGCCCTGGTTTTTAAAGGGCTCGCGCGTTACGGTGGGGTAATACAGCATTTGCGCTGTGACCATCTCACCCAAAAACTCGTGGTCAGGCAGTTCAAGTGTCAGGTAGTCGTGATAGGCCAACTCCGCGACTTGACGCACACCGTGCACCAAAATCACTTTTTCAAATTTTTCATAGGTGGCCGGATCCCGCACGATGCTCAAAAACGGTGCCAGTCCGGTGCCGGTGCCAAACAGGTACAGGTTTTTGCCGGGGAGCAAATAGTCAATCAGCAGCGTGCCGGTGGGTTTTTTGCCCACCACAATTTGCTCGCCCACCTTGATGTGCTGCAGCCTGGAGGTCAGTGGGCCGTCTTGCACCTTGATGCTCAAAAACTCCAGGTGCTCTTCGTAATTGGCACTGACGATGCTGTAAGCACGTAACAGCGGTTTGCCCCCTTCAAGGCGCAGACCAATCATGGTGAAGTGGCCATTGGAGAACCTCAAAGTCGGGTCCCGCGTGGTGGTGAAACTAAACAAACGGTCGGTCCAATGGTGGACGCTCAAAACGGTTTCGTTGAAAAATGCACTCATGAGTTGCCTTGAAATAGGGGTCAATAAAAGAAAAAAAGTTTTAACTAGCCATTAAAGTTTCGGTGCAACCCAGCCCGCCACACTGGCCAGAGCTGCATCAAGCTTACCCGGTTCGGTGCCACCGGCCATCGCCATGTCGGGCTTGCCACCGCCCTTGCCGCCAACTTGGCCCGCCACAAAGTTGACCAGCTCGCCGGCCTTGACCTTGACCGTGGTGTCTGGTGTGACACCCACTGCGATCTGCACCTTGTCACCATCGACCACACCGAGCACGATGACCGCGGTTTTTAGCTTGTCCTTGAGCTTGTCCATGGTGTCGCGCAGGGTCTTGGTGTCGGCACCTTCCAAGCGCGCCACCAGTAGTTTGACCCCGTTGATGGTCTGCGCTTTTTCGACCAACTCATCACCCTGCGCCGAGGCCAGCTTGCCCTTGAGTGCGGCCACTTCTTTCTCAAGCGCCTTGACGTGATCAAGCACCGACACGATGCGCTCGTTGACCTCAACCACCGGCGCTTTCAACACACCCGCAGCATGACTCACAGTGTCTTCCAGATGCTGCAAATAGGTCAGGGCGTTTTCACCGGTCACCGCCTCAATGCGGCGAATGCCCGAGGCCACGCCACTCTCAGCCACCACCTTAAACAGGCCGATGTCACCGGTGCGCTGCACGTGTGTGCCACCGCACAACTCGCGGCTGGAGCCAATGTCCAGCACACGCACCGACTCGCCATACTTTTCACCAAACAACATCATGGCACCGGTCTTTTGCGCCGATTCGATGTCCATCACACGCGCTTGGGCAGCGGCGTTGGTCAGAATCTCGGCATTGACACGGGCTTCAACTTCGCGGATTTCAGCGTCGGTGACCGGCGCGTTGTGGGCAAAGTCAAAACGCGTGCGCTCCGGGTTCACCTGGCTGCCTTTTTGCTGCACATGGCTGCCCAACACGTCACGCAGGGCTTTGTGCATCAAATGGGTGGCCGAGTGGTTACGCACGGTGGCTGCGCGCATGCTGGCGTTGACGTGCGCCGTCACTCTGTCACCCACCGCCAGTGTGCCGGACTTCAAAACGCCATGGTGGCCAAACACATCGGCCTTGATTTTTTGCGTGTCAGCGACTTCAAACAGCGCCGTGTCGCAGAAGATCGCGCCCTGGTCGCCGACTTGGCCACCGCTCTCGGCGTAAAACGGTGTCGCAGCCAGCACAATCACACCTTGTTGACCTTGTTTTAGGCTTGCAACGCTTATTCCATCTGCGTAGACAGCTACGATTTTGGTAGCAAATGTCAACTCTAGGTAGCCGACAAATTCATTGCCAATACCGGTGTAGTCCAGCGCCTTGTCCATCTTGAATTTGCCAGCGGCACGGCCCTGCGCTTTTTGCTGGTCCATGGCGGCATGAAAACCGGCCTCGTCCACGTGTAGACCACGCTCGCGGCAGACATCGGCCGACAAATCCAGCGGAAAACCGTAGGTGTCGTGCAGCTTGAAGGCCACGCCGCCCGGCAAGGTCTTGACATCCCCAGCGAGGGCCTCGTCCAGAATTTGCATGCCGATTTCCAGCGTCTCGTAAAAGCGTTCTTCTTCGACCCGCAGCACGTCCATGATGCGCTCAGCTTGTGTTGCCAGACTGGGATAAGCCACGCCCATCAGCGCCACCAGATCGGGCACCAGTTTGTGGAAAAACGGGGTTTTCTTGCCCAGCTTGTAGCCATGACGAATGGCGCGACGGATGATGCGCCGCTGCACGTAGCCACGGCCTTCGTTGCTGGGCAAGACACCATCACTGACCAAAAACGCAGTGGCGCGAATGTGATCGGCAATCACCTTGAGTGAGTTATTGGACAGATCAGCGCAACCGGTTTCGCGGCCAGCGGCCTTGATCAGCGCCGCAAAAATGTCGATTTCGTAATTACTGTGCACATGCTGCAAGATGGCGGCGAGGCGCTCCAACCCCATGCCGGTGTCGACGCAGGGCGCGGGCAGCGGCAAAAGCCGGCCGTCGGTTTGCATGTCGAACTGCATGAACACGTTGTTCCAGATCTCGATGTAGCGGTCGCCGTCTTGCTCCGGGCTGCCGGGTGGGCCGCCAGCGATCTCCGGGCCATGGTCGAAAAAAATCTCGCTGCACGGGCCGCAGGGGCCGGTGTCGGCCATCATCCAGAAATTATCGGAGGCGTATTTGGCACCCTTGTTATCGCCAATGCGCACCACGCGCTCGGGCGGCAGGCCAATCACTTTGGTCCAGATATCGTAGGCCTCGTCGTCGTCGATGTAGACCGTGGCCCACAGCTTGTCAGCGGGCAGTTTGTAGACCTGGGTGAGCAGTTCCCAGGCCCATTGCAGCGACTCATGCTTGAAGTAGTCACCAAAACTCCAGTTGCCCAGCATCTCGAAAAACGTGTGGTGACGCGCGGTGTAACCCACGTTTTCCAGGTCATTGTGTTTGCCACCAGCGCGCAAACAGGCCTGAACGGATGCAGCGCGCACATAACTGCGCTTGTCGGTGCCCAAGAACACGTCCTTGAACTGCACCATGCCCGAGTTGGTGAACATCAGCGTTGGGTCGTTGCCGGGAACCAGCGGGCTCGATGCCACCACGGCATGGCCTTTGGAGGCGAAGAAATCAAGAAACGTCTTGCGGATGTCGGCGACGGTGACTGGGGTGGAAGTTGAATTCATGGCTTGAAAAACTTGGTTGACAGGGTAATAAATGATGGCCGACAAGGCGTGTTTGCGGCGCGCCTGCCAAAAGGAACGATTTTAAGTGATCAGGCTGTTTTGCATTGGTTTCCCATTCGCGGGGACTTGGCGAACGTCGAGACCTGGCAGTTATCCGATCAGTCGCGCGTTACTGGCAGCGCCACCCCCTGCAGGTAAGGGACGTGGACGATACCGATGTACCTTTTTTCGTCATTGCGAGCGTAGCGCGGCAATCCAGGGGTTCATGGATTGCCGCGTCGCTGCCCGCCACGTCGCTACGCTCCTCGCGGCTAAAGGCTTTTGCCTCGCAATGACGA
>JBBQLQ010000164.1:0-7043 GCA_038328055.1 Burkholderiales bacterium
CTCTGTGAGCTTGCAAGCTCTCTTTGACATGACCAAATTTGTCTTCGTCACCGGCGGTGTGGTGTCTTCCCTGGGCAAGGGAATCGCCTCCGCCTCACTTGCTGCGATTCTTGAATCGCGCGGCCTCAAAGTCACTTTAATCAAGCTCGACCCCTACCTGAATGTCGACCCCGGAACCATGTCGCCTTTCCAGCATGGCGAGGTATATGTCACTGAAGATGGTGCCGAGACTGACCTCGATTTAGGTCACTATGAGCGCTTCATTGAAACGCGCATGAAGAAGGCCAACAACTTCACCACCGGTCAAATCTACAAAAGCGTGCTTGAAAAAGAGCGTCGTGGCGATTACCTGGGCAAGACGGTTCAAGTCATTCCCCACGTCACCAACGAAATTCAGGACTTCATCAAGCGTGGTGCGGGCTTTGGCACGCCTGACGCGGTGGATGTGGCGATTGTCGAAATCGGCGGCACCGTAGGCGACATTGAATCGCTGCCATTTCTGGAGGCCGTGCGCCAGTTGAGTCTGCAGTTGGGCCCCAACAACAGTGCCTTTGTGCATCTCAGCTACGTGCCCTGGATTGCCGCTGCGGGCGAGCTTAAAACCAAGCCCACCCAGCACACCGCCAAGCAACTGCGCGAAATTGGCATTCAGGCCGATGCCTTGCTGTGCCGGGCTGATCGGCCGATTCCACAAGAGGAGCGCTCCAAGATTTCGCTGTTCTCCAATGTGCCCGAGTGGGGCGTGATCTCGATGTGGGACGTGGACACTATTTACAAGGTGCCGCGCATGCTGCATGAGCAAGGGCTGGACGGCCTGATTTGCGACAAATTGCGCTTGAACACACCGCCTGCCAACCTCAAGCGCTGGGACGATCTGGTCTATGAGACCGCGCACCCCCAAGGCGATGTCAACATTGTGATGGTGGGCAAATATGTCGAGTTGAGCGACAGCTACAAGTCGCTCAACGAGGCCCTGCGTCACGCCGGCATGAAAAACCATGTGCGCGTCAAAATTACCTACATCGACTCTGAAACCATCACCCCAGACAACGTGGCGCAGCTGGCCAAGTTTGATGCTATTTTGGTGCCAGGTGGTTTTGGCATACGTGGTGTCGAAGGCAAAATCTGCGCAGCCCGCTTTGCCCGTGAAAACAAGGTTCCCTACTTGGGCATTTGTCTGGGCATGCAGGTCGCGACCATTGAATTTGCCCGCCACGTTGCCGGGTTGACCGATGCCAACAGCACCGAATTCAACCCTGACACGGCGCATCCGGTGATTGCCTTGATCACCGAGTGGAAAGATGAAGACGGCACCATCAAGACCCGCAATGAAGCCTCCGACCTGGGTGGCACGATGCGCTTGGGTGCACAAAGCTCTGACGTAGCCAAGGGCACACTGGCGCACCAGATTTATGGCGATGTGGTGACCGAGCGGCATCGCCATCGGTACGAAGCCAATGTTCATTACCTTGATACGCTGCGAAAAGCCGGGCTGGTAATTTCAGCCCTGACGCAACGTGAGCATTTGACTGAGATTGTGGAACTTCCGCAGGAGGTTCACCCTTGGTTTATCGGCGTGCAATTTCACCCTGAGTTCAAGTCGACACCATGGAACGGGCACCCGCTGTTTAATGCGTTCATTCGCGCTGCGCTCGACCATCAAGGCACTTCCAGCCAGTTGAAAGCAGTCGCCTGATGAAGCTCTGTGGGTTCGACATTGGCCTGCAGCACCGGTTATTCCTGATCGCCGGCCCTTGTGTCATTGAGTCAGAGCAATTGCAAATGGACACAGCGGGTACGCTGAAGGAAATCACTGCCAGCCTGGGCATTGCGTTCATTTTCAAGAGCAGCTTTGACAAGGCCAACCGCTCCAGTGGCGGCACCTTTCGCGGCCCTGGCATCGACAAAGGCCTGGAAATTTTGGCCAAAATCAAACATGAACTCGACCTGCCCGTGCTGACTGATATTCACTCAGAAGACCAGATCGTCCAGGTGGCCTCGGTGGTGGACGTGCTGCAAACTCCCGCGTTTCTGTGCCGCCAAACCGATTTCATTCGGGCCGTAGCGCAGTCAGGCAAGCCGGTCAACATCAAAAAAGGGCAGTTCCTGGCACCGGGTGACATGAAAAATGTCATCGACAAAGCCCGCGCGGCGGCAGGTGAAAAAGGTCTGAACGAAGACAACTTCATGGCTTGCGAACGCGGTGTCAGCTTTGGCTACAACAACCTAGTAAGTGACATGCGCGCCCTGGCCATCATGCGCGATACCGGTGCGCCAGTCGTCTTTGATGCGACACATTCCGTGCAATTACCCGGTGGACAGGGTACCAGCAGTGGCGGTCAGCGTGAATTTGTCCCGGTTCTAGCCCGTGCAGCGGTCGCTGTCGGCATTGCCGGCTTATTCATGGAAACCCACCCCAATCCGGACAAAGCCATGAGTGATGGCCCCAATGCAGTTCCCCTGAAGCACATGAAAGCCTTGCTGGAAACACTTCTGGCGCTAGATGAAGTCACCAAGAAAAACGGTTTTCTGGAACAGAATTTTGCTTTTTAACACCAGTGCAATATATTTCTGAAATTATTAACCTTTGTTTTTCAACCGAAAGAAACCAATGAGCGCAATCGTAGACATCGTAGGACGTGAAATTCTTGATTCACGCGGTAACCCCACCGTGGAATGTGATGTGTTGCTGGAGTCCGGCACCATGGGCCGCGCCGCCGTGCCATCTGGTGCATCGACCGGTAGCCGCGAAGCCATTGAGCTGCGCGATGGCGATAAAACCCGTTACCTCGGCAAGGGCGTACTGAAAGCAGTTGAGCACATCAATACCGAAATTTCTGAGGCAGTACTTGGCTTGGATGCATCCGAGCAGGCTTTTCTGGACAAAACCCTGATTGACCTGGACGGCACCGAGAACAAGTCGCGCCTGGGTGCCAACGCCATGTTGGCCGTGTCGATGGCGGTGGCGCGCGCCGCTGCCGAAGAATCCGGTCTGCCGCTGTACCGCTACTTTGGCGGTATGGGTGGCATGCAGATGCCAGTGCCTATGATGAACGTGGTCAACGGTGGTGCACACGCCAACAACAACCTCGACATTCAGGAATTCATGATCATTCCCGTCGGTGCCCCGAGTTTTCGCGAAGCCCTGCGTTACGGTGCCGAAGTGTTTCATGCACTGAAAAAGATCATTGACGAAAAAGGCATGAGCACTGCCGTCGGCGACGAAGGCGGCTTTACACCCAGCGTGGAAAGCCATGAAGCAGCGATCCAACTCATCTTGCAAGCCATCGACAAAGCAGGGTTTGTGGCAGGTGAGCAAATCGCCATTGGCCTGGACTGCGCTGCCAGCGAGTTTTTCAAAGACGGCAAATACCATCTCGAAGGCGAAGGCTTGGTGCTGGATGCTGCAGAATGGACGGACGTACTGGCCACCTGGGTTGACAAGTACCCCATCATCAGCATTGAAGACGGCATGGCCGAAAACGATTGGGATGGCTGGAAGATATTGACCGATCGCCTTGGTAAAAACGTGCAGATCGTGGGTGATGACCTGTTTGTTACCAACACCAAAATCTTCAAGGAAGGTATCGACAAAGGCATTGCCAACTCGATTCTGATTAAGATCAACCAGATTGGCACCCTCACGGAAACCTTTGCTTGCATTGAAATGGCCAAACGGGCGGGGTACACCGCTGTCATCAGCCATCGCTCAGGTGAAACCGAAGACTCCACTATTGCAGATCTCGCGGTTGGAACGAATGCTGGGCAAATTAAAACCGGCAGCTTGAGCCGCTCGGATCGCATGGCCAAATACAACCAGCTGCTGCGCATTGAAGAAGATTTGGGAGACATCGCCACCTATCCAGGCCGCTCTGCGTTCTATAACCTGCGGTAAATCGTTTCATGGGTGCTCGCGCTGTTCCGGCCTTGCTGATTGCTCTGCTTGTGATTTTGCACGGGCAGTTGTGGCTTGGCCGGGGTAGCGTGCCTAAAGTCTTGCAGCTCCGCTCCCAACTGAACGATCAGAATCTGCGCAACCAGCAGGCATTGGTGGCCAACAACCAATTGACTGCAGAAGTGCGCGACCTGAAGGAAGGCCTGGAGATGGTCGAGGAAAAGGCGCGAATGGAACTGGGTATGGTGAAAGCCAACGAAATTTACGTCCAGATTTCCCGTTGACCCCCTACAATTAAGTTGTCTGCCGTGTTCACCGGGCTTTATATTTCCTAGAACCAATGCTCTTAGAGCCAGGGCTTGGAACATTGTGATGCCGGCGTGATCATCTCGCGTTAGATGAACCCAAGGCAATTTCTGACCTCGCCCACCTGAACCCCGGTTCAGGGATGCCGGTTCGGTGCATGGCAGACACCTATCATTGCCACAATTCATGCAATTTGAAATTTCTCTGATCATAGAACTGGGATTGCTTGGCTTGACATCCGGTTTTTTAGCTGGCCTGCTCGGCATCGGTGGTGGCATGATCATGGTGCCGTTTATCACCATCCTTCTTTCTGGCCGTGGCGTTTCATCTGACCTCGCGATAAAAATGGCGATCGCGACATCCATGGCGACGATCGTATTTACATCCGTATCAAGTGTGCGGGCACACCACAAGCGCGGAGCAGTTCGATGGGACTTGGTCAAGGCTTTGTCACCCGGCATCGTCCTAGGTGCTGCCATCGCCAGCATGGGGGTTTTTGCAGTGCTAAAGGGTTCCTCGCTGGCCTTATTTTTTGCCCTATTTGTCGGCTTTTCAGCTACCCAGATGTTTCGCGATAAAAAGCCCTTACCAAGTCGCCAGATACCAGGCCAAGTCGGTTTGGTAGGTGCTGGCACCGTAATTGGATTCCTGTCGGGTTTGGTAGGCGCTGGCGGCGGTTTCGTTAGCGTGCCTTTCATGACCTGGTGCAATATCGCCATTCACAATGCCATAGCAACATCGGCCGCGCTGGGTTTTCCCATTGCACTGGCGAATGCCGTCGGTTATGTGGCGAGTGGTTGGGGAGTAGCCAATTTGCCACCTTTTTCTCTTGGTTACATCTGGTTGCCAGCACTGCTGGTGATTGCCAGTTGCAGTGTAATTACTGCCCCCCTGGGTGCGACCGCAGCCCATAAATTACCGGTTAAACGACTGAAACGTGTTTTTGCCAGCATTCTGTTTCTATTGGCTGCCTATATGTTGTATCGCGGTTTGACGGCCTGACACCAACAAGACGCGGCTTTGAAAATCCGCAGCACCAACGAAAAAAGCCTGTCTAAGACAGGCTTTTTAAATTGATTTGGTGGGATGTGCGGGGGTCGAACCCACGACAAACGGATTAAAAGTCGTATCAAGATACTATTTGCCAGTGTTGATTAACACCTATACAATCAATACAAATCAACAGCTTACGACAAAAGCACTGGACAGGTTGACAGTGCGAGCGTTGATTGATATTCCCCAAAATGGGGGGTTTTTGGCTACGCAGTGGCTACGCAGACCCGACTAATTTAGTAGGTTAATGATGACAAGACCCAAAAAGACAGACGCACCAGACACGGCACAAGCCATTGAACTGACCGCTGGCGCAATCGAGCGCCTGACATGCCGCACCGACACCAAGGCGCAAGCATTCCTGCGCGACACCAAGGCACCCGGCCTGCGCGTGAGGGTGTCCAACACTGGCGCAAAGTCGTTTGTGTTTGAGTCCAAGCTGAACAGGCAGACCATAAGGCGAACTATTGGCGATGTGAGAGCGTGGAGCCTTGACGCTGCCCGGACTGAGGCGAACAGGCTTCGCGTGATGTTGGACAGTGGCACCGACCCGCGAGAGCTTGAGCGCCAGCAAGACGCCGACAAAGCCGCTGCCCTTGAAGCCCAAGCTGCCCAACAGCGCCAGCAAGACCAACAGGATGCCGCTACAGCCTTGACTGTGGGCGAAGTGTGGACCGTGTACCTGGCAGAGCGCCGGGAACATTGGGGAGTCCTTCATTACCTTGACCACGTTCGCAAGGCTTCACCCGGTGGCGTACCTTCACAACGTGGCACCCGTGGCCGTGGCGTGACTGCACCCGGCCCGCTTCACCCATTGATGGCCCTGCCCTTGTGCGACCTTGACCAAGCCACGATAGAGGCATGGGCCGCACGCGAAGCCACAACCCGGCCAACATCTGCCCGGCTGGCATGGCGACTGCTGAAGGTGTTTTTAGGCTGGTGCAGTGAGCAAGCCGCCTATGCTGCCCTGATGCCAGCCAAGAACCAAGCCAAGACCAAAAAGACCCGCGAGGCATTGGGCAAGGCCGGAACCAAGTCGGACGCATTGCAGCGCGAACAACTGGCCGTATGGTTCGCGCAAGTTCGCTTGATTGGAAATCCCATGATGGCCGCTTACCTTCAGATTTTGCTGCTGTCTGGCGCAAGACCCGGCGAAGTGCTGGCGCTGAAGTGGACGGACGTAAACACCCAATGGAAGGGCATCCAAATCCGCGACAAAGTGGAAGGCACCCGCGAGATTCCAGCAACGCCGTACATGCTGCACCTGTTGGCAGGCTTACCGCGCCGCAACGAATGGATCTTCTCAAGCCCTACAAGCGCCAGTGGACACATGACAGAGCCGAACGAGGTACACGCCAGAGCCTGCAAAGCTGCCGGGCTGGTGCTGACCCTGCATGGCCTGCGCCGTTCGTTCAAAAGCCTGACAGAGTGGCTTGAGATACCCGCTGGCGTGGTGGCGCAACTCATGGGACACAAACCAAGCGCCACGGCTGAAAAGCATTACACCGTGCGACCGCTTGATCTGCTGCGCGTGCATCACGAAAAGATTGAGGCGTGGATTCTGGAACAGGCCGGGGTGACGTTCGATGCCAAGGCCGAACCGGGCAAACTGCGCGTGGTGGCCGGATGACTTGTAAACCATCGATTAACAGATTATGATTCTCACATTCAAGCATAAGGGGCTGGAAGCGTTTTTCACCACGGGTAGCAAGGCAGGCATTCAAGCCATGCACGCTGCACGCCTGCGAGAGCTGTTGACCGCCCTGAGTGTGGCCAGTGGGCCGCAAGA
>JBBQLQ010000165.1:0-7043 GCA_038328055.1 Burkholderiales bacterium
GCTTCTGGTCGTCATACGGACCCACCCACTCTACGGCGTCGATGGTGCCCTTTTCAAGCGCCTGATACACCTCACCGCCTGGAATGCTTTGCGGCACGGCACCAAGGCCTTGCATCACCTCACCCACCAAGCCACCGCCCAAGCGCATCTTCAAGCCCTTGAAGTCGGCAACCGACTTGATTTGCTTGCGGTACCAGCCACCCATCTGCACACCGGTATTGCCGCCAGCGTAGCTGACCATGCCGTAACCGGCGTATAGCTCATTCATTAGCTTGCGGCCATTGCCATGCATCATCCAGGCGGTCATCTGGCGTGCATTCATGCCAAACGGAATGGCCGAACCTATGGCAAACGCCGGGTTCTTGCCGTAAAAATAGTACGGCACGGTGTGCGTCATCTCGACCGTTCCGCTTTGCACGCCGTCAACCACACCAAACGGTGGCACCAGTTCGCCACCGGCGTGTACCGAAATTTCGAACTTGCCACCCGACATGGCCTTGACGGCCTTGGACATGACTTCAGCGGCACCGTAAATAGTGTCGAGAGATTTCGGAAAGCTTGATGCGAGACGCCAGCGAACAGCCGCCTGGGCATGCACGGCAGGGGCTATGCCTGCAGCCAATACGCCAGCTATGCCTGCGTTTTTGATGATTGAACGACGATCCATCGAAATTCTCCTGTGGTTACGAATGATTTGGCAGACGGCCTGATAACGCACCGTATTGACTGATCAGAGTCAGCAGACATTTTATGGACACTGACTCACGAAACTTCTCGGGTTTTCCCTTGCGCAGCCCTCTGAAGCCCGAGTCACATCAAACATTGCACGAATTTTCATCGTTGAAAAACCTTGCACGCACCGCCGCTTCAATACCCGGCGCATCAAGCCCTTGCAGCGCCAGCAGTTTGGCCTGGTCGCCATGCTCTATGAATTCGTCGCGCAGGCCCAGTTGCAAGACTGCCCGAGAGATGTTGGCGGCAGCCAACGCTTCTAGCACCGCGCTACCGGCACCACCCATCACGGCACCTTCTTCCAGCGTGACCAATGCCTCATGGTCAGCGGCCACTTTCAGCAGCAAATCAAGGTCAAGCGGTTTGGCCCAACGCATGTTGACCACGCTGGCGTTAAGGCTTTGCGCCGCCTCGAGCGCCGGATAGAGCAGCGTACCAAAGACCAAAATAGCTACTCTGTGGCCCTGGCGACGGATCTCGCCGCGACCAAAAGGCAAGGGTTCCAGACCGCTTTGAACGGCAACACCGGCACCGCTGCCGCGCGGGTAGCGCACCGCCACCGGGGTGTTTTGCGCGTAAGCGGTACTGAGCAACTGGCGGCACTCATTTTCGTCAGCCGGGCAGGCCACGCTGATATTGGGAATGCAGCGCAGATAAGGGATGTCATAGGCACCGGCATGGGTGGCACCATCGGCCCCGACCAGGCCGGCCCGGTCCAATGCAAACACCACCGGCAGGTTTTGAATCGCCACGTCGTGAATCAATTGGTCATACGCACGCTGCAAAAACGTCGAGTAAATCGCCACCACGGGCTTCAGGCCTTCACAGGCCAAACCGGCGGCAAAAGTTACGGCGTGCTGCTCGGCAATGCCCACATCAAAATAACGCTCAGGAAAACGCGCCTCAAACTCCACCAGGCCAGAGCCCTCGCGCATGGCCGGGGTGATGCCAACCAGGCGCTTGTCGGCGGCGGCCATGTCGCACAGCCACTGGCCAAATACCTGGGTAAAGGTGGGGTGCGCGCCAGCGCTGGATTTTTGCAGTCCAACGGCGGGGTCGAACTTGCCGGGGCCGTGGTAGGCCACCGGGTCGGCCTCGGCCAATTTGTAGCCCTGGCCTTTTTTGGTGATGACGTGCAAAAACTGCGGGCCCTTGAGCTGCTTGATGTTTTCCAGCACGCTAACCAGCGTGTCCACGTCATGGCCATCAATCGGGCCGATGTAGTTAAAACCCAATTTCTCAAACAAGGTGACAGGCTTGACGATGCCCTTGGCCGACTCTTCGAGCCTTTTCGCCAGTTCAAACAAAGGCGGAGCCCCCTTGAGCACGGTTTTGCCGGCATTTTTGGCCGAGGTGAAAAGATGGCCACTGAGCAGCTTGGCCAGGTAACGGTTGAGCGCCCCCACTGGCGGGCTGATCGACATATCGTTGTCGTTCAGGATGACCAGCAGGTTGCAGTCGGCAACGCCGGCGTTGTTCATGGCCTCAAAAGCCATGCCGGCGGTCATGGCGCCATCGCCGATGACGGCAATGGCGTGACGGTCTTCCCCCTTGATGCGGCTGGCTTGCGCCATACCCAGCGCAGCGGATATGGAGGTGCTGGAGTGCGCCGTGCCAAAGGCATCAAACTCGCTTTCGGTGCGCTGCGGAAAACCGCTCAAGCCCCCCAACTGGCGCAGCGAGGCCATGCGCTCGCGCCGACCCGTGAGGATTTTGTGCGGGTAGGTCTGGTGGCCCACATCCCACACCACCCGGTCATGCGGGGTGTTGAAGACGTAATGCAGCGCCACCGTGAGCTCCACCGTGCCCAAGTTGGAGCTGAGGTGCCCGCCCGTCTTGGCTACGCTTTGCAGCAGGTAAGCGCGCAACTCGGTCGCCAGCGTCTCCAGCGCGTTGCGCGGCAGGCGGCGCAAGTCTTCGGGGGCGTGGATGGACTGCAACAAAGGGTAGGGGTTATTCATCAACATATGCTCTATTTTTAATAGCTGATTACGCTTATTCTATAAGGGCTTCAGGCCATAATCATTCATAATTATCGGCACCATCAACTGGCGCGCTGCACCACCATCACCGCCAACGCCTGCAGGGCGCGGGTGTCGGCCAAGCCACTGCGTGCCAAAGCGGCCAGCGCACTTGCTTGCAGCTCCTGCGCGTAGGCCAGTGCCCTGTCCAGACCCATCAGGGAAACAAAGGTGGGCTTGTCGTGTTGGGCATCTTTACCAGCGGTCTTGCCCAGCGTGGCCGAGTCGGCGGTGACATCCAGAATGTCGTCCACCACCTGAAACGCCAGCCCGATGGCCGCGCCAAAGTCTCGCAGCGCGGTAAGCGCTGCCGGCGTGGTCTGGCCACACGCCGCGCCCATCATGACGCTGGCTTCCAACAACGCCCCGGTCTTCAGGCGGTGCATTTCACGCAACTGGGGCTCGGTTAACTGCCGCCCGACGCTGGCCAGGTCGATCGCCTGTCCGCCAGCCATGCCAGCACAACCCGCCGCACGTGCCAGCAAACGACACAAGTGCGCTTGCTGCTGCACCGGCACCACGTCCGAATTGGGGGTCAGCAACTCAAACGCCAGCGCCTGCAGTGCGTCACCCGCCAGCAGCGCGCTGGCCTGGCCAAACTGCACATGCACGGTGGGCTTGCCGCGGCGCAGCACGTCGTTGTCCATGCAAGGCATGTCGTCGTGCACCAGCGAATACGCATGAATCAGTTCAACAGCGCAGGCCGCGCGCAACGCTACGTCGCTTGGCACGGCGCAAAGTGCCTCATGGGCGGCCAGCACCAGCAGCGGGCGCAGGCGCTTGCCGCCATCGAGCACGGCATAGCGCATGGCGGCCATCAGCTCGGCGGGTGCGTGGTGATCCAGATCAGCCGAGGTGTCGACGCTGACCCAGCGATCCAGCGCTTGCTCAACGGTGGCCAGCTGCTGGGCCATCCAAGCATTCAGGTCAAACGGATGGGTCATGCTCACTCGGGTGCCCAGGTTTTCAGAACGCCCTGATCAAGCACCTTGACCTGGCCTTCAACCGCTTCCAGCCGGTCGCGACAGAACCTGAGCAGCTCGGCGCCGCGCTGGTATTGCGTCAGCAGTTGTTCCAGCGGCATGTCACCCGACTCCAGCCGGGCGACCAATTGTTCAAGCTCCAGCAAAGCGGCTTCATAGCTGGCCGGTGCCGCTGGCCCATGTTTGGAGGCAGTAGCCATATAACGAAATACTCCCGGGATGCAAAGACGGGCATTTTAGGCGGTACGCCTGACACCTACCAGGCACCGGTTTTATGACACTCGTCAAGCCTGTTCGCTCAACATAGATGCCACTTTCCAAAATTCTCTGTCCAAAATTCTCTGTCCAAAATTCTGTGACAGGCTACGCCGATGCCGATCTGGTCAAGGTGTTTGAGCAGCGCACGGGCAGCAAGGTCCTGGTCACCTACATCGACTTGGATGAAGCCCTGTGGCAGCGGGTCAACCAGAATGGCGGCAAAGACTTTGCCGTGTTTGCCGTCAACACGGCCGAATTGCAGCGTTACATTCCGGCGCAACTGGTGCAGCCGATTCAGCCGCCCAACATTCCAAACATCAGCGCCCAGCTGCCACGCTTCCAGAACGTCAAAACGATTGCCGGCCTGGTGCATCAGGGTCAGGTATTTGCCGTGCCCTGTACCTACGCTGAAATGGGCCTGATTTTTGACCGCCACCAGGTCACATCTACGCCAGACTCCATTGCCGCCCTGTAGGACGAACGCTGGCGACGTAAGGTGCTGCTGTTCAATGGTGCCACGCACAATTTTTCATTGGCGGCGCAAACGCTCGGCTTGTCCAATCCGTTTGCGATCAAGCCTAGCCAGTGGCCGACAGCGGTTGGGCAACTCATCGCACTGCGGCGCAATGCCCTGGCTTTCTACAGCCAGCCTGAGGAGTCTGTCGAACTGTTCAAAAAAAAGGCGCCGCCCTGATGTTTGCCAACTACGGCTCGCAGCAAGTGCAGTTGCTCAAGGCCGCCGGACTGAATGTGGGCTACGTGGTGCCCAAAGAAGGCGCGCTGGCCTGGCTCGACTGCTGGGCCATCACCCGCCACGCCCCCGATGCAGCCATGCGGCGAACCTGCCAGCTGACTTCCAGCTGTTTTTTGCCAACAGCCAGAGGGATTTTTTGATTCATCCACAGTCTGACAAAACCTTTGGCTTTGACAAAGGCAGGCGTGTCTTGCTGCAAGAAGAGTTTCCACAAGCCCGCAGTCTGGTAGACGGCACCGCCACCCAGCTGGTTTTTGACACCGCACCAGATGACCAGCAGCCCATGATGGCAGCCTTCATCACCAATCCGGTACAGATTGCCGGCCACGAAGCACGGCTGATTCTGGGCTTAGCCAAGCCGTTGGGCAGCGTGCTGGCGCAAGCCGATCAGTTGGGGCGAACCACCCTGAACATTGTGCTGGGCTTTGCGCTGACTTGCATTGTTCTGGCAGCCTTGCTGGCGCGCGCCATTACCCGCCCGCTCAACACCCTGAGTCGGGCGGTGCGAAATTTCACCGGCGAGCGTCTCATCACCCAATTGCCACTGGATCGCCACGATGAAATTGGTGTGCTGGCACGCAGTTTTGAGCGCATGCAAGCGTTGATCAGCCAGCAGTTGCAGGCGCTGGAAAGCAGCCGTCAGGAGCTGAGCCATCTGGCGCGCCACGACGTGCTGACCGGCTTGCTCAATCGACGCCTGTTCCTAGAACAGCTCGACAGCGCACTGGAGCGTGCCAAGCGCAGCGGATCCTTGGCGCTGCTGTTCATCGACCTGGACAAGTTCAAGGACATCAATGACCAACACGGCCACGATGCGGGCGACGCAGCACTGCAGGGTGTGGCCTGGCGCCTGCTGGCCAACATCCGCAAGGTTGACATGGTGGCGCGCATGGGTGGTGACGATTTTGTGGTGCTGCTGGACAATCCGTCCAACCGTGCTCAGGTCATGACCATTGCTCAAAAGCTGTGCGACTGCATGCGCGAGCCCATGCATTATGGGCCGCATGAACTGGCCATCGGTTTGAGCATCGGCATCAGCATTTTTCCGCAAGACGGCGATACCGCCGACCAGCTCATCACCCGTGCCGACAGCGCCATGTACCGGGTCAAGACCAGCCATCGCAACAATTTCAGCTTTGCTTCTGACCCGTAAAATGACCCTGCCGACAAATACTGATAGGAGAAAAATCGCATGACCTCAATCGCCAGCATCGCTCTGTCGGGCATGAATGCCGCGCAGACATCACTGAATTCTTCAGCGCACAACATCGCCAATCTGAACACATCCGGATTTCGACGGCAGGAAGTGGTTCAGACAGCACAATCAGGCGGCGGGGTTACGACCACCTTGACGAAGGCCAGCATCGAGGGCCTTTCGCTGGAGACCGATGTGGTGGCGCAACTCCAGGCAAAGAATTCTTTTCTAGCCAACTTGGCTGTTTTCAAGACCAGCAACCAAATGGCTGGGGCCTTGCTGGACAAAACAGCCTGAGACCCTGACGACGGTTCTGAATTTTGGGCCTGCAGCGGGTAAAACCCCAATTTCAGACTTCCTGATCCGCCCGGAATCTATTTGGCATGGTGAAAGCCTGATGTGACTTTGTGGGAGGGCTGGCAAGCCCGAAATCTTTGTGGGAGGGCTGGCAAGCCCGAATTCGCGGCTGCCGCCGCTCATATAAGCCCAAATTCGCGGCTGCCGCCACTCCTACAAGTGCCAGTCCTATTCCTGAAAAAAGCAAACTATGCCTATACGCATCAGGAAGTCTGAATTTCAGACTTCCTGATCCGCACGGAATCTATTTGGCATGGTGAAAGCCTGATGTGACTTTGTGGGAGGGCTGGCAAGCCCGAAATCTTTGTGGGAGGGCTGGCAAGCCCGAATTCGCGGCTGCAGCCGCTCCTACAAGCCCGAAATCCAACGTTTGTCATTGCGAGGCAAAAGCCTTTAGCCGCGAGGAGCTAGCGACGTGGCGGGCAGCGACACGGCAATCCAGGAAGTCTGGCAGCCATGGATTGCCACGCTGCGCTCGCTTGTGACGGACTAATTTCATACGTCCTGATCCGCACGGAATCTATTTGGCATGGTGAAAGCCTGATGTGACTTTGTGGGAGGGCTGGCAAGCCCGAATTCGCGGCTGCAGCCGCTCATACAAGCCCGAATTCGCGGCTGCCGCCACTCCTACAAGTGCCAGTCCTATTCCTGAAAAAAGCAAACTATGCCTATACGCATCAGGAAGTCTGAATTTCAGACTTCCTGATCCGCACGGAATCTATTTGGCATGGTGAAAGCCTGAT
>JBBQLQ010000166.1:0-7027 GCA_038328055.1 Burkholderiales bacterium
TCACTTCGGCCATCCGAGTGTCCCGCTATCCAAGTCGAGAGAAACGACAAGGTCCGAAAGGCTCGCCTCTGCGCGTCGGATTGCTACTTGGCTCTGCTCTTCTGCCCACGGCGTGATCAAAGTTGCCGCGAGATTGCGCGGGTTCACCTGTGCCTTGCCGACTTGAAAGGAGCTGATCTCTGCAATGTGCGCATTGATCGTCCTTGTCAGATCAACGAAAGCGTCTTCCAACTGGCGTGTGATGGTCTCAACCTGAGCGTCCCGCCAGTCCAGCGGCATGTGACGGGAAGCGTCCGCTGGCAGCGAAGGCTTGAAGGGCGGAAAGCGCTGGCTCTTGAGTAAAGGGCACAAAACCATCTGTGACACCACGGCTTCGCATCCAGCACCAGCGCCTTTCTAGAAGAGCGCTTCCTTCGTGTCGCGGCCCTTCTGAATGGCCCCGGGCTGCATCCTGCCGACGGAGTCCCTGCCTATGTCAAGGCCACCCACTGCAGGATTTGGAAACGAGGCGCACTGGCTTGCTACCTTCCCTTGGCGGGGTCGCGCGCGGTTTCTGCATCGGGTTTCATCAGGGTTGGCCATAGTCCCTGCGGCGTGACACAAGCCTAGGCATGGTATTGAATACTCCAACATTGCGCCACGGCTTGGGAAAGGGCAGGGCGCAAAGGGCATCAAGAAATTGCTCACTGATAATCCGGTCTGCCTCCATCCGAACCTGACTGGGGTGGGAAGTGCCCCAATGGACATTCGGATTGCTGTTCAACTCGTAGATCTCGGGACGGCCACCCACGATGCCGTAATCGATGCGGCCAAATTCCAGACCGGCCAGTTCAAAAACCCGCTTCATCAGGGTCGTGTGCGGGTAGCTTAATTGTTCGGTCAGGTCGCGGGCATAGTCTTGTTCAGTTGCCGCACCAATAGTCCCGTTTTTTGCAACCCAGCTGTCGTCGGTCACGGTCAGCGCCCGTATCATCGTGCCGTTCACGCCATAGCACGCATGTTTGCGGAATTTGCCACTGTTTGGCTCAGCCTCGGCGGCGTATTCCACGAAAACCAGATCACACAGTACCCGGCCGTTCTTCAGCGCGGTCTCGAGCGCTTCCAAAGCTTGGGTCTCGTTGTGCAAGAGCCCACTTTCAACGCCGCGATGGGCGTGGACCGTGCGCAGGAAAGCCGGATAGCGCTTGGGTATTTCGCCTTCGACGGGCAGCCAGCAGGTGAAGCTGTTGATCCCTTCACGGTGCAGACGCTTCAAAAGCGCGGCCCGTGGGACAAACCGCCCCGGATCGTTCAGAACCGTCAAACCCCGATCCAGCAACCGCCGACGCAGCTTTGCCGCCACCTCGATCTGCCAGGGGTGAAGCCGGTCGAAATCCGTTAGGATGTAAACCGCCCTTGGCAGCTGCCATCTGGAAAACAACTCGGCGTAGCTCCAACGTTCGTGGCGGATACCTCGCGCTGCCAGGCTAAGCTCGACGGTGTGCAATGTGCGGCCATGCGGCGCTGTCGTGACCGAGATCAGGTGCGGCGGGCGGCGCAGCATGTGCAAAGCTTTCAGATAGTGCATATTGGGTTTGACAGGCGCCGGCATACATGATCCCGTTGGAATATAATTGGGGCGAAGATGGTGGAACTATGTCCGGTATAAAGATCGATTACAACAAGCTGCTCGGCTACCGGCTGCTGGCAAAGGATGAGGCAGCCCAAGCTGCTCTGAGCGCGAAGATTGGCAGCAAGCTAGGCGATAAAGTTGGCATGAAATTTGGCGTAAAAGGGGGCTTCAAGTCCCCTCTTTCGGCCAAGATCGGCTTAAAGAATGGCAGCAAGGCAATGACTGTCACGTCCTGATCGGCTCTGGGCCAGCGCAATTTTTCAAGCAGGTCTCCTGTGACACAAGCCAAAGTTCTGCGTGGGCAGGTCTATGAGGGATTTACTCCGTCGGCCGAGCGCGGTGTCGTTGTTGATCAGCGCATGCATGATGAACTCGCAAGCAGCCTTGAGCATCTGGCAGACGCGACGGCCACAGCCGATGCGGGCCTCAGCGTACGGCTTGTGGCTCTTGCCGGGGCTATCCGTAAGGGCCGCAGGCTTGAGCCGCTGGCGTTTCGTGCCTATTACCTGCTGGTGCTTGACCTGCTTGACGAAGACCTCTCTGCTGCCACAGAGCAGCTTGCCGAAATGGAAACACTCCCCGAGCGGACGGGCAAGCGCACCCTGACTTACTTTGGTTGCCCAGACGGGGACAGGGTCAGTCTTGCGTTGCTTGGTGATGGCATGCGCATTGCGCCCATCACCGAGACGCAGGCACAGGACTTTGCCGCATTGCTGGATCAAGGCTTTGAACTGATGCAAAAAACCCTGCCCCTGCTTTACCAGGAGCTAGCGGGCATTGTGCATCAGGTGCTCCTTGCCCGCGCCCCACAGGGCGACAAGATGGAGTTTGATGGGGCGTCGCATTACCAGTTCTGGGGGTTGCTGATGCTTAACCCGAAGCATCACAAGACACCGCTGGAAGTCGTCGAAGTCTTGGCCCATGAAGCTTCGCATTCGCTGCTTTTCGGCCTCACCGTTGATGAGCCGCTGGTACTTAACCCTGATGATGAGCTGTTCAAATCCCCCTTGCGGACTGACCTGCGACCAATGGACGGGATCTACCACGCAACCTTTGTCTCGGCGCGTATGTGCTGGGCGATGGAGAAGATTGCGGCTTCAGGGCATTTGAATGATGCTGATGCCATCCGCGCGCTGGAAGCTGCCCGTCAGGACCGCGAGAATTATGAAAGGGGCCTTTCAGTCATAGATGCGCACGGTCGGTTGACGGGCACCGGCGCGCGCATTCTGGACAGCGCCCGCGCCTGGATGTCGACAGTCTGAAGTGCGGTGCCTGGCTGATCATTAGCGTCAGGACTTGTTCTTGTTTCATAGCCAGAACATGACGACTGCGGCGAGTGCTGCGGCTGAGGGGAAGACCCTGTGACATCGGTCGTAGCGGGTTGCCACACGTCGCCAGTCTTCAGGCGCCCGAACATGATCTCGATCCTGCTGCGTCGTTTGTAGCGGCGCTTGTCATGCTTGATGGTCTTGCCGCGCGACTTCCGGCCTGGGATGCAGGGCTTTATCTCCTCGTCTTTCAACGCATCTCGGAACCAGTCGGCGTCATGGCCCCGGTAAGCCAGTAACCATTCCGCCTTTGGCAGACTGCCCGGAAGGGCTGCCGCTCCGGTGTAGTCGGCGATCTGGCCTATGGTCACGTAGAACCGGATCGGTCGACCTTCCGCGTCGGTGACGGCGTGCAGCTTTGTGTTCATGCCGCCTTTGGTTCGGCCGATCAGACGGCCCCGCTGGTCATCGGGTCCCCTTTTTTCGACCGCAGGCTAGTCGCCGTGCGGTGCGCCTTGAGGTAGGTCGCATCGATCATCACCGTCTTCGGAACGGCTGCCCCGGAGACCAAGCCTTCCGTCATGCTGGCGAAGATGCCCTTGTCGCCTCACCGCTTCCAACGGTTGCAGTGCGTTTTGGCCGGACCATACTCCCGGGGCGCATCGCACCACCGCAAGCCATTGCGATTGAGGAAGATAATGCCAATCGACACCCGCCGGCCAGCCCCTCCATCGAACCCGACCGTGAATCTTTATCGCTTCATCGTCTGCCTCCTTTGCAAGGAGCAGATTAACCCCAAATCGCGGGCGCTTCAGGGGAGCAGGTCAATCGACAAGGCCATTCGCATGCTGGCTACCGGCAAAACGAGGATGTCAGATGATGCAAAAGGCCCGAAGAAAATCTTTCCCATAAGAGTCTGATTTCCAAACGCGTTTCCGTCAATACCAAACAAAACAATAACCTGAGGTTGAAATTTAAGGGTAGTTCGACTATTTTAATGTGATGACTGAGCATTGCACCTCCCCTTTTCGAGGACATCGTTAGGGATGAGGATTGTCACATCGATTGGCTGACCCGAGAGCTTAGTTGGCTCGAGAAGATGGGCGAGCTTGTCTACATGCTCGGCGAGATGAAGGATGGGGCGGCGGCTTGACCGAAGATCAGCGGGTCAGGTTCGCCCTGACCCGCGCGCGCGCCGTCGTGGCCGGCAACTGTTGCGCATCAATCACTTCGGCATATGGCTACTGCCCGCGCGCATCGTGAATATCTTAGGCGGCAAGCTTGTCTTAGGGCTGCTCGCCTGGGCTCAATTCAAGAAGGAGGCCGAAAATGACTCTGCTTAAATCCAAAGACCCCAACGACACGGTACATTCGACCGAAGCGCCGCCATTTTTTTAATGACCGACATGCTTCGCTATACCGCGACGGCCAAGGATGTCGGTTTCCCGCTGACGGAGGTCTTTTTCGATTCCGATGAGGGGGTGCTGCGTTACGTCGCTATCGACGTAGGTGGTTGGTTCGAACGGCGCGAAGTGATTGTTTCATCGCGCCTGATGGGCGAACCCGATGAAACGACCCGAACATGGCCTGTCGAGATCAGTCCCGCCGCCATAGAGGGCGCGCCGGAATGGTCGGACCCCAAGTCCTTGGCGCTAATGCCGATTGGATCAGTGCCGCCAATCATGGTTGGTCCTCTTGGCGGGCACTTCGGGGGCCTCCCCCCGCTGGATCGAAACGCAGTGCCGGCCGACATCGATGCACCTGGAAATCTGAAAGTGGACGGGTTTGAGCGGCTAAATGATTGGGTCGGCCTGCCGGCCTTCGGGCGGAGCGGGGAAGTCGGCACCCTCATCGATTTCCTGTTCGATCCTGGAACCGGCCGCATATCGCATTTGGTGATCGACACGGGAAAGTTTCTCGCTGCACGGCAGATGGTAGTCCCCTTCGACCTTTTCCGCTATCTGGCCAAGGGCGGCACGCATGTGGTGATGGAAGTAACCGAGAAGGTGCTGCGGGACTCACCGCCGCTGGAGCATTTTGACAAGGTCAATCGTTCATGGATTGATTCGCTACGCGCCTACTACAAGCTAACACCCTGACGCGGCTCTGATAATCTGACCGCCCCCCCCAACGGCATCGATGGGCCAAGGTGGGACTGTAAGGATCCACTAAGGAGGACGGTCAAGTAGGAGAGTACCACTGTCGGTCTCGACCTTGCGAAGAATGTGTTTAAGGCGCAAGGGGCTGACGCTCCGGGCGCGCGCTCATAGCCACATTCGTCGTCGCCACGGTTCTTGCCGGAACAGCCTTTGGTATCAGGGGCAGCGCAGCCATGGCACCGAACGACAGCGAAGCTGCCTCTTCGAAGCTGAGGTTTCATGCAGCAGATCAAGCCTGATGCCGTCCGGACTCTGGTCTTCCGTCGAAAAACGGACATACCCGACCAGCGAAATCGGCCGGCGAGGGCATCACTTCGCTGCCACCTCGCTGTTGGCTTTGACAGACTTGCGTCCAGGTTCTGTCAGTGGGTGCTCGCTGTGGCGAACTGAAGGCTGAGAGAGATGGGAGTGCCAGCCAGTACCCGCCAGCTGTTTCACGATAATCGATGATAGTCAGGGCGCCAGACACACTTGCAGTGGGGTCACCTGATCGCTGCCTGACTATCAACCGCCTGCCTTAAGTGCGCTGCTCTACCACTGGACCAAGTAGATCCCAGTCATCGTGCCCACATTCAGCCGATCTCATGCGTGATGTATTCGCTGGTTGGGAATAGTTGGCCCGCTTGGGCCTGAGTTTCGTGGGTAGCTCGTGAGACATGCTCACTTGGTGTTCATGCGTCTCGGTGTGAATCGCTGCCTAGATGCTATCCAGTGAGCTTCGTTTGAGGTCTGAATAGTTCTTCGGATTTTAGACCGATCTCACCGTTTGCTTTTGTTGAAAGAACGGGAAAAAAGTATGTTGGTCAGAAATGGTAGATGATCTGCTTTGAAAGCCAATAGAATAGCGATAGTTTAGTTGACGGCGCCTCGGATACATTCGCTTTTGTCAACCTAGTGTCCACCTTCTGTCAACCAGGAAACACTCACTGTCAACCGTAAGTATTATGGTGCTATTCGGGTCTGCTAGGTGAAGTAAGCACCAAATCATCATCCGGTTTCTGCCGACGTCACCGTGTCGAAATTGGCCAACTCTGGCATATACATTTGCCGCCCCATCGAGATTCCCTTTAGTTCAGCCGACCCCCAGCAATTCCCGTAGCCCGACAACCATCCGGCTGTCGGGCGGGGGCACCTGGTCGTTGCAGATAGTGCGTAGGAACTCGATCCAGATGCGCGCGTTCTCGGACTCTGCCGTGTCGGACGGCAACTTGAAACCATCCACAACCCGCTGCACCTTCTGTTCCGTGATCATCTTCCAAACAGCCCCCTGATGGTGGCACGAGCGCGTGCGGTGGGTCTGGGATCGATGTTCCCCGCTGCATCCCGGATCTCCGCAAGCCAGAGCCGCCCATTTGCCGAGACGGGTGTGCCGAGGATCTCCTGTAGGGCAAGCGCAGCAGTCGAGCCGACGGCCTGTTAAAGTGCCAGACGCATGAGAAGTGCGGGGTCGCAATCCAGCGCCGTTGCCAGGGCTGGAACCCGGTCAAGCGCCAGTTTTGTGTTTCCGGACTTCAGCATCGATAGGGAGTTGGCGTTCACAAAGCCTGCTTCGGCTGCGATGTCTGCCTGGGTTTTAGGTCTAAGCTCGAGGAGGCGCTTCGTCATGAACTGCGCAAGGTCGCTGTCTCTGTAGGGGGTCGTGCTCATATCGCTCTTCATGAAGTCGCAGCGCTGTTCGCTGTCATTCATCTATGGCGATCGGTCGTAGGGGAGATCGTGGGGGCTGGGTGCCTACCCAAGTTTCCGGGGATCAGGGATATCACCTGGTGGTAAGCTGCCATCGGGTTGCGGACCAACACTTGCACAAGCCGACGGGCCGCCCGCCTTGGAGCGGGTCTTTGCCTGCGATGCAACCCTTACAAGGACTTGCGAAGGTGAATGCGCCGCCGCCGCAGCTGGAAACCACCTTTTCCAGGGCGAAGATCCGCGTGGCTAAGTTCTTGTGCCAAAGCCGAGGCGAACTCAAGGGAAGGAACCGGCGTTGCCCC
>JBBQLQ010000167.1:0-6997 GCA_038328055.1 Burkholderiales bacterium
AACATTCTCCATCTTGCATGCGAGCGCTATGCTGCGTTGCAAAACACTTGTGTGGCCAGCCACACGGCGCGTTCTGCGCCTTGCCTAGCATCTCGCCTGCAATCGGATAATTGTTCAATTTATTATTTCTCGGTTCCTAAGGCCACCAAACTTGTCTGTCTGTCTTCGAAATGCTGTCAATTTACTATCATAAACATAGCTATCAACGCTTATTAAATAAGGGCTTGATGGTTATTTTCAAATTCATTTGAACGCCGCATCTGCGCCGTATTGGGGCAGCAGATCCTGCTCGCGTCCAGACCGACTCCTGCTGCACATCACTTTGAATCGCACCCGGCCAAGCCAGGGGTTCATCAACGGTTACGCCGAGGTATATCGTGATATCTGTATTGCTGGCATTGCCAAAAACGATCGCGTTGTTGCTGCGGCCAGACCCTCAGAATGAGCGCGCTGGGGCCGCTGTTCATGAGCTACCCGTTTGATGAGCAGCCCGTGCTCAAGACCGACGTGTATTACGCCCGCTGCACCTGGCACCTGACGCGCATCATGGTTGAGTAAGTGACCTGGACGATACCGATGTACCTTTTTTCGTCATTGCAAGGAGCGCCAGCCCCTCGCTGTCATTGCGAGATGCACCAGCGAAAACATCGTTATTGCGAGGCAAAAGCCTTTAGCAGCGAGGAGCGTAGCGACGTGGCAGGCAGCGACGGGGCAATCCAGGAAGTCCGGGGTCATGGATTGCCGCACTTCGTTCGCAATGACAATGCCAGCATGGATTGCCACACTTCGTTCGCAATGACAATGCCAGCATGGATTGCCGTACTTCGTTCGCAATGACAATGCCAGCATGGATTGCCGCACTTCGTTCGCAATGACAATGCCAGCATGGATTGCCGCACTTCACTCGCAATGACAATGCCAGCATGGATTGCCGCGTCGCTGCGTGAATTGACATGACACACCGGCAACCTGCGCCTGACGCGCCCGACCGCAAACGCCAAAGCGGCGAGGCGATGAATGTGTGGTTTTATCAGTGGTTACGGGCCATTTTGCTGGTCGTCATTTTGGGCGTTCCGGCCTTTGCCTGGGTGCAATACCGTCAGGCGCAAAGTTTGGCGCGCTTGACTTCGCAGAATTTGAGCGGCATTGAGTGGGATGCTTTCAAGCTGGAGCTGCGTTCGCTGCACCTGCGCAATGCCTTGCGCGAGGCGGTGGCGCAGCCGGATGCGCCACCCTTGCTGGCCAAGGTCAGCAAAGAGTACAACCTGTTTGCCGCGCAAGCGCTGATGATGAAGGAGCGATCAACAGCACAAGAGATGGACGACCAGCCCGGATTCAAAACAGCCATGTCGCAGGCGCAAAGCTTCATGAAGCAAGCCGCCCCCACGCTGGAAAAAGTGCCTGGCCCGTCCGATGGGCAGGCGCTGCAAGCGCTGTTGCTGCAAACCGACCAGTTGCGCGCGCAGATTTACCCGTTTGTCGTTGAGGCGCATGATTTGCGGGCTTTGCGCACCAACCAACTGATTGAACAGGTCAAGCGGGCCAATTTTTACTTTGCTTTTCTGTCGGCGTTTTTGGTGGCCCTGGGTGCTGGCTGGGGACTTTCGGCCATGCGTAACCTGCGTCTGGCAGCACGGCGCAACCATGAATTGAATATCTTGTTTGAGGAGAGCAGTTTTCGTGCTTCGCACGACTACCTGACAGGTTTGGCCAGCCGGAGTTTGTTATACGACCAGTTGAAACATGCTCTGGCCAGCAGCAAACGCAGCGGCCAGTGTGGTGCCGTCCTGATGCTCGATCTTGATAATTTCAGACTTCCTGATCCGCACGGAATCCATTTGGCATGGTGAAAGCCTGGTTGTGAATTTGTGGGAGGGCTGGCAAGCCCGAATTCGCGGCTGCCGCCGCTCCTACAAGTGCCAGTCCTATTCCTGAAAAAAGCAAATTGTGCCTAGACGCATCAGGAAGTCTGAATTTCAAACCCGTCAATGACAAATATGGCCACGATGTGGGCGACAAACTGTTAGTTGAAGCGGCCCTGCGCATGCAAAATTGTGTGCGCGATGTCGACACTGTGGCCCGGGTTGGTGGCGATGAGTTCATGGTGCTGCTCGGGCAGATGGATGGGTCGTCTGAAGCAGCGGGTGAGGTGGCCAGCAGCATCGGGAAAAATCTGCTGGATGCCCTGTCTGTGCCCTATGCATTGACGCTGGCGGGCAGCAAGGCAGGCGCTGGCGTGGTCAGTCACTGTTGCACGGCGAGCATCGGTGTTGCGATTTTTTGCAAAGACCAGTTCAGTGCCGATGACATCATCAGCTGTGCCGATGCTGCCATGTACCGCGCCAAGCGGGGCGGGGGTAGTCGGGTTGAACTGGCGGCGTAAGCCTGGCCCGGCTAGCTGCTTAGGCGCCACGGCTCTTCAAATTCAGACTTCCTGATGCGTATAGGCACAGTTTGCATTTTTTTTGAATAGGAATGGCACTTGTAGGAGCGGCGGCAGCCGCGAATTCGGGCTTGCCAGCCCGGGTGCGATTCAAACTGGTGTGCTTTGACTCTGCTGCACATCACTTTGAATCGCACCTTGCCAGCCCTCTATCAAAGTCACAACCTGGCTTTCACCATGCCAAATGGATTCCGTGCGCGCCACGGGCGCAAAACGGTGATGCTCTGGATACGCCGGCACTGAGTTTTGGCGGCGTTCATCAGTGGTTTACGCAAAAGTCTGCAGGCGATTTTGCGCGCCTGTGCAGGGTTGGCTCTGCCAAGAAAACGGCTGTCGAAGAGCGTCTTTGCCGGGCCATGTCGGAAACCGCCAAAGATGTTGTGGCCATGTCAGAGGCTCGTCCGGCATTTCGCCCGGTGGCCAAGCGCATGCTGGAGCTGTGGGCAGCGGGAATTCAGATTCATGACGCTCAGCGATCGACTGATTTGCTTTCAATGACGGACAAAATTCGGGCTGGGTAGCTGGGGAATGACAGGCTATCGGGCCTGGCGGCTGAGTCGGTACGGCTCTTGAAAGTCCAGAAAGTCGTGCTCGGCCCGCGCGCCTTCATACCAGGCCTGGACAGCGGGCAGGGCGAGCAGGCGATCCATGTAGGCGCTAATGTCACCCGGCACCGGCAAGGCGTAGGTTGCCAGGCGCGTGACGACTGGCGCAAAGTAGGCATCAGCCACACTGAACTGGCCAAACAGCAGCGGCCCGCCGTGCTCAGCCAGCAAGGTTTGCCACATGGTCACCAGCCGGGCTACGTCAGAGCGCACGGCGGCGTTGTCGCGCCAGATCAGCGCGCCCAGCTCGGGCAGGCTGGCTTCGATGTTCATCGGGCAGGCACTGCGCAGGCCAGTAAAGCCGCTGTGCATTTCGGCGCAGACGCTGCGGGCACGGGCCCGTGCGGCCTTGTCTTGGGGCCACAGGTGCTTGTCGGGGAATTGCTCGGCCACATATTCGGCAATGGCCAACGAGTCCCACACACCCAAATCACCGTCGACCAGCAGCGGCACTTTGCCGGCGGGAGTCAGGGCTTTGAGCGCTTGCTTGAATTGCGACTCGGGCGTGAAGGCATCAAAACGCAGCATGATTTCTTCAAAATTGATGCCCGCTTGTTTGAGCAGCACCCAGGGCCGCATCGACCAGGAGGAGTAATTTTTGTTGCCAATGTAGAGTTTGAGCATGGTCGGTTTGAGGTGTTTCAGGGCAGGTCGCGGTTTTCAGTGGCAACGCCGTCGCGTGGGCCAATGCGGCCCAGGCGGGCTTTGAGGGACTGCGTTTGCCCACTGATCATGGCAGCGTAGAGGGTGGTGTTGGACAGCACTTTTTTAACGTAGTCGCGGGTCTCGGCAAACGGTATGTTCTCGGCCCAAATGGCGGCTTCCCAAGTGGGGCCGCCGCTGATGCCGCGCCAGTTGCGCGGTCGGCTGGGGCCGGCGTTGTAGGCCGCGGCAGCCATGGGCATGGAGCCGGCAAAGTCATCAAGCACCAATTTCAGGTAGCCGGTGCCAATGGCGATGTTGGTGTCGCGGTCGTTGATTTGATGGGCCTTGAAGCCCGTCAGGCCAATTTTTTTGGCAGTCCAGCTGGCAGTTTGGGGCATCACCTGCATCAGGCCGCTGGCACCGACACCCGAGCGGGCATCGGTGATAAAGCGGCTTTCCTGGCGAATCAGGCCGTAGACGTAGGCCGGGTCCAGACCGATTTCGCGGCTGCGCGTCAAGACGGCCTGTTTGTGCGGCATCGGGAAACGCTGGGCCAGGTCAATCATGGTTTTGGTGCGTTCGCTGGTGTTGATGCAGCGGTCCCATACCTCGGCCTGGCAGGCCAGGTCGGCAGCGGCGAGCAACTCGCGGTCGCCCATGCCGCCGCTGTCGTGCAGGTTGGTGGTGTAGTTCCATTCGCGCACACCGTCACTGCGCAGACCGATGGCAATGGCTGCCAGCGCGCGCTTGAGGCCGGGGTTGTTGCGGGCTACTTCTTTTTCTGCTGCACTCAAGGCTTCTGGCGTGGCTGGCGGCTTGATGGGCAGCCCCAGCTCTTCTTGCGCCAACATCTCGTAAAAACCGCGCACCCCGGCGATGCCTTGCAGCAGCTCGCGCGCTGGCAGTTTGTCGGGCTCGGTTTTGGCCGATTGCAGCAGGGCGCGGGCCCGCCAGTAAACCCAAGTGCTGTCACCGGCGGCAGTGGGGCTCATGGCATCAATGGCGGCCAGTGCGTCTTGCCATTGGTTCTGGCGCAGGGCGGCGCGGGCCCACCAGGCCAGATGCTCGTCACTCATGGCGGCGGGTTTACCACGGCTGAAATAGCCCAGCGCGTCTGCCGAGAGTTTTTGCGCAGCCTGTTTGCCAATAGCCCCCCAGGCCCAGCTGCGCTGCGAAGCATCAAGGTGCTTGCCCCAGCGCTCTTGCAGCGCAAGCGCGGCCGCGTCGGGGCTGCTGTCGGCCAGGCGCACCAGTGCCAGCACCGCCAGCTCTTGCGTCAGGCGGTTGCCCGAGGGGGTGCGCTGCGTTAAAAAGCGCTCCGGGCTGCTGATTATTTCGGTCAGTGCGGCGCTGCCTTCAGGTGCCACGATGTCGATGGCCTGGCGCGTGGCCTTGATCTGGCGGGCTTCGAGTGCCAGACGCACCTTGCGCCAGATGTCGGCTTCACTGAGGTGTTTGGCGGCAAACTGCTGTTGCGCGGCCAGCGCGCAGCCATCGCCCCCGTCTTTTTGGCGGTACCACTGCGCCTTGACCTCTTCAGCCATGTTGAGGCCAGCCAGCGACTGCTCCATGGCCAGTGTGTAGCAGCGCACGTCGCGGTCATCTTGCATGCGGTAGTCAGGGGCAATCAGCACGTAGCGGGCCCAGTCGCGGCGCTGACCCAGCAGCAGCAGCCAGTCGTTGCGCAGGCGGTCTTCCTGGTAGCTGCCACGGTAGCGCTTGAAGAAGGCAGCCACTTCGTCGGGTGTGCTGGTGTTCAGGCGGGCACGCAGTTCCCAGAAAGCTGCCCACGGCTCCAGCACATGACCCCGGGCGCTGGGCAGCAGCTCGGCCAGGCGTCGGGTGTTGCCGTTTTTGAAGGCCTGGTTCATTTCCAGCAGCACCTCGTCGGGCGTGCTGGCGGCCTGTGCGCCGCCAGTCAGACTGACGAGCGCGCCAGACAGCGTAATCAATGTCAAAATGGTTCTGAACTTCATGCTGTGATTATGAATAACTCTGATGAAAAAAGGGCACTTGAAAAAAAGGCCTTGCGTAAAACACTGATTGAACAACGCCTGCATCTGCCAGACCGCTTGAAGCGCGTTGATTTGCTGCAGCGAGTGCTGCGCATCTGGCTGGTGGGTCGCCCCGATACCGTCATTGGTGCCTACTGGCCGATCAAGGGTGAATTTGACCCACTGCCGGCCTTGCACCGCTGGAAAGAAGACGGTGAACTGATCGAGCAGCCGCAACTGCGCAAGATTGGACTGCCGGTGGTCGATAAAGTTCACAAAACTATGGCGTTTCACACCTGGTACCCGGGTTGCCCGATGGAAGACGATGCCTACGGCATCTCCAAGCCCAAGGACACCGAGGTGATTGTGCCCACGCTGCTGTTTGTGGCCTGCGTGGGCTATGCGCCGGGCGGCTACCGGCTGGGCTACGGTGGCGGTTTTTATGACCGCACCTTGTCGACCTTGTCACCGCGCCCATTTACCGTGGGCCTGGGCTTTGGCACCGACTTTGTGCCCGACTTTGTGCCCGAACCACACGATTTGCCCATGGATGCCATTTTGAATGACCATGGCGTGGTGTGGCCGGTATAAGGCCACACCAGTGCCCTCCTGCGGCAAGATAGCTGCTAATATTTTCACGTAAAGCGAACCAACATGCCCCACACCGCACCTGACCTGTCGCATATCGCGCCACACGACCAAGCCGAAATTCTGGCGCAGGCGCTGCCCTACATCCGCAAGTTCCATGGCAAAACCATGGTCATCAAGTACGGCGGCAATGCCATGACCGACCCGACGCTGCAAAAAGCCTTTGCCGAAGATGTGGTGCTGCTCAAGCTGGTGGGCATCAACCCGGTGGTGGTGCACGGCGGTGGCCCGCAAATTGAAAGCGCCTTGAAACGCCTGGGAAAAAAAGGCGAATTCATCCAGGGCATGCGTGTCACGGACGCTGAAACCATGGAAGTGGTGGAGTGGGTGCTGGGCGGCGAAGTGCAGCAAGACATTGTGGGCCTGATCAACCAGGCCGGTGGCAAAGCAGTCGGCCTGACCGGGCGCGATGGCGGCATGATTCGCGCGCAAAAGCTCAAGATGATTGACAACGCCGATGCCAGCAAAGAGCATGACGTGGGCCAGGTGGGTGACATCGTCAGCATCGACCCCGGCGTGGTCAAGGCGCTGCAGGACGATGCCTTCATCCCGGTCATCAGCCCGATCGGTTTTGGCGAAAACAACGAGAGCTACAACATCAACGCCGACGTGGTGGCGGCCAAGCTGGCGACGGTGCTGAAAGCCGAAAAACTGCTGATGCT
>JBBQLQ010000168.1:0-6984 GCA_038328055.1 Burkholderiales bacterium
TCAATCTGACAGGGCTGAAAAGCCTCACAAAAAAGCTCGCCGGGGACGCTCAGGCGGGCTTTTTTTATTTCAAATTAACCGGAGTACCCGCGATGTCACTCAAAGACCAGATCACCGAAGACATGAAAACTGCCATGCGCGAGAAAGACAACGAGCGCCGGGACACCATTCGCCTGCTGCTGGCCGCTGCCAAGCAACGGGAAGTGGATGAGCGCGTGGTGCTGGACGATGCCGCCATGATCGCCATCGTTGACAAGCTCATCAAGCAGCGCAAAGACTCGGTTGCGGCCTTTGTGCAGGCGCAGCGCCAGGACTTGGCGGACAAGGAAAGTGCCGAAATCAAGGTGCTTGAAACCTACCTGCCGCAACGCCTGAGCGCGGCTGAAGTCACCGCTGCAGTGGCTGCCATCGTCACCAGCCTTGGTGCCAATGGCCCAGGCGACATGGGTAAGGTGATGGGGGCCGTCAAAACGCAACTCGCCGGCAAGGCCGACATGGCGCTGGTATCCCAGGCCGTCAAGGCAGCCCTGGCCGGATAAGCCGCAAAAACCATGGCCAAGCCGCTGCGCTACACGCTGCTGTCACTGCGTGAGTTGCTGGCATCGGCCGGGCCATTTGTGTTGCTGGCATTCGGCCTGTTGACGCTGGCCTATATCTGGCTGAACCCCAACCCGCCCAAGCAGGTCACCCTGGCCACTGGGCCCGCCCAAAGTGCCTACGATGAATTTGGCAAGCGCTACGCCACGGCTCTGGCCGCGTACGGCATCGAGGTCAAGCTGATCGAATCCGAAGGTGCCGCGCAAAATCTGCAATGGCTCAATGAAGGCCGGGTTGACCTGGGTTTTGTTCAGGGTGGCAGCGGTGAAGCAAACTTCAGACTTCCTGATGCGCACGGAATCCATTTGGCATGGTGAAAGCCTGGTTGTGACTTTGTGGGAGGGCTGGCAAGCCCGAATTCGCGGCTGCCGCCGCTCCTACGGAGTCCATTTGGCATGGTGAACGCCTGGTTGTGACTTTGTGGGAGGGCTGGCAAGCCCGAATTCGCGGCTGCCGCCACTCCTACGGAATCCATTTGGCATGGTGAAAGCCTGGTTGTGACTTTGTGGGAGGGCTGGCAAGCCCGAATTCGCGGCTGGCGCCGCTCCTACGGAGTCCATTTGGCATGGTGAAAGCCTGGTTGTGATTTTGTGGGAGGGCTGGTAAGCCCGAATTCGCGGCTGCCGCCGCTCCTACAAGTGCCAGTTCTATTTCTGAAAAAAGCAAATTGTGCCTAAACGCATCAGGAAGTCTGAAGTTATGGATTGCCACGTCGCTGCGCTTCTCGCAATGACGGTTTAGTGGGGTTTTTGGGGGGGGCATGGTGTCCTTATTGCCAGCCACCGCCGAGGGCTTTGACCAGGCGAACCTGGTCGGCGCTGAGTTCGGCCTGCAGGTTGGCTGCACTGTCCTGGCTGCTCAGCAGGGTGCGTTGGGTTTGCAGCACGGTCTGAAAATCAACCAGGCCGCTGTTAAAGCGGTTTTTCGCCAGCAGGGCGGCGTTGGTGGCGGCGCTGGCGGCGCGTTGCAGGTGGCTCAGGCGCTCGCCATCATTTTTCAGGGCCACCAGCGCGTCTTCTACTTCTTTCAGGGCGGTCAGTACCGTGCTTTGGTAACTGGCGCGGGCTTGCTCCAGGGCCGCCTCTTGGGCCAGCACCTGACTTCTGGCGGCACCCCCATCAAAGAAGGGCACCGCGACACTGCCCAGCAAGCCGCCAGCCAGCGTGGCACCGTTGGAGAGGCCTGCCAGCGTCAAGGCGCTCAAGGACAGTGATCCGCCCAAATTGAAGCTCGGGTAGCGCGCGGCGTCGGCTGCATCCACCCGGGCCAGTGCAGCGGTGATGCGGTGCTCGGCGGCGCGCACGTCTGCGCGCTGGCGCAAGGTGTCTGCCGGAATATTGGCCATCAGATCGGCTGCGACCAAGGGTACCGGGCGCACTGGTGAAAGGGGTGCGTCCAGGTCCAGCGGCCGCTGCCCGGTCAGCACCGCCAGGCTGTGCCGGGTCTTGGCCATGCTGGTTTGCAGCGCGGGGATTTGCGCGGCGGTTTGTTCGGATGCCGCTTGCGCCTGTTCGACTTCCAGTGACGTGATCAGGCCAGCCTGGGCGCGCCATTGGGTGATTTGCAATGTTTCTTGCTGGCTGGCCAGATTGCTTTGGGCAATGCCGAGCTGGGATTGGCTGGCGCGTAACTGGATGTAGGCCAGCGCCACTTCTGCGGCAATGCTGACCTGCACATCACGCAGGGTGGCGGTGGCGGCCAGGGTATCGGCCTCGCTGGCCGTCACACTGGCGCGATTGGCTCCAAAAATGTCCATTTCCCAGCGTGCATCCAGCCCCGCCTTGAAACTGTGGACAGCATCGGTGTGCTCGGTCTGGTTGCGGCTGGCCGAGCTCGACAGATTCAGGCTGGGGCCAGTGGAGGCGGCCTTGACATCGCGCAGTGCGCGTGATTGTTGCAGTGCGGCCTGTGCCGATCGCACACTGGTGTTGGCTTGCAAAGCCTGCGTCACCAACTGGCTGAGCAGCGGGTCGTTAAAGTGGGTCCACCATGCGCCGGCAGCGGTCTGTGCCGTCTGGGCCGTGGGTGATTGGTGCGTCGGTGCGCTGGCACAACCCGCCATCAGCAGAAGGGCCGCACAACTGACGACGCATGTCAGGCTGAGGGCGTGACGGTGCATTGAGGCGTGCTTGAAAACCGGGGGTGTGGTACTGGACATCAAAAGTGGTGTGGGTCAATTCAGGCGGGTGTCGGGTGCATGTGGCATTGTCTGGCAAGTTTATAAAAGCCCGGACTCTGACGGGTGAAGACTTGTAAAGTTCCGTCCGCCAAGGTACTCATGGGACAATCCGAGGCTATGCACCCAAAAGCCCTGCTTGACGCCTGTTCTGAACTGGTTCGTCTCACCCTCAAATTCGATCACCCCGCCGATGCCATCGTGTCGCGCTTTTTTCGCGATAACCGTGGTTTGGGCCCGCGTGAGCGCGCCACCCTGGCCGAGACGGCCTACACCGTGCTGCGTAAAAAGCAGTTGTTTGACCACTTTGCACCTTCTGGCAGTGGCCCCAAAGAGCGTCGAATGGCGATTTTGGGCTTTTATGGCCCCGGCGATTTTTTGCGCAGTGCCTTGACCGAGCAGGAAACCAATTGGCTCGACCAGTGCGAAAAAATCAAGCCTGAAGACCTGATGGAGCGCCATCGGCACAACCTGCCCGAGTGGCTGGTGCAGCCGCTCAAAGACCAGTTGGGCGAAGGCTTTTGGCCGCTGGTGGAAAGCTTCAACAAGGGTGCCGGGCTTGACTTGCGGGTCAACACCTTCAAGGCCAAGCGCGCGGATGTGCAAAAAGAACTGGCGCAAGCCGGCATCAAGGCCGTGCCAACACCGTATTCACCCTGGGGCTTGCGCATTGCAGGCAAACCGGCGCTCAATAAATCGCCCGCGTTTATGCGCGGTGACTTTGAGGTGCAGGACGAAGGCTCGCAGTTGCTGTCCATGTTGCTCGATGCCAAGCGCGGTGAAATGGTGGTTGATTTTTGTGCCGGTGCCGGTGGCAAGACGCTGGCCATTGGCGCGGCCATGCGCAGCACGGGTCGGCTGTATGCGTTTGATACCTCAGCAGGCAGGCTCGATGCCTTCAAGTCGCGCCTGGCGCGCAGTGGCTTGTCCAATGTGCACCCGGCCGCTATTGCGCATGAGCGTGATGACCGCGTCAAACGCTTGTCGGGCAAGATTGACCGGGTGTTGGTGGACGCACCGTGTACCGGGCTGGGCACGCTGCGGCGCAATCCTGACCTGAAATGGCGACAAAACGAGAAATCGGTTGAAGAAATGACGGTGAAACAAGCCGCCATTTTGCAAAGCGCTGCGCGCCTGCTCAAGCCCGGTGGCCGCCTGGTGTACGCCACTTGCAGCGTGTTGCCACAAGAAAACGAGGCCATTGCACAGGCATTCTCCGATGCCAACAAGGACTTTGCCCCGCTGGATGCCGGTGAAATTCTCACCGGGCTTAAAGTTGAACAGGCGGCAGAGCTGTGCTGCGGTGGTGACAATGGCCAGCGGTTTTTGCGGCTGTGGCCACATCAGCATCAGACAGACGGCTTTTTTGCTGCAGTCTGGCAGCGCAATTAAACTTATTTGAGAGAGACATAAAAATGACATCGTTGGTTGATTGGGCCGCCCATGGCCTGTGGCAATTGAGTGCCTGGCAAATCGTGCTGTTTACGCTGGTCATGACGCACATCACGATGATCAGCGTCACCATCTTCCTGCACCGGCATCAGGCGCATCGCGCGCTTGATTTGCACCCCATCGCCTCGCATTTCTTTCGTTTCTGGTTGTGGCTGACCACCGGGCAGGTGACCAAAGAGTGGGCCTCCATTCACCGCAAACACCACGCCAAATGCGAGCAAGCCGATGACCCACACAGCCCGCATGTCTATGGCATCAAAACCGTGCTGCTGCAAGGCTACGAGTTGTACCGGGCCGAGGCCAAGAACAAGGAAACCATGGCCCGTTTTGGCCACGGCACACCCAGCGACTGGATCGAATGCCATCTGTACACCCGGTTTTCGTCCGTTGGTGTGGTGTTGATGCTGCTGACGGATCTGGCGCTGTTTGGCGCGGCCGGCTTGACCGTCTGGGCGGTGCAAATGGCCTGGACGCCCATCATGGCGGCAGGCATTGTGAATGGTGCGGCCCACTACTGGGGCTATCGCAATTTTGAAGCGCCCGATGCCAGCACCAACATCTCGCCCTGGGGTATTTTGATTGCGGGTGAGGAACTGCACAACAACCACCACACCTATCCCACATCGGCCAAGCTGTCGGTCAAGCCCTATGAATTTGACATCGGCTGGATGTACATCAGCTTGCTTCAGCGCGTCGGTCTGGCGACCGTCAAAAAGACACCGCCCCGGCTGGCGTTTGGCGATGTGCGTGCAGTGGCTGACGAGCAAACGCTTGAGGCCTTGATTCAAAACCGCTTTGAGTTGATGGCGGGTTACGCCAAAGGCATGCGACAGGCTTTCAAGGACGAACTTGAATCCCTGAAAGCCCGTAGCGCTGATGTGCATGTGATTCGCGCCGCACAAAGCTGGCTGCACCGGGATGTCGAAAAGATTCCTGCTGCCGTGTTAGCGCACTTGGTGGTAGCGCGTGCCGCCTCGCCCGTGCTCGACAAAATGGTGGTGATGCGCGAAGAGCTGCGCCAGATGTGGCTGAATCGCTCGCAGACCCGTGAGCAACTGGCGCTTGATTTGCAGGTTTGGTGTCAGCAGGCTGAAGCCAGCGGCATTAAGGCGCTGCAGGAGTTCTCGCTGCAGTTGCGCTCGGCGCGCGCCTGATTATTGAGGTTTTAAGCCTCCAGCCCTTGTCAATAGGGCGCTGGCAGCTATTAAATTAATAGCTTTCAGGTTCCGCTGCAGCGCAGGCCGGACTTCAGCCGTCTGAATTGATCTGCTGGATCAGGATTTGCAGAACCGCTTCGGCCTGGGCGTTGTCGATCTGGCAGGTGCCTGCGGCATTGTGCCCGCCGCCACCATGCTGCAACATCAGCTCGCCAACGTTGGTTTTGCTGCCGCGGTCCAGAATCGATTTACCAGTGGCGAAAACTGTGTTTTGCTTTTGCACCCCCCACAGCACGTGGATGGACATGTTGCACTGGGGAAACAGGGCGTAAATCATGAAGCGATTGGCGGCCCAGATGGTTTCTTCATGGCGCAGATCCAGTACCACCAGATTGTTGTGCACGCTGGCACAGCGCTCAATCTGCTCCTTGGCCTTGCTGGCGTGCTCAAAATACAAACCCACCCGTTCCACCACATCGGGCAACTGCAGAATATCGCCGATGCCGTGGTTGCGGCAGTACTGGATCAGGTCCATCATCAGCTGGTAATTGCTGACACGAAATTCCCGAAAGCGCCCCAGCCCGGTGCGCGAGTCCATCAGGTAATTCAGCAAAACCCAGTCCGTGGGCGCCAGTATTTCATCCCGGCTGAACTGGGCCGAATCGGCCTTGTCCACGGCCAACATCATCTCGTCGCTGATGTTGGGAAAGGCGGGCGCGCCACCGTAATAGTCGTACACCACCCGGGCTGCCGAGGGTGCGTGGGCCGAGATGATGTGGTTGGGTCGCTCGCCCGTGTTGCGCAGGGTTTCCGACTCATGGTGGTCAAAGGCCAGGTGCGCCGCCGCCACATAGGGCAGGTTGGTGGTGATGTCGCGGGAGGTGATGTCGATCTTGCCGTCCTGCATGTCCTTGGGGTGAACAAACTTGATGTCGTCAATCAGGTCCAGCTCATTGAGCAGCACGGCGCAGACCAGGCCATCGAAATCGCTGCGGGTGACAAGGCGGAATTTGGTGTGACTCATACGGGCTTCTTTCGTGGGGCGGACTGGAATGGAGTGGCAGGCTTGGTGCAGCAGCATCCTAACCCAAAAGTTCAACCGCGCCAGACTCGCCCGCCCACAAAAAAGCCCGCATGCAGCGGGCTTTTTCATGATCAGAAAAAGACTGAATTACTTCAGTTTCATTTCTTTGTAATCAACGTGCTTGCGAGCTTTTGGATCAAATTTCTTGATCAGCATTTTCTCGGGCATGAGTTTTTTGTTTTTGGTGGTGGTGTAGAAGTGACCAGTACCTGCTGTCGACTCCAGCTTGATTTTTTCGCGTCCGCCTTTGGTTGCCATGATTGATTCCTCTTAATTAGTTGAGGACAGAGCTAAAGGTCTGTCCCGCAAAGTTTCAGGCCTGACCACGTGCGCGCAAATCTGCGAGCACAGCATCAATGCCGTTTTTGTCGATCAAACGCAGACCGGCGTTGGAAATCCGCAGACGAATCCAGCGGTTTTCTGACTCAACCCAGAAACGGCGGTATTGCAGGTTCGGCAGGAACCTGCGTTTGGTTCTGTTGTTGGCGTGGGAAACTTTGTTCCCAACCATCGGGCCT
>JBBQLQ010000169.1:0-6951 GCA_038328055.1 Burkholderiales bacterium
CACGGAATTGGCCACTTCGCTCCAGATCGGACTTCACGATGTCTGATAACTTTTGTGTGACCGCATCCTGCCCCCGAAATGGCGCAATGCTGATGGGCACTTGGGTCAGGCCGACGCCGGAGACTTCGACGCGGAATTGCGACCACGACAGCGAGGAAAAAATCGCCATGCAAAACGACAAAATAACTTTAAGAAAGGGGCGGCTCATTTTAAAAGTTGGCAAGCAATTTAGTTTAATTGGGATACAACGACATCTGTCGCGTTAGAGTTTTCGTGCAAACCTTTAGAGGCTCTCACCAATCCAGACTGGATTCGACTCAAAACACGCTGATAGTTCACATTTTCATGATCGCGGCTGTTTTGGCGATGCCATAGATGATAAACCTCTGTACCCCAATAGCCGTTTATCCGTTGAAGGCCAAGGTTATGCAAGCGCAACACCAAGTCAGCATCCTCATGCCCCCACCCTTCAAAGGTCTCGTCAAACCCATTGACGCGCACAAAATCGTTTTTCCAGACAGCAAAGTTGCAGCTTCTGATTTGCTTCCAGTAAAACTTTTGCCTCACCCGAAAAGGTGCCTGGGGCCAGAACATGAGATGAGCCAATTTGTTCACGCTGCCCTGCAAGCGCCATCGAAACCAATCGGTCAACTTTGCTTGGTAAAGGTTTACATCTTGCGAAATAACGCGCTCAGTCAATCGCTCGCTCAATAAAACTCGACTCCCGTTGACGAAACACCTCTCGTCCGCAAGCGCCTCATGTGCACAGACAAATTTGAGGTTTGGAATGCAGTCCCCATCCAGAAAGACCAGGTAGTTTCCAGAGCTGCACAACGCACCAAGGTTACGTGCTCGCGATGCCGTGAAACCAACATCCGGATGCCAGACATGCCGAATCCGGCATCGTGTGGTGGGCAAACCCCGCCTCAACGCTTCAACGGCTTGCGCGCAGGAACCATCATCGGCAATGATAATTTCGTGATCCGAATGGCATTGCTGCGCCAAGGCTTCAATAACCCGCAACAGTGCGTCAACCCGGTTGTAGGTCAACACCACAAAGCTAATTTTGGGTAGTTCAGCCAAAACTATTTCACTGTGCTGCATCGCAACGCCAACCAACGCTTGGCATAGCGGTAGTAAGTGCCTTCGGCGTTTGAAATCGCCAGTGCCAAGCCTAGCTGGCCATCCAAAAACCCGCGTCTTATCACGTAGGTTCTAAAAAATGCCCATGCACCGTGTCCAAGGGCTCCCCACAAACTGGCATCTTGGCCACGCAAATGCATCGCTTGGGCACCCGCCGTTGAATAACGATTTGCTTTGTCCAACACTGATTCGAAATCAGGAAAACTCAAATGCAGCATGTGTGACTGCAACTCTTCCACAGGCCCGTTCGACAAAAGTTTTTCGTGGATCAGATCATCCGAAAACCTGGCGAATCCACGGCGAAAAAGTCGCAGCACCAAGTCTGGGTTCCAACCGGAATGGAGAATAAATTGGCCGCAATAGCTTGATCTGCGTGGTATGAAGAAGGCCGCTCTATCGGTATTGCTGTTAACCACCCGCACAATTTCTTCCTGCAAGGCAGGCGTCACTCGCTCGTCCGCATCCACCGACAGCACCCAATCGCCAGTCGCTATTGCCAACGCTCGATTTTTCTGCGCGCCAAATCCTGGCCAGTCTTCAGTCACTAGAACTTTGGCCCCAAGCGATCTCGCATACTCTGCTGTGCCATCATTGCTGGCGTTATCTACCACCACGATCTCGTCAGCGAATTGAAGCGTTTGCAAGCACTCAGCGATGTTTTTCCGCTCGTTGCGGGTGATGATGATGACGGAAAGGCGCATGCGTAACTGGAGTGTGCGGTGACAGGTTGCCGCGATAATACCTTCCCGCACGAACTCCACTTTGCGCATGCAATCCAGAATAAATTGACACCAACTCTACCGCCACTGATCCGCGCCTTGGGCTACCTGAGAATTGGGGTCATTTGCTTTGCTGCAATTTCCGTCAGTTTGCCGATGGCCTGGATCAGTCTGGCCAAGCTGTTTCTTTTTCTAGGGTGCTTGATTCTTTTGATGGCCGGCTTTTTCCGGCAGCGCAGCGATATGGCGTGGCAGCGTCTGTGGTCTACACGCATGATCCTGCTCATTGTGCTGGCATTTGCCGTCAGCCTGCTTTGGAGTCAAGCCTCCCAAGATATTGCATGGCTTGCATTTGTCAAGCACGGAAAATTGCTGGAAATTGTCATGTTGATCGCTTTGATCTGTAATCAGCGGGAGGCACGCATGGCCATCGCCGCTTTCATGATCAGCCAAGTTGTGTTAATTGCCAGCTCTTGGAGTTTAGCAATGGGTTGGCCAGTCCCCTGGGCAACTGGTGCTGTTGCGCAATTTGCCGTTTTTTCCAGCTACTTGGATCAGTCCATTATTTTTGCCACGACGGCTGCTATTTTTTGGCACTTACGATCTGAACTTTTCCTGCCACAAGCCCCGTGGTTAAACAGCGTTGTGGCCTCGGCCGCGCTCGCAAATACGCTGTTCTTGTTAGACGGGCGAACGGGCTACGCCGTTGCTTTGGCACTGCTTACCTTTGCTGGCCTGTGGAACGTACCGAGGAAGATGCGATTGATCTTCTTGATCGTGGTTCCTGTCTTGCTCGTTACCGGTGCTTACTTAAGTTCCGACAAGGTGCAGTCGCGCTTGACCGCCGTGGTGTCCGAAAGCCAGAACTATGCCGATCAAGGTGGCGTTGAATCATCTTCCGGCTTTCGACTCAACGCTTGGAGGCGCTCTCTGCAAGCCATTGCACAAGCACCCATGACAGGGTTTGGTGTCGGTGCGTGGACCGTTACCGTCAAGCAAATCGAAGGCGCAGGTGCAGGTGCAGAAAAAATTTTTGGGCGAGGCAATGCAAGTAACCCGCATCAGGAATATCTTCTGTGGGGTGTTGAGTTGGGGGTTGGTGGTATTGTCATCTTGTCGTTGTTACTTGGGAGTCTGGTTCGGGATGCCTTTGCCTTCCCGCCGCCGGTGATGCGTGCAACCGTTTCAGTCATTTTGGCAATGGCCGTGGCTTGCCTGTTCAATTCTTCGCTCTACGACGCAATGATTGGTGACTATTTTTGTGTTGCACTGGGTTTACTTATGGCACTGGGTATCCGAAGCAAGCCGACTAGTTCAATGTCGACTGGTTCTGGCATGAATGGGCTACACCTTTGAAAAAACACACTACTGGGAAACCGCTGGAAGATTCACCTTACCCAAACGTGACGCTTCTGAAGCGAATCCGTCGGTTGTTACCCTACTTTGGCACCTTACCGGGAACCTGGGCTCTGGTGGCCGCCAGCGCGATTGTTGGTGCGGCTACTGAGCCAATGATTCCTGCGCTGCTTAAACCGCTGCTTGATAAAGGGTTTCAACAGGGGCAACTGGCCATTTGGACTGTGCCTGTGTCACTGCTACTGCTGTTTGGTGTGCGGGGGCTGGCGGGGTACGTTTCGCAAATTGGGTTAACTCGAATCACACAGCATGGTTTGCAGAAATTGCGCAAAGCGATGTTTGACAAGATTTTGGCTGCCGATCTGAAAATTTTCTCGGATCAGAGCGCTAGTGCGCTGTCTAACACGGTGGTCTATGAAGTTCAAAACGGCTCAGCCATGTTGGTGAATGCCTTGCTGAGTCTGACTCGCAACAGCTTGACACTACTGGCACTGACAGCCTACCTTTTTTACCTGAACTGGAAATTGACCTTGATTGTGGTGGCCATTTTTCCTGCGGTAGCGTATGTCATGCGGGCTTTGACCAAACGTCTGCACCGCCTCACCAAGGCCAATCTCCAGGCAACAGACCAATTGGCCTACGTGGTTGAGGAGAACGTGCTAGCCCACCGCGACATACGCCTTTATGCAGCGCAAAAGTCACAGGCGGAGCGCTTTGAGTCGCTGAGCGAATCCTTGCGCCACTTGGCCATGAAGTCCACCGTGGCTGGCGCTGCGATGACACCCATGACGCAAATGCTGGCGGCTGTTGCGCTCTCCGCAGTCATTTCGGTCGCCTTGGTTCAAAGCGCCAGCGGTGGCACATCGGTGGGCGGCTTTGTGGCATTCGTTACAGCCATGTTGATGATCATTGCCCCAATTCGTCAGTTGTCTGAAGTGTCAAGCCCTATCACCCGAGGGCTTGTATCGCTGGAGCGGGCATTGCACTTGATTGAATCAGCCCCAGACGAAACCAGCGGCGCCTTTGCCAAACCACGGGCCAATGGGCACATTGTTTTCTCAGACCTGCTGGTTCAATACCCGTCAGCGACAACACCGGCACTCGATGTCAAAGCGCTCACCATTCATCCGGGCGAAACGATTGCCCTTGTAGGGGCCTCCGGCTCGGGCAAGACAACGCTGGTCAATGTGCTGACCCGCTTTGTTGATATTCACAGTGGACAGGTGATGCTTGATGAGCATGAGTTGCGCGACTGGCAACTTGGCGCGCTTCGCGCCCAGTTTGCATTGGTAAGCCAACAGGTGGTCATGATCAATGGTAGCGTTGCGGCCAATGTTGCACTCGGTCTGGCGATTGACCGCCCCAAAGTGCTCGCCTGTCTTGAGTCTGCCAATCTGGGCAAGTTCATCCAACAATTGCCCAGTGGTATCGACACCTTGGTCGGTCACAACGCCACCCAGTTGTCAGGTGGTCAGCGGCAACGGCTGGCAATCGCCCGAGCCCTGTACAAGAACGCCCCTATTTTGATTTTCGATGAAGCCACTTCAGCGCTCGACACCGAATCTGAGCGTGCGGTGCAGGAAGCCCTGGATCGGCTCATGCAAAACCGCACCACGCTGATAATTGCACACCGACTGTCGACCGTTCACCATGCGGATCGCATTCTGGTGTTGGACCACGGAAAAATTGTTGAGACCGGCAACCACGCCAACCTGATGCAGCAAGACGGACTCTACGCCCGCCTCTACCGGCTTGGCTTGCATGACACGGCGCGGTAAATTAATTCTTGTTGCAAGGCAATTGCAGTCCAGGCGTAGTTCTTGGCAAAATCCCGAGCGGCTTCCTGCAGCCGCTGCCTCATTGGCGGGTCTGCAAGCGTTCTGAGCACTGCGCTTGCCAGTTTGTCTGCATCGGTTGGGTCATCCAGGAGCAGTGCGTTTGTTTCATGCCTGAGCAAACCTGCAATGCCACAAAATTTCTCGGCACTCACCACCACAGGCAGCCCATGCGCCATGGCTTCCAGCACCACCATGGCAAAAGTGTCTTCCAGCGTGGGGTGTGCCAGACAGTCGGCAGCGCTGTAAGCGTCATCCATGGCCTTGCATGTACCCAGAAAAAACACCCGGGGCGCCAGCGACAAAGTTACGGCCTGCGCTTGAAATTGAGGGATTTGGCCGGGGTTACCCACCACCGCTAAAAAACAGTCAGCCGGAAGTTGGGCCAACGCAGCGATCAATGTAGCCAGACCTTTTTTTCGATAATCGTTGCCAACAAATAAAACGCAACGCCCGGCCGTTGGCAAGCCAAGCCGCTGTCGCGCCAGTAATTGTTGCTCAAATGTGGCCTTAGCCCTTATGCTATATACGCCAGGTGTTATAACTTTAATAGCAGACGCACAAGCCGGATAAGCCTCCAACGTTTGAGGGATCAAGCTGTTTGAAGTCACCACAATGGCACGCGGCCTGGCTAAAGAAAAACGCCAGCGCTCAAGCCCGAGGTAAACCAGCAAGCGCACGCTGGTCAGCACTTTAAGCCATCGCAACGCCAGCGGCAAACCACTGCGGCCACGAAACAAGTTGTACTTCACCGGCAGCACATGCACGGTCTGCACATTGCCATGCCAGGTATTCTCATGCGAATGCACCACATCAAAGCCGGTACGCGTGGCCCACCAGGTGGCAGTGGCATACCAGAGCTGATTGAACCAGCGCGGGCGCTTGCTTAAACAAGACATCCGGTGGTAAGTCACGCCCGGCCATTGATGGTCAATATGTTGGGCGAAAACATGAATGTCATGGCGCGCTGCCAACTGCTCCACCAGCGCGACCGAGTAGCGCTCAGCACCGCCACCCGTGGCGTTGAATTGGCGATTCAGCACCGCAATGCGCAGGCGCTGGTTGTTTGCTGGATCAGTCGTCTGCATCAAACGCGATGCCGATCTTCATAGCCGGTGGCCAGCTTGAGCCACAGTACCGGCAAAGTGGTCGAACGAACCACCGGCACCCGTGGCAACGCCATCAGCGAATGTCCTGCTTGGCAGCGCCCGCGTTCGGTGGTGGTCGCCGTCACAAAGCCCGCTTGCTGGGCCAGCGTGCGGTGCTCGTCAGCATATTGCCCATACGGATAGCAAAAATGCGGCACCGGCATCTGCACAATCGATTCAAGCTCAGACTTGCACAGCGTGATTTCTGTTGCGCTGACTGCCGCGTTCAACGCCGGTAGATGCACATGGTGGCGGGTATGCGCGCCCACTTCCTGGCCACCGTTGACCCATTGGCGCAACTGCGCCGCATCCATCAGCGGTGTCTGCAAAATATCGGCTTGTTGATCCCAGACATTGGTTTGCCCCAGCCGCTGGCTGACCGCATAACACGTCGATGAAAAGCCGAACCGCTGCAATGCCGGCAACGCTTGTGTCAGGTTGTTCAGGTAGCCATCGTCAAACGTGATGCCGACCACTTTGTCGGTCTTTTCGCCGCGCAAATAGGGCAACAGCGCCGACATGGACAGCCCTTGGTAGCCCAACAGTTGCAACAAGCGCATTTGCCGGGCAAACGCATCTGGCGCGACGTAAAGGCTTCTGAACGCAGCCCCTTTGGGCGGGGCATCATCGATCTGGTGGTAGACCAAAATGGGTATCGGATTGACGTTGGCCGACCGGGCAGTCATGTCTGGCAACCCCTGCTTACAACAGCACAATATCGTACTGCTCCTGCCCCATGGCGCTCTCGCT
>JBBQLQ010000170.1:0-6816 GCA_038328055.1 Burkholderiales bacterium
AGTGATTGAATCGCTGGAATCTCAACCCAGCGCACTCGCCATGCTAGGCCTTGATGATCTTTTATATCGCACCACCGCGATGATGCTGCGCCCAGAGCTGTTTTTTGCTGCGGGCAAGGTTGAAACCCGCAGCGTGGTCAGACGGCTTGATGGTGTTTGCCAATACATCGTGGCGCACCTCGGCCAGGTCATCACCCTCAGCGAGCTTGAGCGCATCAGCGCCCTGTCGCGCCGCCAGCTTCAATATGCTTTTTTGCAGCGCTACGGCTGCACGCCCATGCAGTGGGTTCACGAGCAGCGTCTGCTGCGTGTACACGCGCGGCTTGCCACGGCAACGCCCGGCGATACCGTCACCTCGGCTGCTTTGAGCTGCGGCTTTTCCAGCTTGGGGCGGTTTGCTGGCGAGTACCAGCGCCGTTTTGGTGAGTTGCCGTCGGCTACGCTGGCACGGTAGTTTTTTGGCGCGCGGGCGGCCAACTCACTTTGAGCACACACCAGCCAGGAACTCAGGGCAAAAAATCTTCCAGACGCTGCCCAAGGCGCAAACCCTCGACATGCGCAAAATGGGCATCAAAACTCAGCAGCGCCGCACCATGCTCCAATCAAAGCTACTTCCAGAGTTCGGGTTCAACGGCATCTAAACCGGCGCTCGCAGCGGCAAAAGCAGCCGCATCATCGGTGCTCCAGGTGCCCGCCAGGGCATCTAGGTCATCGTATCTGCGCTGGACAGGCTTGCCCTGCGTCTTGCCCAGGCCTTGGTTGAGCAAACGCAGAACCAGTGAATTGATGCTGTCGTTCCCCTGCAAAGCCAGCGCCTTTAACGCCGCCAGGTCTGAAGGATTGAGTCCACGGATACTTAAATTGGCCATGAGTGCACTCCTTGATGGCAATATGAAGTCATGTTGTGACTGCGTTGTGCTTGCCTTGCATCCTGGGCAGAACTAAACCCGGCCAACGCAACTTTTTTTGCGAAATATCGCTGGTTCTGCGTTTTTTGGATACCCGTTTGCGCGATTCGGATAGACGGCTTTGCCCGGCGTTTTGATACTCAAGGGTTAAGCAGCCGCAGCCAGCTCTTGCTGCCATCCGATTGCAGCCGCTAGTCACTTGGCTGTGGCTTGAAGCCTTCCACTTTTCGAACAGCATTTCTAAGGCAAAAAATTATGACAGCACCAAGCAGCATTGACTTGAACGGCACCGGCACCGGCGCGGGGCGGGGCGGGGCGGGGCGGGACGGGACAATTCGGCAGCCCTGCCCAGCGCGTTTAACCCCTCCGTCAACTTCACCACGGGCACGACCAATGTAGTGACAATGCCGTCAACAACTACCTTGGATTCGCTTTGGATCAGTGGTGCGGGCAGTGACCTGATTGACGGCGGCACGGGTATCGACATGGCGGTGTACCTCGGTGACGCATCCGACTACGAGGCTGCGTTGACACCGAACACAGAAGCAGGCGCTGCTGCGGGTGCACACGATGCTTTGATCCGCAATAAGCTCACAGGTGCGGTGGACACCGTGCGCAATGTGGAACTGTTCAAGATCGGGGCCGATGTGTACACCGTGCCCGCTGGGCAGCCTCAGCCTGCTGACAATGTATATGTGGAATTGGTGGGTTATGTGCAACCAGTGATAGACGCGCAGCTGGCAGGCACAAGCTGGAATACGGGTTGGCTGATGTGAGGCGCTGAATGCCCGCTGGGCTGCTGAAGATGGGTTTTGGGGGTGTTAAATGCCTCCATCGCCGATCCACAAGCAGCTACAAACCCACCAGCTAAGGGTCAAGGCTCAAGTCGACGAAAGAATCCGCAATGCAACCCACCTTCGCTGCTGCCGCAGCTTCCGACAAGTTCTCAGCTTCCCAAAAAGGCAGCAGGTTCGGGTGGATCGGTGTGGGAGCGCACAAGCAAGTGCATTCGTACCTGATGCCATCGCCTAAACTTGCCCGCTATGGTCAAAAATCTGTGTGTGTTGGGGATTGAGTCCTCGTGCGATGAAACCGGTGTGGCCTTGGTGGATGTGATTGGCAGTGCGTTGCCCGTGCTGCGCGCGCACGCCCTGTACAGCCAGATCGAGATGCACCAGGCCTATGGCGGCGTGGTGCCCGAACTGGCCAGCCGCGACCATATTCGCCGGGTACTGCCGCTGACCGAGCAGGTGTTGAGCGAAGCAGGGCGAACGCTGGCCGATGTTGATGTGGTGGCCTTCACCCGTGGCCCGGGCTTGGCTGGGGCGCTGCTGGTGGGAGCTGGCGTCGCTTGTGCACTGGGTGCGGCCTTGCACAAGCCGGTGCTGGGGGTGCACCACCTGGAGGGGCATTTGCTGTCGCCGTTTTTGAGTGCCGATCCACCTGAGTTTCCGTTTGTGGCTTTGCTGGTGTCTGGCGGGCATACCCAGTTGATGCGGGTTGATGGGGTAGGGCGCTACCAGATGTTGGGTGAAACCATTGACGATGCGGCGGGTGAGGCGTTTGACAAGTCGGCCAAGCTATTAGGCTTGGGCTATCCAGGTGGCCCGGCACTGTCAAAGTTGGCGCAAAGTGGCAATCCGGCGGCGTTCAAGCTGCCCCGTCCCTTGTTGCACAGCAATAACCTGGATTTTTCCTTTGCCGGACTTAAAACGGCTGTCATGGTGCAGGCCAAAAAATGTGCGGTAGCGCAAGGCTCTGCCGTCGAGGCTTTGCCAACCGCGATGCTGGCCGACCTGGCGGCATCGACCCAGGCGGCGATTGTCGAGGTGCTGGTGAAAAAGTCGCTGACTGCACTGAAGCAGACCGGACTGAATCGCCTGGTGGTGGCTGGCGGCGTGGGGGCCAATCGCCATTTACGTGAGCAACTCAATGCCGAATGCGCTCGCCGCTACATCCGCGTGCACTATCCCGAGCTGCACCTGTGCACCGACAACGGTGCCATGATCGCCATGGCCGCGGCCATGCGGCTGCAATCGGGCCAACAAATGGCGACTGAAATGTATGCTTTTGATGTCAAGCCGCGCTGGCCGCTGGATGCCATTGTTATAAGCTAAATTGGCCTATAGCCCTTTATTTATAAGTGTAAAGCGCTATAAATAATATAGTAACCATACGGAGAAATGGATTTCGGCGGATGGCCAAAAAGCGTGGCGCAACTCCTTGTAAACTGCGCGGCGTTCCAGTTGAACCAGCTGTCGGTTCCCAATCATGGCGCGACACGGCGTACTAACAAGAGAAAAACCAAGATGACCCTATTTTTGAAGAAAGCCCGCCAGTGGCTTGCGTTGGCTTTATGTTTGCCAATGCTGGCTTTTGGCCAAGGAACGCCAGCACCTATCAAAATCGCCATGATCGAGGGTTTAAGCGGCCCTTTTGCCAATACCGGCGAGGCGGTGTTTCGCAACCTGCTGTGGGCTGTCGAGCGGGTCAATGCCCGCGGCGGCGTCAAGCTGCCTGCTGATGCGGGCGGAGCCCGGCCGCTGGCGCTGGAGCGCTTTGACAGCAAGGGGCAAAACGAAGAAGCCTTGACCGCACTGAAATCGGCCATTGACCGGGGTGCGCAGTTTGTCATGCAGGGCAATTCATCGGCGACGGCCGCCGCGTTGATTGATGCCATCAACAAACACAACGAGCGCGAGCCGCAAAAGCGCGTAGTTTTTTTGAACTACGCCGCAGTCGATCCGATTTTGACCAACGAGAAGTGCAGTTTCTGGCACTTTCGCTTTGATGCCCATGCCGACATGCGCATGGCGGCCCTGATGTCGGTGATCAAAACCGATGCGGCACTCAAAAGCGTCTACATCATTGGTCAGGACTACAGCTTTGGCCAGGCCGTCGCGCGTGAAGCGCGCCTGCAACTCGGCGTACAACGCCCCGACGTGCGCATGGTGGGTGACGAACTGCACCCGATTGGCCGGGTCAAGGACTTTTTGCCGTATGCGGCCAAGATCAAGGCCAGCGGCGCGCAGGCGGTCATCACCGGCAACTGGGGCAACGACCTGACCTTGCTGGTCAAGGCCGCCAAAAACGTGGGTTTTGAGGGTACTTTTTACACGTTTTACGGTAACGCCTTGGGCGCACCGGCGGCCATTGGCGAGGCCGGTATTGGCAAGGTGGTGGCAGTAGCCGACTGGCTGCCCAATGTGCAAACGCCGCAGAGCGAAGCCTTTTACCAGGCCTTTCGCCAGCGTTTTCCGAACCCGGCAGACGACTATGTGCACATGCGAATGCAGTTGATGATGGAATCTCTGGTGCAGGCCATCGAAGCTGCTGGCACGACAAATTCAATCGCTGTCGCGACCCAGCTGGAAAAGGCTCGCGTCACTTTTTCATCGCAGACCGGTGCCATGCGTGCGGCAGACCACCAGTTTCAGCAGTCCTTGGTGGTGGGTGTCATGGATCGCCAGGGCGGCCCTGGTGTGAAGTTTGATGTGGAAGGCTCAGGTTACGGTTTTCGGGTCATCAAAACCATTGCCGCAGCTGATGCGCAGCAGCCCACCACCTGCAAGATGCAGCGGCCGTAATGAATCGCAATGGCCGGGTCGCTGGCGTACAGCCGGGCAGGCAGGCTGCTCTGGCTATAATGACGGGCTCTGCTGATTTGGCAGAGTGCACGTCAGGGGCAGTTCCAGCGCCTGACGCAAGTTATTAAATTCACAGGAAGAAAATCATGATCGCATCCAGTATCAAAGCCGCTGTCGTCAAAGACAACGCCCGCCAAGCCGGTGACACCGGTAGTCCCGAAGTGCAAGTGGCACTGCTGACCGCCCGTATCAACGAGCTCACCCCCCACTTCAAATTGCATGCCAAAGACCACCATGGTCGTCGTGGCCTGCTGCGCATGGTGAGCCGCCGTCGCAAGCTGCTGGACTACCTCAAAGGCAAGAACGCTGAGCGTTATGTTGCTCTGATCGCCAAGCTGGGCTTGCGCAAGTAATTGGTCAAAAAGAATAATGAGCGCCTGAGTTAGGTCACTAGCTCAGGCGTTTTTTACTTCGGAGACGGCAAACACAGTACGAAGCTGTGTCATTCCAAAAGCAATTCGACCGTGGAATTCGAGTTTTTCTGGAATGGCATCGTGGGCTGTGATGGCGAATCCGGGCTCGGGTGAGGTGGTCTCTACCTCCCAAATCTGTTTCGATACGCACAGGAGAAAACAAATGACGATGTTCAAAAAAGTTAGCAAGACCTTTCAATGGGGTCAAAACACGGTGACCATGGAAACCGGCGAAATCGCCCGTCAAGCCAATGGTGCAGTCATGCTCGACATGGACGGCACCGTGGTGCTGGCCACCGTGGTGGCCAGGACTGAAGGCAAAGCCGGTCAGGATTTCTTTCCGCTGACCGTTGATTACCTTGAAAAATCCTACGCTGCGGGCAAGATTCCAGGCAGCTTCTTCAAGCGTGAAGGCCGCCCCAGCGAATTTGAAACGCTCACCAGCCGCCTGATTGACCGCCCGATCCGCCCGCTGTTTCCGGAAGGCTTCTTCAATGAAGTGCATGTGGTGGTGCACACCCTGTCGCTCAACCCTGAAGTCGATGCCGACATTGCCGCCATGATTGCCGTCAGCGCTGCGCTGTCGGTCAGTGGCGTGCCTTTCAGTGGCCCGATTGGTGCCGCCCGCGTCGGTTACATCAACGGCGAATATGTGCTCAACCCGGGTCAAACAGCCCGCAAAAACAGCCAGATGGAACTGGTCGTGGCCGGTACTGAATCCGCTGTGCTGATGGTGGAAAGTGAAGCCGACCAATTGTCCGAAGAAATCATGCTCGGTGCCGTGGTGTTTGGCCACACCCAGGGTGCGATTGCCATCAACGCCATCCATGAGCTGGTACGCGATGCCGGCAAGCCAATGTGGAACTGGAAGGCTCCGGCCAAAGATGACGTGCTGATCGCCAAAGTGGGGGCACTCGCCGAAGAAAAGCTGGCTGGCGCCTACCAGATTCGCAACAAGCAGGCACGCACGCAGGCCACGCGCGAAGTGACTGCTTTGACCAAAATGGGTTTGAAGGCTGAGGGCGTCGAGTTTGATGGCGTGGCCGTTGAAGGCATGCTGTTTGACATCGAAGCGCGCATCGTGCGCGGCCAGATTCTGGCGGGCGAGCCGCGTATTGACGGTCGCGACACGCGTACCGTGCGCGCCATCGAAATCCGCAACGGCGTGCTGCCGCGCACCCACGGTTCGGCCCTGTTCACCCGTGGTGAAACCCAGGCGCTGGTGGTAACCACCCTGGGCACCGAGCGCGATGCCCAGCGCATTGACGCGCTGTCCGGCGACTACGAAGACCGCTTCATGCTGCACTACAACATGCCTCCGTTTGCCACTGGCGAAACCGGCCGCGTGGGCACGCCCAAGCGTCGTGAAATCGGCCATGGCCGTTTGGCCAAGCGCGCACTGATTGCGGTGTTGCCGAAAAAGGAAGATTTCCCCTACACCATGCGTGTGGTGTCTGAAGTGACGGAGTCCAACGGTTCTTCGTCGATGGCTTCGGTATGCGGTGGCTGCCTGAGCCTGATGGACGCGGGTGTACCTTTGAAAGCCCATGTGGCCGGTATCGCCATGGGTCTGATCAAGGAAGAGAACCGTTTTGCCGTGTTGACCGACATTCTGGGTGACGAAGATCACCTGGGCGACATGGACTTCAAGGTGGCAGGCACCACCAACGGCATTACCGCGCTGCAGATGGACATCAAAATCCAGGGCATCACCAAAGAAATCATGCAAGTTGCGCTGGCGCAGGCCAAAGAGGCGCGCATGCACATTCTGGGCAAGATGACCGAAGCCATGGCTGAGGCCAAGACCGAGGTGTCGAACTTCGCGCCGCGTCTGTTCACCATGAAGAT
>JBBQLQ010000171.1:0-6794 GCA_038328055.1 Burkholderiales bacterium
GCCACCACCACCGACCTGGCGCGGCCTTCGTCGCCCAAGATATCTTCGATGAATTCCTTGACCTCGCGGCCGCGTTCGCCAATCAGGCCGACCACAATCACGTCGGCCTGGGTGTAGCGTGCCATCATGCCCATCAACACACTTTTGCCCACACCTGATCCGGCAAACAGGCCAATACGCTGGCCACGCCCCACCGTCAACAACGCGTTGATCGCGCGGATGCCGGTGTCGAGCGTGTCCCGCACCGGTGCCCGGTCCATGGCGTTGATGGGCTTGCGATCCAGCGGCCGCGATGCCACATTCAAAATCGGCCCCTTGTAATCCATCGGTGCGCCATGCGCATCAACCACGCGCCCCAGCAAGCCATCGCCCAGCGGCAAGCGCAGCAGCCCGTAGCCGCCCGAGCGTTCCACCTGGCGGCGCTCACCCAGTCGCGGTACTGCCACATAGGCGGGCGCCGGCTCCACACTGGCACCGCTGGACAGACCATGCACATCGCCGGCGGGCATCAAAAAAGCCCGGTCATGGGAAAACCCCACCACTTCGGCCAGCACCGGTGCCTGCGCCTTCATCTTGACCCAGCACTGCGAACCCACCGGCACCCGGATGCCCACGGCCTCCAGCACCAGGCCGGCCAGGCGCGTCAGCGTGCCACGCACCTCCAGCGCGCTGTTGGTCTGCACCCGCTGTTGCGCGTCGGCCAAAAAAGTCTGCCACTTCAAGGCGGCATCAGTCTGGCTCATCGGGAACCTCCCAGGCGCTGCTCAAACCCAACGTGGCCACCGCGCGCTGCCAGCGTTTGTCCACGCTGCCATCAACCACCATGCCGGCAGACTCCACCAGACAACCGCCTGGCAGCACAGCCGGATCGGCGCGCAAGCTCAAGTCCAGTCCGGCAAATTCGCTGCGCACCGGCTCTTCAACCGCGTCCACATCGGCCGGGTTCATGCGGATCACGGCACTCTTGTTTTCAGCATTCAGCAAGCCCAGCGCTTCGCGAATGACCGGCATCAGCACATTCGGATTGACGGCAAACTCATGGCGCAGCACCTGGCGCGCCAGTTCACACGACAAATCCAGCACACCTTGTGCCATGGTCTGCTCAGCCTGTTCAAGTTGCGCTTGCGCCGAGGCAAACAATTGCGCCAAACGATCGCCCGACTCCTGGGCCTGATTGGCCAGAAAATCCTGCATTTTCTGCTGCAATTCGGCATCGGCCTGGGCGCGCCCCTGCACCAGTCCATCGATATAGCCGGTCTGATACGACTGCTGGCGCTCAACATCGCTCTTGGCATCGTCTTCTTGCGACTCACGCGCCTTGACTTGCGCGGCCAACATCTGGGCAGCGGTGTCCAGGGCACCAAAACTCCAGTGCTCAACCGCATCAATTTCTTCACCAGGAATAAAACGCGAATAGTTACGCATGACTACACCATGGCATCGTCAGAACCACCACCGATGACAATCGTGCCATCGTCTGCCAGACGGCGCACCGTCTTGAGAATTTCTTTTTGCTGCGCCTCCACCTCTGACAAACGCATGGGCCCGCGCGACTCCAGGTCTTCGCGCAGCGACTCCGCTGCACGGCTTGACATGTTGGCCAGAAACTTTTCTTTGAGTTCGGGGTTAGCCCCCTTGAGCGCCACGATGAGCACGTCGGACGACACTTCCTTGAGCACCGTCTGGATCGACTTGTCATCGAGCTTGATCACATCGTCAAAGACAAACATCTTGTCCATGATTTTTTGGGCCAGATCCGGATCATGACCACGAATCGACTCGATCACCGTGCCCTCGATGTTGGTGCCCATCAGGTTGATCATTTCTGCGGCCGCCTTGATACCGCCCAATGACGATTTACGCATCTTGTCGCTACCGGCCAGCACCTTGAACAGCACCTCGTTGAGGTCTTTCAGGGCCGACGGCTGGATACCTTCCATGGTGGCCACGCGCAGCATCACATCATTGCGCTGACGCTCGGTAAAAAATTTCAGGATGTCGACCGCTTGGTCAAAGTCCAGGTGCACCAGAATGGCCGCCACGATCTGCGGGTGTTCGTTGCGCAGCAACTCGGCCACGCTGGAGGGCTCCATCCACTTCAGGCTCTCAATGCCCGAGACATCGCCGCCCTGCAAAATGCGGTCAATCAACAGCGCGGCCTTGTCATCACCCAGGGCGCGTTTGAGCACCGAGCGCACATAGTCGCCCGAGTTCGACACCAGCAGGCTCTGCGCGGACGCAATGCCAGTGAATTTGTCGACCACCTCGTTGACACGCTCACGCGTGACGGTTTTTGTCTTGGCAATGGCTTCACCCAGCTTCTGAACCTCTTTGGGCGACAAGTGCTTGAACACCTCCGAGGCTTCATGCTCGCCCAAAGACATCATCAAAATGGCAGCATCTTCCAGTCCGTCAGTTTGCGACATGATTCATTTTTCCCGGTTCAATTCCTGGCCAGACCCTGGTGCACCCTCAAGCGGGGGATTCACCATTAATCCAGGTTTTCACGATGTTAGCAACAGCCGCAGGATTGTCACGGGTAAGCTTTCGGGCATCTTCCAGTGCCAACTCGCCGGCCGTCGGCTCAAGCTGCTGGTTCGTCAGCAAGGCCGCCGAGCCCAGCATGGGACGGGCAAGCTCCTCGGACTCGATGGCATCAACGGCACCCGCACCCGCAATGGCCATCCTGGATGTATCGACCGGCTGCGCCATGACCTTCAGGGCCGGGCGCACCGCGCCCATCAGCACCAGTGCCCCAAACAGCAGCGTGCCCACAGGCCAGGCAAAGCTGCGTGCCAGGTCCAGCAGCTCAGGCTGTTGCCATAGCGGCACAGCCACAGGGGCTAGCTTGTCCGAGGTGAACGGCGCGGTCACCACGTTGACCGAATCGCCCCGGTCTTTGCTGAAACCTACTGTTTCGCGCACCAGCGCCGTGAGCTTTTCAAGTTGGGCATCGCTCATGGGTGCTGTCGTGGCCTTGCCCTTGGCATCGGTGGTGGTTTGGTGGTTGAGCACTACGGCAGCGCTGATGCGCTTGACCATGCCAGTACTGCCGCGCACCACACGCACCGTCTTGTCCACCTCGTAATTGATGACCGACTCACGCCGACCGTTGGCCCCGACTGCGGTAGCACCGGCTGCAGCCGGAGTTTGGGCGGCGCCATTGATCGGCGCAGTCGTCGGGCCAGGCGGCTGGTTGGTGGTGGCCCCCGGCACGCCGGTGGGCGGCGTGGCACCGGCAGCACCGGCACCGCTTTCGAGCAACTGCTGGCTGCGAATGGCGATGGCATCCGGGGTTTGGTTGGGCTTGAACAGCTCCGAAGTCGACTCGGTCTGCGAGAAATCGAGCTCGGCCGTAACCTGCGCCCGCACGTTTTGCCGGCCGACCACCGGCTCCAGAATGTCAAGAATCCGGCTGCTGTACAGCTGCTCAATTTGCTGCACATATTGCAATTGTTGGGCATCGCCCCCCATGCCGCCGGCACCATCGGCTGGCGTTGACAGCAATTTGCCGGTGTCATCAAGCACCGTCACGGCCTTGGGGTCCATCTCGGGCACGCTTGATGACACCAGGTGAATGATGCCGGCGAGTTGCGCGCGGTCCAGCGAGCGCCCGGCGTTCATGCCCACCACCACTGAGGCCGAGGGCTTTTGCTGGTCTCGGAAAAAACCATTCTGATTGGGCAGCGCCAAGTGCACGCGGGCGCTTTGCACCGACGACAGCGCCTGTATGGAGCGCGTCAACTCACCCTCCAAGCCACGCTGAAAAGTCAGCCGTTCCTGAAACTGCGTCATACCAAAGCGGTTGGCGCTGTCCATCAGCTCAAAGCCGGTCACCGTGCCCTTGGGCAAGCCTTGCGAGGCCAATTTGAGCCGCGTGTCATACACCTTGTCGGCCGGCACCAAAATGGCGCCACCACCAGCAGCATATTGGTAAGGCACATTCATGGTGGTCAACTGCGCCACGATGGCTCCACCGTCTTTGTCGGCCAGATTGGCATACAGCACACGCCATTCAGCCTGGCGGCCCATCATCAGGCCAACGATGCCAATGGCGACAAACAGCACCACACCCACGGCCAAGCGCATCTTTTGGCCTTGCTCCAGCCCGGCCAGGCGCTGCAGCAGCGTGGGATTGACGGGAATAGCATTCAAAGTAAGGGCGGTCATGAGGGTCTTCCATAGCAAACGGGCGCAGCGCCCTTGGATGAAAACGATTATTCAACCCGACCCCGAAAACATTAGCCCGATAAGAGCGGCTTTTACCCACTACTTCAAATTAATGTTTTGGCAGTAGCGTTGCTAGCATCCATTCAACCTAATTTTTAGGCGAATAACACTATGAACCTCAGACTCACTCCCACCACCATGCCGGTTGCGGTTCGCCCCAACTTGTCCGCCGGACTGTCCACGGGCCAGGTGGGCGGTGCTGCGTCAGGCGGTTTTGCTGGTGCTTTAAAAGGCGCACTGAGTTCGGTTAGCGCCGCGCAAAACGATGCCAGCCGCCTGCAGCGCGAGGTGCAGCTGGAAAACCCCAAGGTCAGTCTGGAAGAAACCATGGTAGCCATGCAAAAAGCGCAAATCGGCTTTCAGGCCACGCTGCATGTGCGCAACCGCATGGTGCAGGCTTACACTGATATTATGAATATGCAGGTGTGACATGACGACATTTTTATATCGAGTGGGTCTGTAGAGTCTATATTTAAAGCGTAAGATTCTACATTTTTTGAACTTACTTCAAGCACAACCAGCTGCGACACTCAGGTAATCAAAGATGCCCCTGACGAAGAAACTGATTCAAGCCATTGAATTGCAATCCGCCGGTGATCTGGAAGGTGCCACCAAGCTATTCAGGGAAGTATTGGCGGCAGTCCCTGACAACCCGCACGCGCTGTATTCGCTGGGCTTGATAGAAATGAACACGGGCAACCTTCAGGAGGCACTTGAACTGTGCACGCGCGGCATCAAAGGCAGCCCCCGTTTTGCACAATTGCACTACCTTGCAGGGGCAGTTTGGCAAGCCCTTGGCAACAAAGAAGAAGCCCTGCGCTGGTACGACGTGGCGCTGGAGATAGACCCTGAGTCTCCAGAGGTATTACTCAATAGCGGTGCGCTACTGCGAAGCATGTTCCGGCACAAAGATGCCCTGGAGCGGTTTAACAAGATATTGACCATTGATCCAAACCATGTGGCAGCACTTGGCAACTGCGGCATCATGCTGACCGAATTCAAGCAAAGCGAAAAAGCCATCGTCATGTTCGAGCAACTCATCCGCATCAAGCCTGATTTTGACTACGCGCAAGGCCTGCTAATCTACGAGCGCATGCATATCTGCGACTGGACTGACCATGATGCGCTCAGAACTGAAGTTCTTGAGGGCGTGCGTGCTGGTAAGCGGGTGTGTAAATCACTGGCATTCATGTCACTGTCTGACGAAGCCCGTGACCACCAAACTGCCGCACAAACTTTTGCAGCGCATCACAATCCGCCACGCACTGCGCATTTGTGGAATGGCGAGCGATATCGGCACAAAAGAATTCGCTTGGCTTATGTGTCCCCTGACTTCCGCGAGCACCCGGTCGGCCATTTAATGGCGGGCGTGTTTGAACTGCATGACAAATCGCGGTTTGAGACCATCGCCATTTCACTGGGTATTGACGACAACAGTCGCCTGCGTGCGCGCATGCTGAAGGCATTTGATCAGTTCATTGACGCACGCGACATGAATCCAGGCCAAATCGCCAAACTGATGCGCGACATGGAAATCGACATTGCTGTCGACCTCGGCGGATACACCTCTGACACCCGTGCAGACATTTTTTCTTATCGCCCAGCCCCTGTGCAAGTCAACTATTTGGGCTACCCCGGCACCATGGGGGTGGACTATTTTGATTACATCATTTCAGACAAGCACATCATCCCGCCAGAGCACCAGCAGTTCTACAACGAGCGGGTGGCTTATATGCCAGACACCTACTTGCCTACCGACAACAGTGTGCAGATATCTGCGCACACGCCATCGCGCAGCGAGTGTGGACTGCCCGAAACTGGCATTGTGTTCTGCTCGTTCAGCCACGATTACAAAATTTCGCCCCATGTTTTTAACGTGTGGATGCGCCTGCTGAATCAGGTACCTGGCAGCGTACTGTGGCTCATGGCTCGTGGTGAAGCCGCTCAAGGCAATCTGAAAAAAGAAGCGCAAGCCAAGGGAGTTGCTCCCTCACGCCTGGTATTTGCCGGGCGAGTGCCGTTGGTGGAAGACCATTTGGCGCGCTACCGCCAAGCAGACATCTTTTTGGACACTCACCCTTACAACGCCCACACCACTGCGGCAGATGCTTTGATGGCGGGGTTGCCGGTAGTGACCTATATGGGCAACTCGTTTCCTTCGCGGGTGGCGGGTAGTTTGTTACATGCGGTGGGGTTGCCGGAGTTGGTTACGCATTCACTGGCGGACTATGAGACATTGGCTTTGAGTTTGGCGCACGAACCGATTCGCCTTGCGGATATCAAATTAGCCATTAAAGATAGGTGTGCAACCTTCTCACTTTTTGATACAGAAGGGTTTTGCAACAACCTAGAAGTGCTTTATATCGCAATGTGGCGCGCGTATCAACTGACTGATGCTCTCGATGAAATTGGTATCAATAAAAAAGTAGTATGACAAAAAGTCTCGATTTAGGGTGTGGTAAAAATCCAAAAAATCCATTCAACGCGGATGAGGTTTTCGGCATTGATGTCCGTGATGATGTCAATGCGAACATCAAGCGTGCCGATCTCGTTATCGAGCCGAT
>JBBQLQ010000172.1:0-6781 GCA_038328055.1 Burkholderiales bacterium
CTTGAACATGGCAAATGAATCGACATTGAAAGTGAACGCATTGGCCGTGCCGGGTGCGGCCGCGCAGATGTAGTCTTTGCCCGGCACCTTGCCCGCAGCGGTGAATTCACCCTTGGCCCAGTCACCCATGAACTGGAAGGCTGCCTTTTCCCCAATCACCATGGCGGTGGCCAGGTTCCAGTCGCGCCCGGGCGAAGCCGCGTCGGTGTAGCCCTTGACCTTGCGGAAGGCTTCCAGCGATTTGGTCATGGTGGCGCTGGTCAAGGCTTTTTGATCGAGCTTGATGAGTGCATCCGTGTAAAACTTGGCACCACCGACACCCAGCACTACTGACTCAAAGGTGGTGAAGTCCTGCCAGTTCTGGCCACCGTGAGCGACGGCAATGAAGCCGGCTTTCTTGATCTTTTCAGCATCGGCAAAAAACTCGTCCCAGGTCTTGGGGGCGCTGGCGACGCCGGCTTTTTTCAGCACGGCCGCGTTGGCCCACATCCAATTGACGCGGTGCACATTGACCGGTGCGGCGACGTATTTGCCTTTGTACTTCATCACATCAGCCACCACGCCAGGAAGCAGACTGTCCCATTTTTCAGCGGTGGCGACGGTGGTCAGGTCGGCCAGCACGCCCTCGGAGGCCCATTCCTGAATGGCGGGGCCCTTGATTTGTGCCGCAGCAGGCGGGTTCCCCGCGACGACACGGCTTTTCAACACGGTCATGGCGTTGTCACCGCCGCCACCGGCCACCGCAAAATCTTTCCAGGTATTGCCCTTGCCCTGCATGATTTTTTTCAGTTCACCCACCGACTTGGCTTCGCCACCGGAGGTCCACCAATGCAGCACTTCAACTTCACCGGCCAAAGCCGCCGAGCCTGCCACCGCAAACGCCATGGCCGCAGCCAGTTTGGAAAGTTTCATCATGTCATCTCCTGAGATTGCCCCCCCAGGCAGCGTTTGCGCCGGGGACGTGGGTTGATTCGTGCAGACACCGCGTTGCGCGAATTAATTAATTGTTAATTAACTTTCAAATTACAGCAAGCAGTATTTACCCTAGGCCAGCAAAGCCCGGAAAATCACACCACCAGCGCCAGCGCGCCAAAGTCGCCCACCTGCGTCCCCAAGCCTGCGCTGACCAGCTCGCAGCCATCGGTAAGCGCAGGCAGTTTGCCCTGTACCGCGGCGCGCAGTTTGGGCAACAGGTAGTCGCGGTGGTGCCAGTACACGCTGCCGCCAATGCTGATGCGTGACAAATCCAGCGTCGCGATCAGGTCGTACAACATCCGTCCCATCACCCGACATATATCATCAATTAAGGCTGTAGCCCTTGCGTCACCTGCGTAAGATGCTTCAAATAACATAGCAGCATCGGGATAGCCCAAAGAAGCAAAGCGCCGCGCAATGGCGTTGCCCGCCACCAGCCCTTCGACATCACCCACGTTTCCGCAGCCGCACAGCGCATCCAGGTTGTCACTGACAAACAGGTGCCCGGCGTGACCGGCGTTGCCGTTTTTGCCGCGCAGCACATGGCCATCGACGCACAAGCCGGTGCCAATGCCAGTGCTCCAGGTGACGTAGGCGCAGTTGGCCAGCGGCACGCCATCGAACTGCAGCGCACCCCAGCGGCGCTCAGCCTCCAGCGCGCCAATGCCGTCGTTTTCAACCCGCACATGGGCAAAGCGTGCACGCAACGGCGCTTCAAGCAAGGCGGTTTGCCAATCGTTAGGCAGGCCGCGCGCCTTGCCTGCCAGGCCGCCGCAAATGTTGGGCGCTGCCAACTCGACCAGGCCCTGATTCAACACAAAGGGCCCGCAAGACGACACGCCTACCCGGGCCACGGCACCCTGCGCCACGCCAGCGGCGCTGCAGCTTTGCGCAATCAGGCGAATGATTTGCTGCCCCAGCGCATCACTAGGGCCAGACGTGACGGTGGGCTCCGTCACTTTGCCGCGTATGCCTTGTTCATCAGCGATGCTGACGGCCACTTTGGTGCCGCCAATATCGACACATGCCACGGGGGCTGCACCAGCGGGCAGCTTGAAGCCATCGACTAAAACATTCGGGTTCATGAATTTTGTCCCGGGGTGGGGTAGGTGCAAGGCATCAGGGGTCACACACGGCCGTAATCATCGCTCAGGCGCACGATGTCGTCCTCGCCAAGATAGCTGCCAAATTGAAGTTCGACAATCTCCACCGGCCCATCGGTCAGATTGGCCAGCCGGTGCACTTGCCCCAGCGCTATGTCGCAGTGCTGCCCGGGCAACAGGTCAAACACCTGATCAGCTACCGTGACGCGCGCCGTGCCCTGCACCACCACCCAGTGCTCAGCGCGCTGGCGGTGCTTTTGCAGGCTGATTTGCTGGCCAGGCAGCACGCCAATGTGCTTGATTTTGTAGCCTGGTGCCAGGCACACATCTTCATACCAGCCCCAGGGCCGGATGACTCGTTCAAATGCGGGGTTGTCTGCAGGTGTCATGCATGCGCTCGTCAGGTGCAAAGGCCCTGATGCTATCCGCTTGCACACCGCCGGGTGACGGCCGAATGACCTTCAAACCCAAAAAACGCTGAAAATCAACCTTCTGATTTGCTTTGCCCCACGGCGCGCCAAGCCAGTTGCAGGCGGTCCAGGGTATCGCGAAACTGCTTGGCCTGCACCTTGATCTGGTAGTTGGCCTGCGCCATGTGCTCCTCAACAATCTCGGTCAATTGCGTGCTGAAGGTGGCGGGGGCCAGGTTCAGATGTGCCTCAGACTCGGAACCCTCGCGCTCAACCGTGGCACCAGCATGGCGGGCAATGGCCAGCATGGCCCCGTTTTCGCTCAGCACATGGATGAACATCATGCGTACACCCTGGTTGCGGGCATGCATGACGGCACGCTCAAACAAACGTGCCCCGTAGCCGCGCCCACGCGCCTGCTTCGACACCGACACGCCAAACTCGGCGCAGGCATTAAGCCGCTTGTCGGCCGAATAGGCCAAGTGCGCCGTTGCAATCAGTTGCAAGCGACGGTTGTAAATGCCAAAAATCTCGTCGCGGTCAAAGTCAAGGCCATCCACATAGCGCTGAATCTGCTCGTCATTGGCGGCAAAGCCAAAGCGGAAATACCGGTCGTTCGGGTCCAGCGCGATCAGGTGCGCCGCAATGCGCCCGCGGTGGTTTTCGCCCAACGAGCGAATCGGCACCATCAAATCGGGCTTTCTCGACACAAGCGCCGATGCAGTGCCGCCGGTGGGCTTGCTGTCTGGCGGATGAGTTTCGGTCATGGCATCTTCACAGGTGGGAATATCAAACATGCAGTTAATATAAGGGTTTTCCCTAGGCGAACACCCCTAAGCCGCATATTTCCCTGAAATTTCAGGCCTTTTAGGTATTTCGCCACAGTTTGCCCGCGTAAACTGACCACACGATGGATGCCTCTACACAAATACGGGAAGCCATGGCGCGAGTGGCCAGCCTGCGACAAATCGCCACCAAACAGCCTGCACTGGCGCAGGCCGTGCAAGACATCAAGCTTTTTCAGGCACAGCGCTTTAGCGGCACGTATCCCGACTTGCTGAATTCGCCACAGTACGCACCCAGTGCCTCTTTTTTCCTTGAAGAGCTTTATAGTGCGCGCGATTTTTCAGACCGCGATGCCCAGTTTTCACGCATCGCCGGTGCGCTGGAGCTCACGTTTCCGGTCCAGGTGGCAGCTACGGCTGTAGCGTTGGCGCAATTGCATGGCCTGACCGAAGAGTTGGATCTGGCCATGGCGCAATGTTGGCTACAAAGCCCGTCATCAGACCCGGCAACACGCTATGTGCAGGCCTGGCGGTCTGTTGGCCAGCGGGCCAAGCGCAACTGGCAATTGACCAGTGTGCAGGAGATTGGGCAAACCCTGAGCCGCCTGACAGCGAAACGAGGTTTGCGCTTGCTGCTCAAAATGATGCGCAAACCCGCCCAACTGGCCGGGTTGGGTTCGCTACAAGGTTTTCTGGAATTGGGTTTTGATCACTTTGCCAGCATGGCTCAAGCGGGTGGCGCAGCGCAGGTGTTTCTGGCCACCATTCAGACGCGAGAGTTACAGTGGCTTAGCAGGCTGTTTGATGCGCCGGAGCCGGTCTGCAAAGCCGCATTGAACCAGGCCCTGAACAGCGCCGCGCATCAAACCCCTGGCTGATAGCCCTGCACGCAAGTCTGCAACACTGTTTTGATGATCGCCACATCGCCCTCTGTGGCGGCCTGGCGCAGGGTGTCCAGCTGCCCCGACAACTCTGGCCACGGCAGGCTTGATTCGTGCGCTTTCATGATGCGCGGGTGCGCAGTGGGCTCGGGGTTGTCGCCAATCAACAGCTCTTCATACAGCTTTTCTCCAGGGCGCAGGCCGGTTATCTCGATGGCAATGTCGCCGTCCGGGTTGGCAGCGTCACGCACGCGCAAGCCTGAGAGCTCAACCATGCGCTGTGCCAAATCCATGATCTTGACTGGCTCGCCCATGTCCAGCACAAACACATCTCCGCCGACCCCCATGGCACCGGCCTGCAGCACCAGCTGCGCGGCCTCCGGGATGGTCATGAAATAGCGGGTGACCTCGGCATGCGTCACCGTGAGCGGCCCGCCGCTGGCCAATTGGCGGCGAAACAGCGGCACCACGCTGCCGCTCGACCCCAGCACATTGCCAAAGCGCACCATGGTGAAGCAAGTGCTCTCCCCCTGCGTTGCCAAGGCCTGCAGCACCAGCTCGGCCATGCGCTTGCTGGCTCCCATCACGTTGGTGGGGCGCACCGCCTTGTCGGTGGAAATCAGCACAAAGTGGGCAACGCCATTTTGTGCAGCCAACAAAGCGGTGTTAAGGGTGCCGAAGACGTTGTTCAAAATGCCTTCGCCAGGATTGTCTTCAACCATGGGAACGTGTTTATAGGCGGCAGCATGGTAAACAGTCACCGGTCGGTAGGTGCCAAAAATGGCTGCCAAACGCTCTGGGTTGACAACGCTACCCAGCAGCGGCACCAGTTCAACGGCAAGGCCGTTGGCAGCACACATACCCAGCAGCTCCTGGTGAATGCTGTACAAGCCAAACTCACTGTGATCCAGCAACAGCAGCTGGCGTGGTCGCTGCATCACAATTTGCCGCGTCAGTTCGCCACCAATACTGCCGCCTGCGCCCGTCACCAGCACCACCTGCCCAGCCAAATCACGCGCCAGCAAGCTGGCATCTGGCGGTACCGGGTCGCGTCCCAGCAAGTCTTCAATGTCAAGCTCGCAAAAATCCTGCACGGTAACCCGGCCGCTGGCCAAATCCGACAGCCCGGGCAAAGTGCGAATATGAACCGGCAGTGAGCGCAGGTCATTCAAAATGGCGTTGCGCCGGTCTCTGGAGGCACTGGGAAGTGCCAGCAGGATGTCTGTGATGCCCTGGCGCACAATGAGTTGGGGTATGGCTTGCGGCGCAAATACCGCCACGCCATTGACACTGCGCCCAACCTTGGAAGAGTCATCATCGACAAAACCCAGCAAGGCATATTGCCGTGACATGCGCAGTGCCGCAGCCGTTTGCACACCGGCTGTGCCTGCGCCATAAATCAGCAAGCGACCGTCAAGTTGGCCAGACACCCGTGCCAGATCAGCCAGCCAGAACCGCGCAACTGCGCGGCTAGCCCCCACTAAAAACAAAAAAATCAAGGGCTGTAAAACACCCAGGCTACGCGGAACCATCGGCCACTGCATCAAAAACAGAATGAGCGAAAGAACGCAGGCATAAAAAAGCACTGCCAAACCGGTCGCCTGCAGTGCGGCTTGCCCGGTGTAGCGAAAAATGGCCCGGTAAAGCCCAAAGCGGACAAAAATCGGAACCGACAAAACCGGGGCCAACAAATACACCCACCACTGTGCGCCGCTAGGCCAGTTGGGGGTATCCAGCCTCAACGTGTACGCAATCCAGGTCGCAATGAGGGCCAGAACAATGTCAAGCGCCACCACCACCAAGCGCTTGACGGCGCGCGGCCACTCCAGAACCCGGCTTTGCATTCGTTGGCCTTGAACCTGATTTACGCCTTAATGGCAAAGTCTGCTTTGGATTGGCCCTGGGCTACCAGCGCGGCCAGCCAGCGCGGCATCAAGCCACGGCCGCTCCAGGTTTCGCCGTTGGGGCCCATGAACTTGGCGGGGGCCGGATTGCCCGATTTGACAGACTTGGTCGCTGATTTGCGCGCGCTACCTTTGCCGCCTTGCAAATCCGCAACGGTGATGCCAAAGGCTTGCATTTTGGCAAGTATCTCTTGCACAGTTTTGCTGAACTCCTGGGCTTTGATTTCTTCAGCCTGCTTTTGCAGCACGGCGATCTGGTTTTGAATGTCGATCAAACTGGTCATTGTTAACACCTGTCAATAAAAGTGGATAAATCCCTGGGCACACTTTAAAAGTGTTTTTTAGTGGGAAACATTATCTCTTCTTAAAACCTTCAACGCGGTCAGGAATATGATTTTTATATCGAGACAGAACGTCTGTCGATGCAGATATTCAATATCAAGTGCCACTTTTTCTGGTATGGGCAACTCATCCCGACCATTGATTTGCGCCCAACCTGTCAGCCCAGGAATCAGGGTGTGAACATGGCTGCGGGTGCGTAAGTCAATCAGGTCATGCTGGTTAAAAAGGGCGGGCCGGGGCCCGACAAAACTCATATCGCCTTTGATGATGCTCCAGAGTTGTGGCAATTCATCAAGACTGCTTTTTCGCAAAAAACTGCCCACTGGAGTCAAATAAGCGTCGGGGTTACTTAACAAGTGTGTGGCCACGGCTGGCGTACCA